>CACWIW010000066.1 GCA_902761035.1 uncultured bacterium | reverse complement strand
GCGTCGATCTTGTCCGCGATCTGCCAGCTGTTCTTGCCGGCGAAGAACTTGACGGCCTTCGTCTTCTTCGCGAAGTCGGCGAGCTCGCCGCGCTTGACGGTCTTGAGGACCATGATGTCCTTGAGCATCTTCTCCGTGATGCCGCTTTCGCAGAAGATCGCGCCGGAGCGGTCGGAGAGCGTCATCACGGTCGCGCCGAGCTGCATTAGCTTCTGAGCGGCGAAGCTCGCCACGTTGCCCGAACCGGAGATCACGCACTTCTTGCCCTCGAACTTCTCGCCGCGCATGGCGAGCATGTTCTCGGCGAAGTAGATGTCGCCGTAGCCGGTCGCCTCCGGACGGATCAGCGAGCCGCCAAAGGAGAGGCCCTTGCCCGTGAGGACGCCCGTCCACTCGTTCGCGAGGCGCTTGTACTGTCCGAAGAGGTAGCCGATCTCGCGGCCGCCCACGTTCATGTCGCCCGCCGGCACGTCCGTATCAGGACCGATGTGGCGGAAGAGCTCGGTCATGAAGCTCTGGCAGAAGCGCATCACCTCGGCGTCGCTGCAACGCTTGCCGGGGGTATGCGGGCTCACTTTCGGGTTGAAGTCCGAACCACCCTTGCCGCCGCCCATCGGGAGCGTGGTGAGCGAGTTCTTGAACACCTGCTCGAACGCGAGGAACTTCAACACGCCCAGATTCACCGTAGGGTCGAAGCGCAGGCCGCCCTTGTAGGGGCCGATCGCGCTATTCATCTGGATTCGGTAGCCGCGGTTCACGCGGACGATGCCCTTGTCGTCCACCCACGGGACGCGGAAGATGATCACGCGCTCAGGCTCGACCATGCGCTCAAGAATGGCGTTGGCCTCGTACTGCGGGTTCTTCTTGAGAACCGGATCGAGGGTCGTCAGCACTTCATCGACGGCCTGGAGGAATTCCGGCTCATTACCATTGCGCGCAGCCGTTTCCTTCAGCACGCGCTCGACGTATTTGCTCATTTTGTTTCTCCTTGACGAGTGGCAACTCCACTCTGTAGAAAGTAATTTAAGCACATTTCGTGCCATTGTGATTCATCACGCTTTCACCATCAAATTCTCAGTTATGCGCCGCCGACTTTACATTATGCGTAAAGCCATCGCAGTAGACCTTACGCATAATGTAAGGGGATTGCACACTACTCCACCGTCACCCCCACGCCGCCGACCTTCTTGACCGTAGCCGTGCCGTAGCCGACGCCGCCCACCATCACGCCCGTCACGTTGACCGTCGTCGTCTTCAACTTGCCGCCGACATCGGCATACACCTTGAAGGAGCCCTTGAAGGATCCGTCCTTCGCCTTGTAAGTGAGCTTCAGCGCAGAGGGATTCTCGCCCGCCTTGGAATCGTCTACGACACCCTTCTTCAGGGCGATCTTCCCGGCCTTCGGCACGACCCATTTAGCCCCGTTCTGCGTGACGGGCACGCCGTCCGGCAGGTAGTCGGACAACACCTTGCCCGTGAGCTTCGACCAGAGCGCGTCACCGCCCTCGCCGATGCGGAATGCCTTGTTCGCGCCAAGCGCGCCGACCTTGCCGATGACGGCGTTGTCAAGTCCCTCCGCCTCAACCTCGCCGCTCCCTATCGGCAGCCAGATGGTAAAGGCGATATTCGCCTTCTTAGTCACGAACACGGGGATGCAGCACCATTCCTCGCCGACGAGCAGCAGTCCGCTCGCCTTGGCCTTCGTCCCGTCCTTGAGGATGACCGTCGCCTTCGTCTTGCCCTTCTTGGCGACCATCACGTTGACTGTGCCGCCGTCCCAGACCACATTCACCGCGCCGAGCCACTTTGCGAGCGTTTCGTTCGCCTTAGCCTGCTCGTCCTTGTTCTTGGAGGTGAAGAAGTTGCGCGCGCCCGTGATCACGTACTTCCCGTAATTACCGGAAAGCCCCTTCGCGCCAAACGTGACGCTGCATGGATCGGTCTTGGCACCGACTAGAGCGACCGTAGTCGGGCCGTCATCTGCGATCTTAGCCTTACCCTTCTCCTCTGCCTTGAGCGTCAGCTTCTTTCCGCCGGCCGAGACGAGCGTCGCCTTGACCGCCGCAAGCCCTGTCTTTTTGTTGGGCCTGCCGACTTTCAGCTGGATTGTGCCGACAACGGCGCTGGAGTTAGTGTCCACGAGATAGCCGTTGTATTCGTTCGCCACGCCGGCGGGCGCCGCGCCCTCCACCTCGTGGTAGAGGTAGTGGATCGCCTTCCACCATGCGTAGAGGTGGTCGCCGGCCTGGACGACGGTCTCGGCCGTCACGTGGCGGCCCGTGCCGTTCGGCCCGGTGTACCACCCCTCGAACGTCCAGCCATCGCGCGGCGCGGGCGTCGGCAATTCGCCGTATGCCTTGCCCACGACGAACCGGAGATTCGTCGTCACGCCGTCCGACGTCATGGGCACCGTCGCCATCTCGAACACCGTGTTCCACCACGCCGGGTCCGTGACGATCGGATCGTTGTAGTCAAACACGATGTTCGCGGAGTTGTCGATCCTCACGTTCCCCGGTGCGTCCTCGCGCACCCGCACGCGGTAGGTGATGTAGCCCTCGCCTTCCGGCACCGTCACGTTCGGACTGAGGATGCCCGCGTCAGGATCGTCCGGCCACTGCTCTCCGTCGGTCTTGGACGGATCGACTATGCGCATGTACCAGGTTGCGGCGCCGGTCGCGGCGTCGAACTGGACTTCAGTGCGCACCCTG
The DNA here is from genome assembly GCA_902761035.1 of uncultured bacterium. Lineage (GTDB taxonomy): Bacteria > Verrucomicrobiota > Kiritimatiellia > RFP12 > UBA1067 > RUG572. The sequence goes on along the minus strand of CACWIW010000066.1, from coordinate 20,636 downwards.
TACAGGCCGTTCGTCTGCTCCATCTCGCTCGAGGCAGACCCCAACGCGATCAGGTCGTAGGCGCTCAGGCCGTCGAGTCCGTTGTCGATCTGCCCGGCGATGGAGACCGTGCCCATCTCGAACGTGCTCCAGTCGAGGTATTGGCTGAGCTGGCTGTCCACGAACACCTCCTGCGCGGCGGCGTCCGCATCCGCCTTGTTCTCGAAGTATACGGTGTAGTTCATCCAGTCGCCCGGCTTCACGCTGCGGTTCGCACCCTCGCCCTCGGGTCCGACCACCTCGTTCGGGTCAACCGATTTCTGGGTTCTGTCACCCTTCTCGTCCACCACCTCGGACTTCCTTTCCCCTTCCTTCTCTTCTTCCTTTTCTTCTTCTTCCTCCATCTCCTTCACGTCGACGGTCTTATTGCAGCAGTAGCCGAAGAACCACAGGGGGCCGGAGTATATCTTCATCCAGACGTTGTACTTGCCGGGCTTGCCGAAGTCGTAGTAGCGCGTCTTGACGTACTCCATGTTGTTCGTGTATGTGTACGTCCTGTCGCCGAAACACCATCCCACGCTGTCGATCGGGTATTCGTTGATTATCCACCTCTTGCGGGAGACTTCCCACTTGAAGCCCTTCCACCAGGACCACAGGTTGAGCGCCCTGGAAAGGCCCTCGCCCCAGCCGCCGCTCATGTGCGCATTGTAGGACGGTATCGACCAGTCCTCGAACTTCACGACGTAGCCTTTCTCCTTGCTGCCGCTCTCCTGTTCCCAGTCGAAGTCGGACTTCGCCGCGCGCCAGCGCCAGTTGACCAGGTTCGCTATCGCACCGGAGAACTTGATGAACGAGATCCGGTCCATGATCCTGTTGAACACGTTGAAGTCCTTCAGCGTAGCCTCGAGGACGTAGTTGGCCGCGATCCTTGCCTCCGCAGAGACCGGCTCGGCCTTGGTCTGGCCGCGCCACACCTTGAGCTGCGCGGCCAACTCGATGCCGGTGAGGACGTCAATGAACTTCGCAACCCTGCCCTTCATGCCGAAAAGCACGCCAACGCCTCCCTCGACCGAGCCTATGAAGTCGCGCTCTTCGAGCTGCTCGACGCCGCTCTCGGTCTTTATGCCGTCGTAGTTGCAGCTGACCCTGACCGGCTTTTCGTGGATCGTGTTCTCAAGCTCCAGATTGAATATCAGGTCGCCCCAAACGCGCAGGAACAGTTTCACGCCGCCGCTGGCGCCAGCAGAGAGGTACGGACGGAACTGCAGCGTGGGCTTTATGTCGTCGATCGGCACGCCGTGTATCTTGATCGACCAGCCCGCCTCAGGCGTCCAGAGTTCGCACTTGTCGGTGCGCTTCTCGAAGCCTATTCCCGACGAGCCCTCAATCTGGAGGTACGGCTTGAAGTCGAGATGCGTGACGATCGTGTATGCGCATACCGTGTTGGTGATGGTGGTGTCGTACGCCGGATGCCACCTCTGGGTCTTGTGGCCGTAGTTGGTCCAGTACCCCTCTTCGCAGACGTATCTGCGGACCACCGTGCTTATCTCCGTGTCGATGTGCCCGGTTAGGCAGTTCGGGCCCATCTCGCAGCCGAGCGACGTCCCTAACTCGCCGATCAGCTTGCCGCCATTCATGAAGTGGGCGCCCGTCTTCTTAGCGCCCTCGGCGACGGCGTGTCCGGTGCCTTTGAGGAAGTTGGCTAGCGCGCTTCCCACCTTATTTTTTGCGGAAAGCCTTTTTTCGGCGGGCTTATCCGCAGGAATGACGACATCCTGCGAAATCGTCTCGGCAATCTGCTCAAATATGTCGAGGAATCCCGCTTCCCCGCTCGTCGTGCACCAGACCGTGCCGTCCGGCCGCGTCTCGTGCGAAATGACGCGCCTTATGTCGGAGACGACTCCCTTCTCCGTGACGTAGCCGACCATGACGGCCGCCCCGTCGAGCGGTATGTCCGCCTCACCCTTGAGGACCATGACTGTCCCCTCTTCGGCACCATCCGGGTCGAAGCCAACGAACTCGAGCGTGCCGGCGTTCACGCGACGCTCTTCGGAGAGGATTATCGCGTTGTCTTTGTAGATCGTCTCCACGGGCGGCAGGAGGTTCACCACCTCGAGGAGCGTACGGTAGTCGGTCGTGCCGTCCGCCATCTTGATTGTCAGCGTGACGTCAAAGCTGTTCGTCCCCGCCGTGCGGACGTACTCGTGGTACGTGTGGACGCTCGTCGTCGTTACTTCCGGAGACCCGTCGCCGAAGTTCCACGTGTACGAAACGTCGTTCGTCGACGGGTTGAGCACGTACAGGCGCTCGTTGAACGGCACGCCCTCCTCGACGTACGCGACCCTGTGGCCGACTCCGAAGAGCGGCCCATCAATCGCCTCAAGGTCCAGTCTGTTGCCGTCGCCCGGCTGGACGTCGAGCGTCGCAGCCTCCTTGAGCGCGTAGCCCCTCGCGGAAAGCGTGAACGTGCACTTCCCAGGCGCGATGCCGTCCGCCCTCCACGTGCCGTTCGTGTCGATGCTTACCGCCGTCATCTCCGCTTCGGACGTGAGCACCTCTACGACGCCATTCGTTACCGGCACGCCGTCGCACGAGACGGTGCCGTGGACGCATGCGAGCGAGCGCAACACGACGTCGGCCCTGACGTCGAGGTTTGTCATGCTTATCGTGAACTTCTCGGACAGCGCCTCCTCGTAGTGCTCGAACGCCAGCGCGTGGACCTCGTACTCGCCGTCCATGACGCCGGTGAAGGTGTACGCGCCGAAGCCGTCCGTCTCGACCGTCGCGCCGCTGAACATTCCGTCCCGCCTGAGCGCGACGTTGCCGTACTGGATCGGCGTTCCGTCTGAGCCCATCACGTATCCGTGGACCCTCGCCGGCGGCAGGGCAAGAACTTCTACGCCGTTGACGTCCGCCTGGCCCTTGACCACCGCGACGACACCGGTGGAGACGACGCAGGAGTTGTCGGCGGCGATGAACGCGTATGCGTCATCGAGGAGCAGCGGGAACTGGAAGTAGCCTTTTGCGTCCGTCGTCGCGCTGCCGGCGATTCGGGCCGTGTTGTTCGTCGGCACGATGTAGAGTTCGGTCTCGGCGAGCGGCTCGCGCGTCCTCGCGTCGAGGAGCCAGCCGGAAACACCCGCCACGGGGTTGCCGTTGCGCACGTTGAGCGCCGAGTAGTAGATGTCGTCGCCGTTCCAGACGGTGCGGCCGCGGAGGTTGAGGCGCGTGGCCATCGCCGCCACGTCGTCCTTCGTCTTGACCCACTTCCTGAGCGAGAGATTGTAGTCGCCCACCGGCTTGAACTTGAACGGCAGGCGGCCCGTGTCGCCCGGCTTCAGGATGCCCGCCGGATGCGTCGAGCCGATGCCCGCCACGACGACGGCGTTGGAGGTCAGCGTCTCCGCGTCGTACGCCCCCAGCATCGTCGTCGTGTCGCCCTTGCCGCGCTTCACGATGAACATCGGCACGTTCATCTGCGTGTCGCCCGTGTTCTCATAGACCACGTAGCCCGTATAGATGCGGTTGTCGCGCGTGCGCTCCGGCAGTTCCAGCTTCGCTTCGAGGATCGGCCCCTTCGCCACCTTGTTGATGTACACCGCGTCGCGGAGCGTCTTGCCGTCCGCCGTCACGTCGTAGTACCGGTCTGCCGCGATGTTGTGGATGTCGAAGACAGCGTACACGTTCGCGGAGTCTACGACCGTCACGCTCTTGGCCTTGATGCCGCCGAGACGGATGTCGCTCGTCGCCGTCAGCCCCGCGCCCGTGAACGTGAAGCCCATGTCGCCCACGTTCGCCGCAATCTCGGGATAGACCGACCACAGCTGCGTCGTCAGCTTCTCGACCTTGACCGTCACCGTCGCGGACGAAATCCCCGTGTTCTCGACGGCAAGGTACATCGTCTCGCCCGCCGCGCGCGCAGGCACCACGAGCACGGCCGTTGTCGTGCCCTGCGCGAAGGACGCCGCGTCGTTCATCACCACCGTCGGCATGTGTCCGTTCGCGACCATCGCCCGGATCGCCGCCGCGTTCGCGCCCGTGACCGTCACCACGCCGCCCTCGGCCGGCAGATCGATCAACGCCCACCCCTTCGTCGTTCCGGCCGGGATGGTCACGCTTGTCGAGGACGAAGTGGTCAGACCCGGCAGCGTCACCTCGACCGTATTTTCCGTCCACATCGAATTCCTCTGGAGGTTCTGCTCGAACACGTCGCGGTTCGGGTTCACGTCGATGCCCACGTACCAGTTGCCGGCCGGAGCGGCGGGCATCGTTACGCGCGCGGTGAACGTGGCGACGGCGTTCGTTTCAAGGCTGTAGCTCTGCGTCACCGTGCCAGCCACCATCGTGCCGCCGTTCGCGGCGGACTTGATGCGCACCACGTCGCGGATCGACCCCGTCGCCGCCGCGTCTCCCGCGTTCTTCACCGTGTAGGTGACGGCCAGCGTCTCGCCCGGCGCAACCGTCGCGGGCGTGAACGACACGCTCTCCACCTCAAGATTCATCACGGGACGCTCCGTCGTGCCCGGCACCTCGTAGATGCCGATGTCGGGATAGATTCCCTCCGCGTTCGGCTTGCCCGTGTTGCGCACGAACCTAACATCCATGCGCGGCTGGCCGTAGTAGTCCAGTTCCGGCGCGACGTCGCCATACGCCGCATCGACGCACGGCGAATCCGCCGAAATCCGGAAGTCCCCGTTCGCCGCATCGAGGAAGAGCGGATCAGCCTCGATGTTGTCGACGTTGTAGGTGTTCCACGTTTTCCCGCCATTCTTATAACGTGTGTTCTCGCCGCCGGGAGTCCAGAGGCAGCTCCGCGTGGAAAAGACGGCGTTACCGTCGCCCGAGATGCCGTATTCCGAGTTGAACGCGGAAATGCAGTTCGTTATGTACATGTACCCCGTGTGCGAGAAGAAACCGACACGGTTGCCGTATGCGACGCAGTTGACGGCCACAATGCCCTTATTAACAGAATCAACAGAGACAAGGCCGCGGTCGCAGTCGGTAAAGACGCAATTCTCCAACCGTCCGCAGCCGAAATATCCGTCCATCGCCGAATGGCTGAACTCGCAACCGTAAAGGGTGTTGGTCCGGCCATAGCTTATCAGACACGCTGTAGCGCCAAAGCTGTTTACGGCTTGCCCATACAGGAACTTCGCGTAGGTCGCGTGAACGGTTGCTTTCCCTGAATAAACATACACGCCCCCGCATTCGCTGGGATACGGTTCGGAGCGGTTGCCGTCGCCGTTCGTGTCGCCGCCCCACGAGTCGTCGCGTATGGAGGTGAACACCACGGGATTGGCGAGCGTGCCGTTGACCACAAGCGAGCCCGAATCATAGACGTTCAACCCTCTTGGGTCATAGGCGTAAACTCTCCCAAACGGCAACTTTACGATTGCGCCGGCCTCGACCGTCAGCGTCGCGTTCCCTTTGACAGAGCAATTGCGCTGAATCTCGTACACCCTGCCGCCGACCCATGTCGTGTCGTTCGTGATGTTGCCATCGACGATGATACTGCGCACGACACCGGGCTCGTCGTCCGGATCGTAAACCGCGCGGTTCAGGTCGTTCGCGACAGGCTGCCATCCATATCTTCCCGCCGTCTGGTACGGCCAGCGGGCGGGACGGTAGTCGGAATCGGCGCCGGGATATACCCATCCGCGGCTTCCTTCCTTGATGCGGACCTTCAGCGTCTCGGGCGTGCCCGCGAAGAGGTGCGGCACGTCGTTCGTCGGTGCGTGGCCGCGGAAGAAGACGTTGGTGAGCGACGTGCAGCCGTCGAAGAGGTAGTCGCCGAACTCGCGGCAGCCGCTCGGAATGGTCACGCTGCCGAGCGAGGTGCAACCCGCAAACGCGCGATCCCAGAGCGAGACCACCTCCGTGCCGATATAGAGTTCGGTGAGCGTGGTGACGCCAGCGAACGCACCGTTCGCGACCGTCCAGACGTTCGACGAGATCTCGTAAGAGGCGGGGACATCGCCCTTCACGCGCAAGAGCACGTGGCCGAGCGAGACTTCCTCGAAGCCCTCCGCAGGGGCCGCGTCGTACCACGCCGTTCCGGCAAAGGCGTCCGTGCGGATAACGCGCACGTTCTCGCCGCCCGTGACGGTCGCCAGCTTCGAGCATCCCTCGAAGGCGGACACGCCGATCGTCGTGACGGACGCCGGGAGATCGATCGCCTTAAGCGAGGCGCAGCCCTTGAACGACGCCGCACCGATCTCCTCGATGCCCTCCGCCAGCTCAAGCGATGCGAGCGACGAGCAGCCCTCGAACGCACTCTCGCCAAGTGCGGAAACTTTCCCGAAGTCTGCGGTGGCAAGCGCGACGCAACCCTTGAAGGCATTCGTGGCGATGGAAACGGTGTCGCCGGCCGTGAAAGTCTCAAGGGTCGTGCAGCCCTCAAACGCGGACGCGCCGACCGTTGCGCCACCGCCGGCCGTGAAAGTATTAAGCGCCGTGCAGCCCGCGAACCCCGACGCGCCGATTGTTGCGTCGCCACCGATGGAAACGGTCTTCAGCGCCGCGAAATTCTTGAACGATTCGGCGGCGATTGTGGCCGAACCGCCGACGGCGAGATTCGTCAGTGCCGCGCAGCCCTTGAACGAAGTCGCGGCAATTGTCGCGCCGCCGCCGATGGTGGCCGTCGCGAGCGCCGTGCATCCCTCAAACGCGCCTGCGCCGACGTTGACGGCGTTCTCGCCCTCGATTGTCAGCGAGGTAATCGTCGTCTGCCCCTTGAACGCATTCACGCCAATGCCGGTGGCGTTGGCGGGTATGACGAGCGCGGCAGGGAGCGGACCCTTGAAGCCGGTCACGACCAGGCCAGACCACGTAAAGCGGAAGGTGTTGCGGAGCGTGCCTTCGAAGGCGTTGTCCGCAACGGTCACGCCGTCTTCAAGCCCGAACACGTCGTCGAGCTTCGTGCAGTCCTTGAACGCGCCCGCGCCGATGGAGACGAGCGAATCGGGCAGATAGAGTGTCGCGAGGTTCGCGGCTCCCGCAAGCGCGCCGTCCGCGATCACCTTCACGCCGTATGGCACGGTCGCCGTTGCGGGAACCGTCCCCTTCCAGCCCACAAGCACGCCGCACACCACGACCGGTCCGTTCGGCGCGGCCTTCCAGATGCCCGAGTCGCGGAACGCGCCCGCGCCGCAGGCCGTCACATTCGCGCCGCCCGTTACGGCGGTGAGCGCCGTCGCGCCCTTGAAGAGGTTTGCGCCGAACGCCGTCACCGTCGCCGGAATCGCGAGCGTCGCCGGGAGGTCGCCCGTGTAGCCCTTCAGCACGCCGTCCTCGATCGTAAGCGTGTACGGCGGCAGAAGCTCCGTCCACTGCGCCGTAAAGGTCACGTTGCTTGCCGGAACGCTCCCTAGTAGCGCGGGCTGCCAGCCCGCGAAGGTGTGGCCTTCGCGCGTCACCGTCGGCGCGGTAATCGCGGCGCCGTACGTCAGGTTGCTGCTCCAGCCGCCCGTTCCGCCGTTCGCGTCGAACGTGACCACGTAGGCGTTTGCGAGCCATGTGGCGTAAAGATCAACCGTCGCGTCGGATACTTCAGTCAAGTTGCTCACCACGGCTCCGTCGGCGAATGTCGCCGCGCCCGTCTCGTTCGTGGCCCATCCGCCAAAGGCGTAGCCCGTGCGCACGAAGGCGTTCGGCGTGAGAGCCTGGGCCGCGTCAAATTCAAACGCCTGCGTGGTTACGGCGGTGTCGCCGGAATGTCCGGAGTGGAAGGCAACGGAATATGCGTTCGCGATCCAGTGCGCGAAGAGCGACCTCGCGCCGGTGATAGCCGTGTCGTCAGACACCTTCGTGCCGTTCTCGGCAGCCGTCCACCAGCCGTCAAAGGCGTAGCCCATCCTTGTGGGCAGCGGCAACGCGCCCACCAGCGTACCATGCGTCACGTTCGTAGCGGACGTTCCCTCGCCGCCGCAGAGGTCGAGCGCAACGTCGTAGGAGTTGAGAGACCACTGCGCCGTGAACGTCACATTGTTCGCCGGAACGTTCCCTAGTAGCGCGGGCTGCCAGCCCGCGAAGGTGTAGCCTTCGCGCGTAACCGTCGGCGCATTGATCTCCGTGCCAAATTCCATCTCGCGGCTCCAACCGCCCTCGCCGCCGTTCGCGTCGAACGTCACGGCGTATGAGTTGACCGTCCACTGCGCCGTGAACGTCACATTGCTCGCCGGAACGTTCCCTAGTAGCGCGGGCTGCCAGCCCGCGAAGGTGTGGCCTTCGCGCGTCACCGTCGGCGCGGCGATCTCCGTGCCATATTCCATCTCGCGGCTCCAACCACCCTCGCCTCCGTTCGCGTCGAACGTGACTGCGTAGGAATTGACCGTCCACTGGGCCGTATAGGTGGCGTTGCTTGCCGGCACCGTCGCGGGCACGGCGGGCGTCCAGCCGCCGAACGTGTAGCCGATGCGCGTCACCGTCGGCGCGGCGAGCGTTGCGCCGTACGTCAGGTTGCTGCTCCAGCCACCCTCCCCGCCGTTCGGGTCGAACGTCACGCGGTAGGCATTGACGAGCCATGTGGCATAGAGATCAACCGTTGCGCCCGAAACGACCGCCAGGTTGCTCACCACCGCGCCGTCGGCGAATATCGCCGCGCCGGTCGCGTTCGTGGCCCATCCGTCAAAGGCGTAGCCCGCGCGCACGAAGGCGTTCGACGTGAGCGCCTGAACCGCGTCAACCTCGAAAGCCTGCGTTGCGGTCGTATCGTCATATCCCGAATGGAACACCACCGTATAGGCGTTCGCGAGCCAGTGCGCGAAGAGCGACGTGGCGCCGGTGATCGCCGTGTCGTCGGTCACCCTTTCGCCGCCTTCTGCCGCCGTCCACCAGCCGTCGAAGGCGTAACCCTGTCTCGTGGGCAGCGGCAGCGCGCCTACGAGCGTGCCATACGCCACGTTCGCGACGACATCTCCCGCGCCGCCGCAGAGGTTGAGCGAGACGTCGTAGGAGTTGATCGTCCACTGCGCCGTATAGATCGCGCCACCAACGGGAACCGTCGCTGGCACGGCGGGCGTCCAGCCGCCGAACGTATATCCGGTGCGCGTCACTGCGGGCGCGGTAAGCGTCGCGCCGTACGCCAAGTTGTCGCTCCAACCGCCCGTTCCGCCGTTCGCGTCGAACGTGACGGAGTAGGTGTTGACCGTCCACTGCGCCGTATAGGTAGTGTCGCTTGCGGGAACAGTCGCGGGCACGGCGGGCGTCCAGCCACCGAACGTGTAGCCAACGCGCGTCACCGTCGGCGCGGCGAGCGCGACGCCGTACGTCAAGTTGCTGCTCCAGCCGCCCTCGCCGCCGGCCGCGTCGAACGTCACGGAATAGGTGTTGACCGTCCACTGCGCCGTGAACGTCGCATTGCTCGCCGGAACCGTCTCGGCGACGGCGGGTGTCCAGCCGCCGAACGTGTAGCCGGTGCGCACCACCGTCGGCGCGGCAATCGTTGCGCCGTACGTCAAATTGCTGCTCCAACCGCCCTCGCCGCCGTTCGCGTCGAACGTGACGGAGTAGGTGTTGACCGTCCACTGCGCCGTATAGGTGATGTCGGTCGCGGGCACCGTCTCGGGCACTTCCGGCGTCCATCCGCCAAACGTGTAGCCCTCGCGCGTCACCGTCGGCGCGGTGAACGTTGCGCCGCAAGTCAAGTTGCTGCTCCAGCCACCCTCGCCGCCGGCCGCGTTGAACGTGACGACGCACGTGGACGCGACGCCGCCATCGGTGAAGCAGCCCATGTCAGCCGCGAGACACGGCGAAATTGAGTAGAGGCGGAAGTCGCCGCCCGCCGCGTCCACGAAGAGCGGATCGGTCGCGATGTTGCCGTCGCCGGACGGCAGCGGCGTGGTGCAGGAGTAGGTGAACTGCACACCGTTCGTCCCAGGCTCGTAGTTGGCCGTGGAAGCGTCCGCCGTGGCGGTGTTGCCCCAGATAATCGAGTGGTCAGCCGTCGACATGCCGTCCATGCCGCCGCCGACCATGGCGGTATTGCCGTAAACCGTGCAGTGGTCGAGCGTGGAGCGGTAAACAACGCCCGTTCCGCCGGCGGTGTTGCTGTAGATGAGGCTATTGACGACGTTGCAGAAGCCGACGGCTGCGCCGGCGGCTTCCGACGTGTTGCCGTAGATCTGGCAGTTCTCGACGTCCGCGCCGTAGATTGTGCAGCGCCAGCTCTTGCAGCCCGTGACGACGCAGTCCTTCAGGTTGACGCCGTAGGACGCCGTGCCGGCATAATCCTTGTCCCCGCCGTTGCGCAGGGTGAAGCCGACGAAGGTGAACTCCTTGGTGCAGTTCCAGTCGTCCACGCAGATGTTGGTGCTGCCGCCGTCGATGATCGTCTCCGCCGCGCTTCCCGTAGCGCGGAACGTGACGGGGTCGAAGCCACCACCCCACACGCGGATCGGCGCGTAGGTGCCGGGCGCGACGAACACCGTTTCGCCTCCGCCGATCCACCCTTCCGCCTGCTGGAGGGTCTTGAACGGCGACTCTGCCGTTCCCGTGCCGTTCGTCGTGCCGTTGACGGCGTCGACGTAGAGCTTCTGAGCTACGGAGACTTCCCACTCGGCGTACACCTGTCCGTTGGTCCAGAGCGCGTCGGCCACCTCGCAGACGAGCGTATGCCGTCCAAGGTCTGCGTCGGTGGCGGCGAAGGTCCAGCTTGCGCCGGCGGTCGAGACGAGCGCGTCGTCGAGATACCAGCTGTAGCTGAGCGCCGCGCTTTCGGGGTCGTGCGCCGCAACCGTGAACTCCTGGCTGTCGCCCGCGAGGACGACAGTCTTCGCGATGTCCTCGGGTGCCGACGACCCGCCCGTGGCGGGCGAGGTGGAGTCGATCACGGGACGCGTGTTCGGATTCGCCGCCACGGAAAGCGCAAAGGTCTTCCAGACGGTGTCGCCGTTGTCGGTGTCCGTCACGAGCGCGGAGACCTGATACGTGCCCGCGTCGTCGATGATGCCAGAGAGCAGTCCATCCTCGGAAATCGCGAGCCCGCTGTCGTTCGGGAGGCCGGTGATCACGATATCCTCCATGTTGGAGAAGTCCTCGCGCTTGCGGAGGATTTCGACAGCGGACTCGTCCGATCCGTTGGAATAGGCGATGTAGCCGCCGCCCTCGCAGCTGCCGTAGGAGAGGCGCACGGTGTTGTCGGCGGAGATCGTCGCGGAGAACTCAGCGAGACGGCTATCGCTCGTGCCCGTCCAGGAAATCTTCACGTAGTCGGATTGCGAATCGACGCGGATTTCCGAGATAGTCGTGTAGTCGCCCCAGCCGGAAACACCTTCGAGGACGGCAATCTTCGGCGTCTCGTCGATGGCGTAGTAGGACCACGAGAGGGACTTGCCGGTGTCACCGAAGGCGATTGCGCCATGCTCCGAAAGACGCACCTTGTCGTAGGCCGTCCCGAACCACGTGAACGTGAACGGAAGCGAGATGATCGGGTTGTGCTGGTAGGAGCCGTCCTTCTCCGGCCAGTTGTCATCGACCAAGACGCCCGTCGCGTCGGTGAAAGTGTTCGCCTCGCGCGTCACGAAGGTGTCGGGCAGGCTCCACGTCGCCGCGCCCACGTTGCCGGAACACTCGAGCTGCACGCTGTAGGGCACGGCCTCGGTCGCGTCTGGGAGCGAGGCCGTGTCGATCTTGAGGTCGGCGAGCGCCGTGACGGCAATGGGGCCGCACTTCTCAGATTCGCCGAACTGGGCGTTGTAGGCGGAAATCCAGTAGAAGTAGTCCGTGCCGCCCTCGGCGGTGAGGTCGAGGTAGCCGGCCGTCGTGGTCGTGCCGACGAGCGTCGCGGAGGCAACATTATCGCTAGTTCCGCGGTAGATGCGGTACTCCGCGGCGTTCGGCACGGCCTCCCACGTGAACGGAATGCCCTTCGCGGCCTTGGCGCTCGTGCCGGTCGCGACGGGCGCGGCGGGCGCGCCGGTCACGATGCCGCCCTCGTAGCAGCCGTAGTCGATAATGCCGCCCTTGATGCGGCGCTCGCCCGCGAGGTCGGTCGCGTGTTCGAAATCGAATACAAACACCTCGCCGCCCGCGTCGACGGCCGGAGAGCCCGCAGTCAGGCGATAGTCGCCGTTCGCCGCGTCCACGAACCACGGATCGGTTCCCACGAGGTTCGTCGCGTACACGACGTTCGAGCTGACGCTGTCGTTGTCCAGCCAGTTCCGGGCGTCGTAGTAGTCCTGGCGCGTCGCGTCACCGGACGTCGAAACGTTGCCGTGGAGAATGCAGTTGAGGAGGTAGCATCCGCTCGCGCCGCCGGACGAGCTGCCAGTGCTGACGTTTCCGGCGATCGTGCAGTTGATCGCCTTGCATTTCCTCATGCCGGCCGCATAGCCGCTGCCGTAGTACGTGTTCGTGTTGCAGACGACGAGGGAGCTGACCACCGTCGCGTTGCGCACGCCGCCCGCGTAGGAGCCGGACGTACAGTTCGAGATGACGCAGTTCTCGACGATGCCGCCGTTGACGCCGCCCGCTAGATCCCAGCCCTCGGCGTTGCCGCCCACAACCGACAGGTTCTTGAGCTTCATGTTCTCCGCCAGCTGCACGCAGACGTTCGTGCCGCCGCCGTCAATGACCGTCTTGCCCGGACCCGCACCAAGGAACGTCAGCGCGCGGCTGTCGGGCGTCCAGTAGTCGCCCGCGAGGTCGAACGGCTCGTAGCTCCCTTCCGCGAGGCGGATCGTCTCGCCGCTTATCGCGAGCGCGGCGGCAGCGGCGATGGTCTTCTTCGGCGCGGCGGCGCTGCCGTCGCCGGAGTCGTCCGCCTCCGTCGGGTTCACCCAGAACTCCCTGTATTCGAAGAGCGCCTCGACCTCGTAGTCGCAGTCTATGTTCTCGATGGCGAGTTCCGGAGTTGTCACGCCCGCGACCTCGACACCGTTCGTCACCCAGCCGAGGAACGCGCGGTCGGTGAGCGGCTTGACCATGACGTAGGCCGTCGCGCCTGCCGCCACAACCTGCAGTTCAGATCCGTCCGAGAAGATGCCGCGCACGGGATCGGTGAACGCGTATACGGCAAAGCCCTCGACGCCGGGGCCCTTGTACGCGCCCGTGTTGTTCGCGGGGTTGTCCGCGTCGATGCATGCGGACCCGACCTTGAGGCGCGTGTCGCCGCCCGCGAGCGAGACGAACGTCGGCTGCGCCTCGTAGTTGCCGGGGCCGAGCTTCGTCTGCGCGGGTATGGTGCAGCAGTTCGTCATCGTGACGTAGGTGTACTTGCCGGTGATGACGTTCAGCTCGGCGCCGTCGTAGGAGAGGTTGTTCACCACGATGGAGTTCTCCACGGAGCAACTGGAGCCAATGGCGCTGTAGGTCTTGCCGTCGGACGTAAACGTGTTGATCGTGTTGCCAGCGATGGTTGAGTCGAAGACTTCGCACTGATGGCAGATGTACTGGCCGCTGCCGCCGGTGACATGGCAGCGCACGAGCGAGCAGCAGCGTATTGCGCCCTCGTCGTAGCTCGTGGTGCCGACGAAGTTCCTGATCTCGCAGTCTGTGAGGTCGCAGCCGTAGAAGGTCACGCCGTCGAACGAGATGCCCTGGATCGTGGCGCGGTCGGTGTCGCTCGGGCCGTGGATGTATTCGCCCTTCTTGAATACGATCTTCGTGTCGCCGGGATTGCCTGACGACGAACGGAGTGTCGCGCCGCCGGTGATGCCAATCTGCGCCTGCGATTCTTTCACGTACGTCCCCGGCGCGAGGGTCAGGACGTCGCCGCGCTTGAGGCTGGAAAGAGACGGAAGCCCCGCCCACGGGTGCGCCTCCGAGCCGTCGGCCGTCCCGGAGTCGGCGGAGGGATCTGCGTATTGCCTCGTGCGGATGTAGGCGCGCCACGTGACGCTGTTCGTCCAGCATTCGTCGGATACCGTGCAGCGGATCAGCGATCTGCCGTATTTGCCCTGCGCCTCATAGAGCTCTTTCGTCGCCGTGAAGGTGAAGTTCGTCTCGTCGCCGAGGACGGTCGAAGTCGAGTAGTTGGAATCGTGGATGAACTCCCACTTCACGTCGAAGGGATCGCCCGCCTCGTCCGTCACGGCCACGTTGAAATCAAGCGTGTCGCCGATGTCGAGGACGCGCACGACGTTCGTATCCGCCGGCGTGAAGGCGTCGATCACAGGCGGGCGGTTCGGGTTGCGGACGATGGAGAAGGCATAGAAGTTGGTTGCGGCCACCGAACTGTCGTTGTCGTCGTAAACGCGCACGGCAAACTTCACGTCGCACGCCTCGGCGACCTTGCCGTAGAGACGGGGGCGATAGAGGGAGGTGTCGGGATCCCATGAGCCTGAGCTGAACTGGAGGCCGGCGGGAAGACCGTAGGTGGTGAAGACGATGTCCGTCGCCGGGATGCCGTCCGACTCCGCGCCAACCGGCAGGTAGTTGCCACTGAAGGCGACGCCGATCACGCGCGTCGTGCCCGAAAAGGTGTTGCCCGTCTGCCGGTAGGAGCAGCGGATGGTGCCGTCTTTATTGAGCGTCGCGCGCGCAGCCCACGTGCCGTATTGGGAGAACGACTCGAAGCGGAACGACACCTCGTTTGCGACGTTCGTATCGACGTAGGCCTCCACCTTCGACGTTTCGCACCAGAACACCGCGATACCATAGCGGTAGTAGAGCGAGCTGTTTTGAACGTAGTTGTCGTCGATGAAATCGTCCTTGAAGAGGATTGCGCCTACGGGGCTGATGTACACCTTGTCGATCATGCGGCCCCCGAACGGGAACGCGAACGGCAAGGTGTATTCCACGTTGCCCCGTTGGTTCTGCCCTTCCCAGAGCGGCGTTTCGTTTCCCGAAACCTGATAGGTGCTCGCGGCGGTGGCGTAACTGGCGGGCACGGTGTACCACTGCCAGCTCGGGCTGTCGCCGCCGCCGGTGGCGGTGAACCACTGGTCGTATTGCACGCCCTCCATTCCGTCCGGCAGCGTGACGGGCGTGATGGCGAGACCGTCCCCTCGCGACGGAAGGATCGCGCTTGCCGCGATCAACAGCGGCAGAACCGCGCCTCTCGCGGCCTTCGCGATTCCGGAAAAGAGGGAAACTAGGGTTTTACCCCCACCCATTCCGATTTTACGAATTATCGTGTCCATGTTTGGGCTCCTTTTTATCATCATCCATGCCACCCGCCTGCCGGCGAAACACCCATTCCGCCGCCCTGCCGCTGGCCTTGCCTTCTCCAAGCAAAGTGAAGTTTACCAAATCCCCCTTGCCCATGGCAAGAGGGAAATTTTATAATTGCAGATTGAGGTGAAGTTTGAACGGGCGGGCAGCCCGTTCTACTAGGCGTAGTGCAACGCCTAGTCTATCGCGATATGTGAAGTTGCGGGTAGGAGGTGTGAGATTACGGCGCGGAGTACAACAAAAGGCGTAGCCCTCGATGGACTGCGCCTTTCGCCTAATCGGAATGTATTCCGCTTACTTGATCGTGACCTTGACGCCGACCTTCTCGAGCTTGGCCTTGATCTTCTCGGCGTCTTCTTTGGAAGCGCCTTCCTTGACCGTCTTGGCGTCTTCTTTGGAAGCACCTTCCTTGACCGTCTTGGACGCGCCTTCGACCATGTCCTTGGCGTCCTTGAGGACGAGACCCGTGATCGTACGGACTTCCTTGATGTTTGATGCGGGAATCTTCCAGATGGCACACGGCACGGATTGACGAGGATGCCGAACATCAAGTGGAGCAACACCTTCTCGTGTCATCGCACTCTGGCCTTCCAGACAACGTGAGGTCGACTCACATCGCAGAAAGTCATTCAATTTTCCATCAAATACGCTATAGTAAAACAAAAACAATATTAATAATGTTGTATTTAGAAATACACGCAAAAAGGCATAGCACAATCTGTCGAATTTCTGTCACACTTTTTGTGACAGAAATTCGACAGATTGTGCTATGGAATTTACCGTTTAATCATTATTCTAGACCGCATATCAAGCTTTTAGATCAATTAAAGAGGAATTTGAATTTTCTTCTGCGATGGAGGCGCTTGAGTGGGAGTTTTGGACGATGGGTGAGCAGAGAATGGGGCGCAATGTGTCTGTCATGCGGCGTGGTTCGAGATTGTAGAATGGCACCCGCCTCCCCCTATAACGGGTATCGTTTCTCCCTAGGAGGGGGGGATTTTTGAGACCCTACGAGGGTGTTGTCTCCCTAGGGCGAGGGGATTTTTGAGACCTAACCAAGGTTTGACTTCCCCACATGGGATTTTTGGGGTTCCTACAAAGCTGGTTTGATCTCCCTACTGTACTGCACAAACTCATAGGCACATCGGTCTCATGTAACGTTCTGCGTACAACAAAAGGCGCAGCCCTTGATGGACTGCGCCTTTCGCCGAATCGGAATGTATTCCGCTTACTTGATCGTGACCTTGGCACCGGCCTTCTCGAGCTGGGCCTTGATCTTCTCGGCGTCTTCCTTGGAAGCACCTTCCTTGACCGTCTTGGGCGCGCCTTCGACCATGTCCTTGGCGTCCTTGAGGCCGAGACCCGTGATCGCGCGGACTTCCTTGATGACCGCGATCTTCTGTGCGCCGGCGGATTCGAGGATCACGTCGAATTCCGTCTTCTCCTCAGCGGGAGCAGCGGCGGCGGCAGGACCAGCGACGGCGACGGCGGCAGCGGCGGAAACGCCCCACGCCTCTTCAAGCGCCTTCACGAGTTCGTTGATTTCGAGAACCGTCTTGCCCGACAGTTCCTTGATGAGTTCTTCGTTCGTCATTTTCTGTTTCCTTTTTTACTTGTCAACCTTCAGCGTTTTTCATCTGAAGGAAATTTTTTCTAATGGTTCTAGCTTTGCTAGAGGTTCTAGATATTCTAGCCCTTCTAGCTTTTCTAGCGATTCTAGATATTCTAGAATTTCTAGCTTTTCTGGAATCGCTAGGCAGCCCTTTCCTTAGGCGGCGGGAGCCTCCCCGCCTTCCTTCTTGGCCTTCTCGGAAAGCACGCGCGCGAGACGCGTTGCCGGCTCCTTGAGGAGCATGAGCAACGTGGCGCGGAGCTGATCCTTGCCGGGCACCTTGGAGAGCGCTTCCACCATCGCGGCGTCCACGATCTTGCCATCGTAGTCGGCACCCTTCACGGACGCGCGGCCCTCGGACGCCTCGACGAAGTCCATCACGTCCTTGGCGACGGCCGTGACCTCGCCCGCACCCGTGACGATCGCCGTCGGGCCCGTGAGCATCTTCTGAACGTCGTCCGACCAGCCCTTCTCCTTGGCGGCCTTCGCGAGGAAGGTGTTCTTCACCACGAGGAGGCGCGATTCGTGCGTCTTGAGCGCGGCGCGGAGCTTCGCGACCTTGTCGACGGACACGCCGCCGTAGTTGAGGATGAAGCAGTAGTCCGACGCCTTGACGCGGTCGACCACTTCGTTGAGGATTGCGACTTTTTCAATTCTCATGGTTCACACTCCTTTAGTCAGCCTGCTCCAGGATGCAGGGAACGCCCACGCCCATCGTCGAGGAGAGCGTCAGCGAACGGATGAACGCGCCCTTCACCGTGGCGGGCTTCGCGGCCTGAACGGCCTCGACAACGGCCTTGACGTTCGCAACGAGCTTGTCGGCCTCGAAGGAGACCTTGCCCGCGATCACGCAGCAGTTGCCAGTCTTGTCCATGCGGAAATCGACCTTGCCGGCCTTCGCGTCCTTGACCGCCGTGGCGGGATCATCCGTCACCGTACCAGTCTTCGGGTTAGGCATGAGGCCGCGGGGACCGAGCACGCGGGCGCACTTGCGCACGCTCTTCATGGCTTCGACCGTCGCGATCGCCACGTCGAAGTCGGTCCAACCGCCCATCACCTTCTCGATGAGGTCGTCCATGCCCACGAAATCGGCTCCGGCGGCCTTCGCCTCTTCGGCGTGGTCACCGCCCGCGAACACGAGCACTTTCACCTTCTTGCCCGAACCGGCAGGAAGCTTCACGATGCCGCGCACCGGGGTGTCGGTCTTCTTCGTGTCCGCGCCGAGGCGCATGGACACGTCAACAGTCTCGTCGAACTTCGCGCCGGGATGCTTTTTGATGAAGGCAACGGCCTCCTCGATGGAAACGGGCTTCTTCGGTGCCGCCTTGAGCGCGGCCCTGTACTTCTTGCTATGCTTCGCCATCTTGCCGCTCCTTTCAGTCCACGACTTCGATGCCCATGTTGCGGGCTGTACCGGCGATCATGCGAATTGCCGCCTCGACGTCGGTCGTGTTCAGGTCGGCCTTCTTCATCTCGACGATCTTCGCGAGCTGGGCCTTGGTGACCTTGCCGACCTTGTTCTTGTTCGGAACGCCCGAACCCTTCGCGAGACCGGCTTCCTTCTTGAGGAGAACGCTCGCGGGCGGCGACTTGAACTGCAGCGAGAAGCTGCGGTCCTGGTAAACCGTGATGATCACGGGGATGACGAGACCCGCCTGCTTCTGGGTCTTCGCGTTGAACTCCTTGCAGAACGCCATGATGTTGACGCCTGCCGAACCGAGGGCGGGACCCACCGGAGGCGCAGGATTCGCGGCGCCTGCCGGAATCTGGAGCTTGACTACGCCCTTGACTTTCTTGGCCATTTTACTTGCCTTTTAGCTTTTCCGTGGCCCCTCCCGGCGTCCTATCGGTGCAAACGGGTCCACAAAACACGCATCAGCTGGCAGGTTCAACGGAGACAGCCTCCTCAACGGCGACTTTCTCCACTTGCCAATATTCTGCGTCAACAGGGGCCTTACGACCGAAGATCTGAACTTCAACCGTAAGCTTGCCCTTGTCGGGATCGACCATCGTGACGACGCCTTCCTGACCCAGGAATGCGCCCTCCTTGATTTTCACCGTCATGCCGACGGTAAATTCAACGTTCGGACGCGGCCGCGAGGCCCCGTCCACGGGCTTGTTAGACAGAATCGCATCGACCTCTTCCTGCCGAAGCGGCATCGGGCGCTGCTGGAGCCAGCTGCCGATTACGCCTGGCGTTTCGCGCAGGAACTGCCATGTCTCTGGTACGACCGCACGCGCGCCCGTATCCTTGTCAATGCCGCCGCCCTCCTTGTAGAGAGCCAGCTGCACAAGCACATAACCCGGAAAAACCTTCTTCGTCAGGACGCGCTTCTTCCCGTCCTTTGTCTCGGTGACCTTTTCCGTTGGGATCTGGCACTCACCGATGTATTCTTCCATCCCCTCCATCGGGACGCGAGCCCTGATGGAGTCCCTGACCTTGTTTTCCTTCCCGGTCAGCGTCTGGAGGACGAACCACTCTTTTTTCATCGCTACATCCTCTTACGAGGCGCCGACATGGACAAGATTGATAAAGAGCTGAATGGCCTTGTCACACACCAGCGTCGTAACCGCCAAGATGAAAATGAACGCAATCACGACGAGCGTCGAGTCATAGCATTCACGCGACGTAGGCCAAGTGACCCGACGCGCTTCGCCGCCGACTTCAGACAAGTATCCCTTGATTTTCAGAAAAAATTCTTTCATCTCGTCCTCTGATACGTTTTGGCAGGGTAGGAGGGAATCGAACCCCCATAGGCGGTTTTGGAGACCGCTGCACTGCCATTGTGCTACTACCCTATCCGGAAATCGTTTACTTGACTTCTTTGTGCACGGTGCGCTTGCGGTCGAACGGGCAGTACTTCACCTTCTCGACACGTTCGGTCATCGTACGCTTGTTGCGCGTCGTCGTGTAGTTGCGGCGCTTGCACTCTATGCACGCGAGAATAGCCAAATCACGGGGCATGGTATCAAATCCTTCCGTTCTCTTTGAGTTGAATCAGCCCGCCCTTCGCCCCGGTCGACCACAAGGGGCCGGAACTCGGGGCAGGCATCTCACAGAAGAACGCTTCGTTCGTTACTTGATGATCTTCGAAACCGTGCCGGCGCCGACCGTGCGGCCGCCTTCGCGGATGGCGAAGCGCATCTTCTCTTCCAACGCGACAGGCGCGATCAGCTTGACGTCGATCGACACGTTGTCGCCCGGCATGACCATCTCGACGCCTTCCGGCAAGCCGATGTCGCCCGTCACGTCCGTCGTGCGGATGTAGAACTGGGGACGATAGCCCTTCATGAACGCCGTGTGGCGGCCGCCCTCGTCCTTCGTGAGGACGTAGACCTGTCCGTTGAACTCGGTGTGCGGCGTGATGGAACCCGGCTTCGCGAGCACCTGGCCACGCTCCACCTCTTCCTTCTTCGTGCCACGGAGCAGCGTGCCGATGTTGTCGCCCGCACGGCCCTCGTCGAGGAGCTTGCGGAACATCTCGACGCCCGTGACGGCCGTCTTCGCCGTCGGCTTGAGACCGACGATCTCGACGTCCTCGCCGACGTGGATCGTGCCACGCTCGACGCGGCCAGTCACCACCGTGCCGCGGCCTTCAATCGAGAAGATGTCCTCGATCGGCATCAGGAACGGCTTGTCGAGCTCGCGGACAGGCTCAGGAATGTAGCTGTCCAGCGCGTCCATCAGCTCGTCGATGCACTTGCAGGCGGGATCGTCAGCCGACGCGGCCTGCGTGGCCGGATAGGCGGCGCCGCGGATCACCGGGGCGTTGTCGCCATCATACTCATACTTGGAAAGGAGCTCGCGGACTTCCATCTCGACGAGGTCGAGCATTTCCGCGTCTTCGACGAGATCGCACTTGTTGAGGAACACGACGATCTTCGGCACGCCCACCTGGCGGGCGAGCAGCACGTGCTCGCGCGTCTGCGGCAT
>CACWIW010000065.1 GCA_902761035.1 uncultured bacterium | reverse complement strand
TAGCGGAAGCCAACACGGACGCGCCGAAGTCGTTTTGCGACGCGCCCGACGGGACGGGGCATAGGGACATGGCGCGTTCCGAAAGTTCTGCACGGGAACGGAGATTGCGGCCATCGCGGCGAAACACCGCATGGCGAAGTTTCCGAATCTCGCGCTGACGAGGGAGAGTCGGCAAGTTGCGCCCGCTGGGTATACCCACCGTCAAGGACAGGGTGGTGGATCGGCAAATGGGTGCGGGTGAGTTAGCCCGCGCGCCAAAGGCAAGTTGTTTCAAATAGTTGTTTCCAAACATCAGAAGGCTCGGCGGTGAATTACACAGATGCGCCCCACGTCCCCCAAAAAAACTCCAACTTGGCGGCATAACGGGATTTTTGATATACTATCCGCCTATGAAAAAAGCAATCATCACCGTCGTGGGCAAGGATACGGTCGGAATCCTCGCCAAAACTTGTGCCTTTCTCGCTGAGAACGGCATCAACATCCTCGACATCACGCAGACCGTGGTGCAGGGCTACTTCACAATGATGATGATCGTCGACATGTCCGGCGCATCGCGTCCGTTCGGCGACATCTCCGAGGGACTGACGAAGATAGGCGAGTCCCTCGGCCTTCAGGCGAAGTGCCAGAAGGAAGAGATTTTCGAGAAGATGCATAGGATTTGATTTTCAGCCATGATCAATCTCAGCGAAGTTCTTGAGACGAACAAGATGATCCAGGACGAGAACCTGGACGTCCGCACGATCACGATGGGCGTGTCGCTCCTCGACTGCGCCGACTCGAACCTCGAGGCGTGTTGCGCGAACATCTACGCGAAGCTGCTGCGCTGGGCGGGGCGGCTCGTGCGGACGGGCGAGGAGATCTCGCGCGAGTTCGGCATCCCGATCGTCAACAAGCGCGTGTCGATCACGCCGGCGTCCCTCGTGGGCGCGTCGTGCTGTCGGCGTCCCGAAGACTACGTGGAAATCGCGCGCACGCTCGACCGCGCGGCGCGCGAGCTGGGCGTCAACTTCCTCGGCGGCTTCTCGGCGGTCGTCTCGAAGGGCATGACGCCGTCGGACGAAATGCTCATCCGCTCGATCCCTGAGGCGCTTGCCGTCACGGATCGCATCTGCTCGAGCGTGAACGTGGGCTCCACGAAGACGGGCATCGACATGGACGCGGTGCGCCTCATGGGCGAGATCGTGAAGGCGACGGCGGAGCGCACGAAGGACCGCGACTCGCTCGGTTGCGCGAAGCTCGTGGTGCTCTGCAACGCGCCGGACGACAACCCGTTCATGGCGGGCGCGTTCCACGGCGTCTCCGAGGGCGACGCGGTGATCAACGTGGGCGTAAGCGGCCCGGGCGTGGTGAAGTACGCCCTCTCGCAGATTCCCGGCGCGGACTTCGAGACGCTCTGCGAGACGATCAAGCGCACGGCGTTCAAGATCACGCGCGTGGGGCAGCTCGTGGCGCAGGAGGCGTCGCGTCGCCTCGGCGTGCCGTTCGGCATCATCGACCTCTCGCTCGCGCCGACGCCCGCCGTGGGCGACTCGGTGGCGGACATCCTCAAGGAGATCGGCCTCGCCCATCCCGGCGCGCCGGGCACGACGGCGGCGCTCGCGCTCCTGAACGACCAGGTGAAGAAGGGCGGCGTGATGGCGAGCTCCTACGTAGGCGGGCTTTCGGGCGCGTTCATCCCCGTCTCGGAAGACCAGGGCATGATCGACGCCGTGGAGGCGGGCGCGCTCACGATCGAGAAACTCGAGGCGATGACGTGCGTCTGCTCCGTGGGCCTCGACATGATCGCCGTTCCCGGCGATACGTCCGCCGCTGCAATCGCCGGCATCATCGCGGACGAGGCGGCGATCGGCATGGTCAACCAGAAGACGACGGCGGTGCGCATCATTCCCGTGGTCGGCAAGGGCGTGGGCGAGTCCGTAGAATTCGGCGGCCTTCTCGGTCACGCGCCGATCATGCCGGTGAACAGTTTCGACTGCTCGCGCTTCGTTGGGCGCAAGGGCCGCATCCCAGCCCCGATCCACAGCTTCAAGAACTAGATTTCTGAGAGTCCAACTCGCGGTAGAGGGCGATGGTGGAGGCGCACATCTTCGCGACGGAGTAGTTTGCGCGCACGGATTCGACGGCGGCGGCGCGGATGGCGTCCAGCTTTTCCTTCGGCATGTCGAGGATCTCGTCGAGCTTCGCGGCGAGGGCGTCGGAATCGCCGGGCGGCACGAGGAAGCCGGTCTTGCCATCCTCGATCGTCTCGCACGCGCCGCCGTGTGCGGTGGCGACGACGATGCGTCCCATGGCCTGTGCCTCGGGGATGGTGCGTCCGAACGCCTCGGGTTGGGCGGACGAGGCATTCACCACGATGTCGCTGAGCGCGTAGACGGTATGAATTTCCTGCGTGTGGTCGCGGAACACGACTTCCGTATCGTCGGCGAGCTGTCCGGCGATCTCGCGGAGGTGGTCGGAGTATTCGGTGCGCCCCTGGTCGGAGCCGAGGAACAGCACGCCCACGCGCTTGTGCCGCATCTGCATGAGGGCTTCGAGGAACACCTCCTGTCCTTTCCAGAAGGTGAGGCGTCCGGGGAGGGTGATCACGGGGATGTCAGGCGTGAAGCGGTACTGCTGGGTCTTCTTCTTGAGGGCGTGTTCGGGGGAAACGGCGTCCGGACGGAAGAAATCGGTATCCGCCCCGCGCGGGATGCACACGAGGCGCGCGGGGTCGGGGTGGTATGTCTCGAGCACGTGCTTGCGCACGTATTCGGATACGCAGATCGTGCGGAGGCCCTTGAGCATCACGCGGTTGTAGGGAATCTTGAAGAACGCGGGCTTCGTGCCGTATACGCCGTGGAACGTGGCGATCCACGGGACGCCGCACATCTTCGAGGCCCACTTGGCGCTCCACGCCGGCGCGCGCGAGCGCACGTGCATGAGGGTGAATCCCTCGTCCTGCACTAGTTCGGCGAGGCGCACCGCGTTGCGGCGCATGGTGAAAGGGTTCTTGCTCATGAGGGGAAGCGCATGGTGCGGCACACCCATCGCCTTGAGCGCTTCGACCATGTGGCCGCCCTGGGAGGCTACGGCGTTGGGGATGCCGGCCTTTTTGAGCGCGTGCGCGATCTCCAGCGTTCCGCGTTCCACGCCGCCCATCTGGAGGCTAGGCAATATCTGCAAGATTTTCATGGGGGAAAGTATATCATAATTTGAGCCGGTTGCGTTGAGGGGTGGGAAATGATATACTTCCCGCCATGAATTTTCTGGACAGAAAAGCCTACGGTTTCGGCAGCGCGTTCGCGCGGGCCATTTTCTGGCTTTTCCCGCGTCGGAAACGCATCGCCGTGGAAAACATCCTCAAGGCGGGCATCACCGACGACCCCAAGGAGGCGCTGCGCATCGCGCGGGCGAGCTGGGGGCATCTCGCGGGACACGTCTGCGAGGCCCTGCGCGTTCCGCATGTAATCACGCGCGAAAACTGGCGCGAGCACCTGGACGTCTCGGAGGGGCATCCCGACGCGGTGCGCCTGCTCTTGGAGGAGACGGACACCCCTATCATCCTCGTGAGCGCGCACCACGGCGTGTGGGAGGCGGCCACGAACCTACTCTCTTTCGCGCGTCCGATGATCGCCATCGCCCGCGTGATGAACAACAAGCTCGTCGCGAACTGGATGAAGAACCACCACTTCCGCGGCCCCGTGACGATCATCGACAAGAACTACGGCTTCACCCCCGACATCCTGCGCAAGTGGGTGGATGACCGAGCGGCGATGACGATCCTCATGGACCAGCACACGTCGAAGGGCCTGCCCCTTACGTTCCTGGGGCGTCCGGCCAAGACCTTCTCGTCAGCCGCGCGTCTCGCGATTCGCACCGGCTATCCCGTTGTGGTGGGGTCGTTCGTCCGCGTGGCCCCCTACCGCTACCGCCTCGTGGGCGGTCCGCCAATCCGCTTCCCCAAAGACGCCGACCGCGCCGCCGCCACCCAGCTTCTTAACGACCGCCTTGGCGAGGCGATCCGCAAATATCCCGAACAGTACCTCTGGGCCCACCGCCGGTGGAGGGAAAGGAATTGATATTTGTGGCAATTGTGAACAATTGAGATTTGTTAATGGCAGAAATGTAAATTGGAAGAGGAGACGGAGATGTCTGATTGTAACCATGACTGCGCATCCTGCGCATCGAAGAAAGATGGAAGCTGTAACGGCGAGAAACCGGCCGGATTCGTCGCGCCGGCGAACGCACGCTCGCACGTGGCGCGCGTGATCGCGGTGATGAGCGGCAAGGGCGGCGTGGGGAAGAGCCTTGTGACGGAACTGCTCGCCGTACAGGCGCAGAAACGCGGACTCAAGGTGGCCGTGCTGGACGCGGACATCACGGGACCGTCGATCCCCACCGCCTTCGGCGTGAAGGACCGGGCGACGTCAGACGGCGAGGGCATCCTGCCGTGCCGGAGCGAAAGCGGCATCGCGCTCATGAGCCTGAACTTCCTCGTAGAGAACCCCGCCGATCCCGTCGTGTGGCGCGGCCCCGTGATCGCGGGCGCCGTAAAGCAGTTTTGGAGCGACGTCGTGTGGGGCGACGTGGACGTGATGTTCGTGGACCTGCCGCCGGGGACGGGCGACGTGCCGCTCACCGTGTTCCAGAGCCTGCCCGTCACGGGCGCGGTGGTGGTGACCTCGCCGCAGGACCTCGTCTCGCTCATCGTCGAAAAGGCCGTACGCATGGCCGGGATGATGGACGTTCCGGTGCTCGGCCTCGTTGAGAATATGAGCGTGTTCCGCTGTCCCGACTGCGGCGCGGAACACCGCATCTTCGGACCGAGCCGCGCGGGCGAACTCGCGTCCCGCCACGGCATCGCCGCCGTCGCCTCGCTGCCGATCGACCCGGAATACGCCAAGGCCGTAGACCTCGGCGCCGTCGAGAAGCTCGACGCGCCGTCGCTAGACGTGATTCTCGACGCCGTCCTCGCCTAACGCCACACGGCGGCGGCGATTTGTGGTATACTTATCGGCATGGAAGAGACAAGGCCCATACTATACGGCGTGGCGGACTATGCCGAAATCAGGCGAGCGAACGCCTGGTTCGTTGACCGCACCGCGAAGATTCGCGACCTGGAGACAACGCGCTACGCGGTCTTCCTCAGACCGCGCAGGTTCGGGAAGTCCCTGCTCCTCTCGATTCTCCGTGCCTACTACGACGTACAGTTCGCGGACAGGTTCGACGAGTTCTTCAAGGGTACGGACATCGGGGCGAATCCGACGGACGAGCGCGGCAAGTACCTCGTGCTGTACTTCAACTTCTCGGCGGTGAGCAAGGACGCGCGCAAGGTCGAGGACAGCTTCAACGAGTACGCCTCGATCTGCATCGACGCGTTCGCCGAGAATTACCGCGAGAGGATTCCCGGCGGAATCGCTGAAAAGATACTCGCGACGTCCGGCTGCATCGCGAAGCTGGCGGTC
Organism: uncultured bacterium; assembly: GCA_902761035.1. Lineage (GTDB taxonomy): Bacteria > Verrucomicrobiota > Kiritimatiellia > RFP12 > UBA1067 > RUG572. Next base: position 42,981 of record CACWIW010000065.1, on the reverse strand, counting down.
ATCACGCAGGGGCTGATGAACAAGGGCGTGAAGCTCTACGTGATGATCGACGAGTACGACAACTTCGCCAACACGATTCTTGCGGAAAGCGGCCAGGGCGCATACGATGCGCTCTGCCACGGGGACGGATTCTTCAAACAGTTCTTCACAAACCTGAAGGACATGACGACCGGAACAGAGGCGCCCGTGACGCGTCTTTTCATCACGGGCGTCTCCCCCGTGACGATGGACGACGTGACGAGCGGATTCAACATCGGAACGAACGTCTCGCTTGACCCTGAGTTTGCGGACTTGACGGGATTCCGCCACGATGATCTCCGAGCCATAACGGACTACTACGCCGCACATTGCGGCTTCGACGCGGAGAAAGCGTATGACACCGCGATAAGGTGGTACGACAACTACCGCTTCGGCAGCGCCTCCGCTCCGTCGGTGGCAAATACCACGATCGTGCTTTCGTTCTTCAGTTACCTTTGGCGCACGAAGCAGTTTCCGCGCGAACTTATCGACGAGAATCTGCGCACAGACTACGCGAAGATACGCCATCTCGTTACGGCAGACCGACGTTTGAACGGCAATTTCCACGTGCTTGAGAACCTGCTTGCAGGAGGGCGGCTCACCGAGCGGCTCGTGAAGTCGTTCCAGGCTCGCGAGATATCCGAGAAGGAAAACTTCACCTCGCTCCTCTACTGGTTCGGCATCACGACGATCATCGGGGAAGACATGGGCATGACCGAGTTCGGCGTCCCCAACGAAACCCTGAAGGAACTTGCCGCAAAGATGATTCCCGATGCATACGCCGACATCTACAAGATCGACGGACGGATATTCGATATCAACAGGGAACTCGTACGCTTCGCCAGACACGGCGAATGGCAGGCTTTCATAGGCATCATTTCCGGAATCGTCAGGGAGAACTTTGCCGTGCGCGACGCCGTGGAGGGCGAGAAGGTGGTGCAGTCCACCTTGATAACGCTTCTTTGCGCGGCAGGCGGTCCGTACTTCGTCCGGCACGAACGCGAGTCGGGGGGTGGTTTCTACGACATCGCGCTCGCGCCGCAGCTTTCCCGCTGGCCCGAGATCGCCCATGCCGCGCTCATCGAGATGAAGTACGTGAAGGTCGGCGACCCTGCTCCTACGCCGGAGCAGCTCGCCGACATCAAGTCCAAGGCCATCGACCAGCTCGACCAATACGCCTCCGATCCCGCGCTTATCGCCGAGTGGCATATCGGGGTGGCGGGCATCTCGCTCGCAACTGGGACAACGGGCGTCCCGCCCGTTGCGCTCCACCGCCTTGTCCTCGTCTTCCACGGTGGCGAGTGCCTGTTGAATGAAGAGGTTTGAGTCAGGATGCAGCACCGATTCAACGGAAAGGTATAAAAAGTGCCATGAAGAAGACAGCAATTGCGATATACATGGCATTTGCCGCTATGGCGGTTCCGGCAAAGCCAAAAAACGGCAACGGAATCCCGGCGGAAGCGCGGCCCGAAATCGTGCGCGCCGTGGAAGAGGCTGCGAAGCGTCCGCACCCCAGGCTTTTCGCGGATGCGCGCGGTTTCGCGGCGCTGAAGGCGCGGCTTGGCAAGGAGGAGCTTCTCACGGCAGGCGCGGAGTTCATCCGCGCGACGGCGGATCCGATCCTCAGTGCGAAGCCCTGCGAGCGTATCAAAGAGGGTAAACGCCTCCTCGGTGTGAGCCGCACCGCGCTCTATCGCATCAATACCCTCGCGCTCGCTTACCGACTCTACGGCAACAAGGCGCACTTCGACCGCGCCATCGCCGAAATGCGCGCCGTGTGCGCGTTCTCGGACTGGAATCCCTCGCACTTCCTCGACGTGGGCGAGATGACGCTCGCCGTAGCTATCGGCTACGACTGGCTCTACAACGACATGCCGGAGGATGTCCGCCGTGAGATCTCCGCCGGACTCCGTCGCTGTGGACTCGACGCCTCGCGCCAGCCGTTGTGGTGGATTCGCGCGCACAACAATTGGGGGCAGGTTTGCCACGCCGGCATCCTCGCAGGCGCGCTCGCGCTCGCGGAGGAAAATCCCACCGAGGCGGCGTGTTTTGTCCAGCGCTGCATCGACAAGCTGCCAATATCCATGAAGGCGCTTGCGCCGAATGGAAATTATCCTGAAGGGCCGGGCTACTGGAGTTACGGCCTCGAGTTCAATGTCGCCGCTATGGCGCTTCTGGAGGGAACGCTCGGCAGCGACTTCGGCCTTGCGTCCATGCCGGGTTTCGCCGAGACGGGCGCGTACCTCGATCTCGTTACCGGGCCGAGCGGAGAGGTGTTCAACTATGCGGATGGCGGGGCTGGACGCGGAACATGCTATGCGACATGGTGGTTCGCGAAGCGCTTCAACCGGCCAGACATCCTTCCCTACTTCGAGTTTGGCGCATACCGCCGCTACGTTGCCACACGGCGTCCTTCCCCGCGTCGTTTTCGCGGCAACAGGATGTTCCCCCTCGCGCTCTTTTGGGTGCAGGATGTTCCGTCTGGGTTGAAGCCGAAGGCGCCGCTCGTGTGGGACGCTAAGGGGCCCGTGCCGATTACAATCCAGCGTTCGAGCTGGGACGATGAAAAGGCGATGTTCGTGGGGCTGAAGGGCGGGTCGCCGTCTGGTCCGCACGGGCACATGGACGGCGGGTCGTTCGTGCTGGAGAGCGAGAAGGTGCGCTGGGCGGTGGACATCGGCGCGGAGCCGTACCACCGGATCGAGGCCATGGGCATGAACCTCTGGAGCAATGCGCAGAATGCAGACCGCTGGAAGCTGTTCCGCCTCGGAACCTGGGCCCACAACGTGCCGATGATCGACGGCTGCCAGCAGTGGGTGAAGGGAAGCGCGAAGGTGACGGAGGTGAAACGCGACGGCGCGGCGTCCGTGGTGACGCTCGACCTCTCGTCGCTCTACACGAACGCGACGTCGGTCGTCCGGTGCGGAGAGATGTCGGCGTCGGGGCGCAGCTACACGTTGCGCGATACCTTCGCGGGCGTGAGGCCGGGCGGGATGATCCGCTGGGCGATGATGACGCGCGCCGAGCCTACGATTGAAGGGGACAAGGTGACGCTCCGTCAGGCGGGAAAGACGATCACGCTCGTCCAGTGCGGGGCGCAGAAGGGTGCTTGGTCCGTCGGCGACGGACAGGGCCCCAACACCTGGGACTCCCCCAACCCTGGCTGTCGCCAGCTGATGTTCACCGTTCCCGCGCCCGCCGACGGCACAGCCGAAATAGCAGTCAACTTCAGTTTCTGAAACTTAAGGGGTGCCTTCTGAAAATTGGAAACAACTTGTTTGAAACAACTTGTCTTTGGCGCGCGGGTTAACTCGCCCGCGCCCATTTGCCGATCCTCAAACTGCCACGATTCTGAATGTTCAAGGTGCGCCCGCAGGACAATGTTGTTCTTGACTGTTGTCCTGGTTGTTTCCAAATCCCTATACGCATGGATGCGGCGCGCTCGGTGATCGCGCCCTACCGCGGTAGGGGCCGACCACCGGGCGGCCCGCAGGTGGGGCGAACCCTCCGGGTGAGCCGTGGCGGCTCGCCGGGACGGCTCGCCCCACCCGACAGCTTGCACCATCCGAGTGTGAAACATGTGAAAATATGGTGACTTTTTGGCTTGCGCTTGGGGGCGGGGTTTTGGTATCATACGCGCAGAATGACAAAAGGCGCATTGTATCTTGAGAAGGCGATGTCCCTTGAAGCATCGCGTTTGAGCGCGGCTAGAGGCCGCGTAGTGCGCGTTTACAACGTAAGTACCCCCCCCCCCCCTCATGGCATAGGATGCGCTGTAGCGCGGCCAGGGCGGCGCGCTTGCCGTCGTACACTTGCCTCCCCTTTGCTTGTTGCGGAGGTGGAGACAGCAAGCGTACAACAGCAAGTTTTTTGCAGTGGAGTCACTTCCCTCTACCATTTACAATCTAACAACTAATAAGGAGCAAGCATGAGCAAACTACGCATATCGACACTGGCGCTCGCGGCGATGGTCGCGGCGGGCACGGCGTTTTCGCTCGCGGCGCGAGCGGACGAGACGAAGACGACGGCGGCGGCGCTGAAGCACCGCTGGACGTTCAACACCGACCTCAAGGATGAGGTGACGGGGCACTTGGCCCAGAAGATCGGCGCAAACGTCACCGTTGCCGGCGGCGTCGCGAAGATGACCGGCGCGGGCAACAGCACCGGTTCGCTCAACCTCGGCATGGACGTCATGCCGCCCGGCGCCGCCACGGTCGAAATCTGGGCCAAGCAGACTGCCACCAAGAACTACGCCCGCATCTTCGACTACGGCCCGAACAGCCAGAACTATTTCACTCTGTGCTGGTCAACCGGCACGGACATCAACAAGGACCTTCAGGAAATCAAGCATGCCAACTCCGCGATCCTGCGCGCGGACAACACGCTCTACCCGTATACGCTCGGCACGCAATACCACATTTCCGTCGTCTTCACGCCGAAGGCCGACGGCTCGTGCGACGTCCGCTGGGCGAAGCGCAACGCCACGACGGGCGCGATTGAGAAATCCGGTTCCAAGAACGCCCCGAACTGGGCGCTCGGCGCGTTGTACCGGCCTTACTTCTACCTCGGCCATTCGCAGTACTCCGGCGACCACGACGCCAACGCGGAATACGACGAAGTGCGCATCTGGGACGGCGCGCTCACCGACGCGCAGCTCAACGCGAACGCGGCGGCCGGCCCGGACGCCCTGCCGGAGACGGTCGCCGTCGCGCCGGCCGTTGACAACGCCTACGTCCACCTGCGCCAGCGCTGGAGCTTCAGCGGCAACTACAACAACGCGCTCCCCGGCCGTCCCGCCGCTGCGGGCAAGGGGCCGAAACTCGCCTGGGCGGACAGCAACACGGCCATCCAGATGAGCGGCACGGCGAACCTGATAAAGGACAGCAATAACGGCGGCTACGTGGAGCTCGGCACCGGCGGCAACATCCTGCCCACCGACAGCATGACGATCGAAATCTGGGCGACGCCGACCGCCGCGCAGAACTATTCCCGCGTGTTCGACATGGGCGGCGGCCAAACGGACGGCATCCTCCTCAGCTGGACCCGCGGCACAAACACCGGACAGGACGCCTTCCAGGTCAAGAGGGGCGGATCAACGATTCTTTCCCTCAACGACACGTTTGGCACATCGCGGTGTCGTACCGCGACATGGGCAACGGCGACACGATGGTCCACTGGACGAAGCGCAACGCCTCGACGGGTCGCATCGTCCGCAACCGTTGGTCGATCGTGAAGGGCTGGACGATCGCGGAACTCCAATCCTACACGCTCAACATCGGCCACTCGTTCTATGAGGCCGACATCGACGCGAACGCGAAGTACGACGAAGTGCGTATCTGGAACGGCGCGCTTTCCGACGCGACGCTCGCCGAGAGCGCGAAACTTGGCCCCGACACGCTCCCGGGCGTTGTCCGCCTCTACGAGCCGCCGCGCACGGTGTGCGTGACGGAGAAGACGGCTGACAGCGTGACGCTCGCGTTCGGCAACCCGAACGGGCGCAGCCACGCGCTCTTCCTCGCGAGCGGCGCGACGGACGGCGACGACGACAAGTACGCCTGGGACAGCTTCGAGAAGGTCGCCGACATCGCAGACGGACAGGAGACGTACACCTACACCGTTCCCGCCGCGCTGCGCGACGGGCGTCCGCTCCGCTTCTTCCTCCTCCAGACGACGGACCTCGCCATGACGAAGGAACTCGACAAAGTCCACTCCACCGGCGCACAGTGGGTGAACGCCGATCTCGTCCCCGACGGCCGCACCGTCACGGACTTCCGCTTCGGCAACGTCACGTATGTTGCTTCGACAGCCTTCTTCGGCCAGAACTGGACGGGCAGCCGCTACCTCTTCAATATGCAGGGCGACAAGTTCAACTTCCACGCAAGCGGCTCTGCCTTCGGCGCAAAGCCCGCGCTCAACACCAACTACCGCTTCATCGTCGATGACGACAACCGCGTGAGTCTCTTCACCGAAGGAGTGGAAACGCGCGTGGGGCCTTCAAACACGCGCAATGTTGACGGCAACAACCCGATGGGCATTTTCGCCTGCAACAACAACGCCAACTTTGCCACGTTCGACTTCTACCGCATGAAGATCGCGAATGGCGGATGGTACGATCCGTACCAGATGCAGCGCGACTACATCCCCGCGCTCGACGCGAACGACGTGCCGGGCCTCTACGACCAGGTGAACGACACGTTCCACCCAAGCGAGACGGCGACGGCGCTCGTCGCCGGCACGGAACGGGACGCCGCGCGCTTCGGGCGCGTGACGGACACGACCCCGACGTTCCGTTTCCTCCCAACCGTCACCGTGACGGAGCAGACAGCCACCACCGCCACGCTCGCGTTCGGCACAATTCCCGAGACGGCGACGAACAACCTCTATCTCGCATACGGCGCGACGGACGGCGGCGCGGACAAGAACGCGTGGACGAACTTCGAGGACCTGGGCACGATCGCCCCGGAAACGGTCACGACGAACGTGACGCTCCCCGCCGCGCTCCAGGCGACGGGACTCAAGTACCGCTTCTTCCTGATGCAGACGAACGCACTCCCCTACGCGAGCGAAGTGGCGAGCCTCATCTCCACGGGTGGGCAGACCGTGCGCCTCGGCTACATCCCCGACATCAACACGACGTTCGACTTCCACATCGGCGGGCTTACGTACGCCAACAGTACAACACTCTTCGGCCAGTCCTGGCAGGGCGCCGCGTTCATGATTGATGTCCAGAGCAACAAGTACTACTGGCATGGCAGGGGCACGGCTCTTGATCCGTCACCCACGACGTCAGATTCCTATCGCTTCCAGATGACTGACGAAGACATCATTAAAATCGACCATGGCGGTTCCCGCAAAACATACGCAGTTGAGCGCAAGCCAAATCCGATACTTGACCTTGCCGTGTTCGGCACGTGGTCCGTCACGAAGGGATCGAAATACACCTTCAACTCCCTGTCGCTGAAGGACGCCGGCATGGTCGTACGCGACCTCGTGCCCGTCGTCAAGGCGAACGGCAAGGGCGCGCTCTTCGACCAGGCGAACGGCATCCTCTACTCGAACGAGCTTGAATCTAGCGGAGACTTCACGCATGGCGCCACGCTCACGCGCACGGGCTGGGTGCAGGACTCGACGGAGAGCCTCAACTCCTTCGCGGCGGCAGACGCCGGAAGGGCGGCGACGGCGCACTGGATCGGCGGCGGCGACGTGACGGACCTTGCCGACCCCGCCAACTGGAAGTGCTGGGACGCGACAGGCGCGGAACTGCCCGCGACGACGCTTCCCGACTCGGACACGGCCGTTGACATCGACGGCGCGGCGTCGTTCTCGTTCCCCGTCGGCGCCACGCCGTCATGGGCCTCGATCACGTTCGGCGCGCGCACAGGTCGCGTGACGCTCACGGCGGACTGCGACTGGCGCGGACTTGGCGCGATAAACGCCGTGAGCGATACGGTCATCGACCTGAACGGGCACAAGCTCTACGTCGATGACATCGCGGGCGACGGCAGCGTGACGATTACCGATTCCTTCAACGCGAACCTCATCACGAACGGCAGCTTCGAGCACTTCGACGGAACGTTCTCAGGCACATACGCCTACTTCACCGTCGGCGGGTTCCAGCCGACGGGATGGAGTGGCACGACGTCGTGCGGCCTTACGGTGAACAACAACACCTGGGTGGCGAACACGCCCATTGACGGAAAGTACGTCTGCTGGCTTCAGAACGCTGCGAGCATCGAGCAGACGTTCACTGCGCCGGAGGCGGGCGAATACACGCTTACGTTCAAGCTCGCGGCGAGGCCGAACCTCGGCTGCGGCAAGCTGACCGTTCACGTCGACGGCACAACTGTGCGGACGTGGGGCGCGGTGAACAACACCGTGTTCGAGGAGCAGACCCTTGCGCTCAACCTGACGGCGGGAGCGCACACGCTCACGTTCCAGGGTTATCTCATGGGTTCCGACTCGACGTCGCTGATCGACGACGTGAAGCTCGTGAAGAACGGCGTCACGGCCGGCGAACTGTACATCGACGTGCCGACCGGCACGACGAAAAACAACGCGGCATACATCCTCGAGGGTGCGGTGAAGTTCGTCAAGACCGGCGCGGGCACGTTCACTGCGAAGAACTACCTTAGGAACTCCGGCGGCACTGTGGTGAACGCGGGAACGCTCGCGATGGGCGCAACCTCGCTTGTCCCCAACAAGTACCCGATTCGCATCGTTGCCGGCGGGGCTTACGACATGGCGGGCAACGGCAACGGAAACTGTCCGGTGCTGACGATGGAGGGCACCGGACCCGACGGCAACGGATGCTTCCGCAACAGCGGCGGAAACGTGACTAGCGGCTCCGCGCAGTTGGCCGGAATCATCATGACGGGCGACGCCACGGCGTATTCGTCGAACGGCGACTTCGGCCTTCTCAACAGCGGCTACGGGGCGACGGACTTCAACATGAACGGCCACACCCTCACGATCAACGTCCCGACCGGAAAGCGCTTCTGGATGTGCAACGCCGTGAGTTCGTGCGAGGGCCTGATCCACGTGACGAACGGAAGCCTGTATTTCCACAACAGCACCGTCAACCTGCCGAACGTCGACGCGATCATCGACGGCGTGAATTCGAAGGTCGAGGTGCCGGCCGTCAACGTCTATCTGCGCGACCTCGTTATGGACGGCGGATCCACCTACGTGCAGACCAGCAACAGGCTGCACCTGAGGAACCTCGTCTTCAACGACGCCACGAAGATGTCCACGTCCGTCAGCTGGATCTACGTCTCGGACAACGTCATCGTCTCCAACGAGACGACGGACGTCACCTGCGCCGCGCCGATCGCGGGCAACGGCACGTACTCGAAGCTCACGAAGTACGGCGCGGCGAAGTTCCACATCACGAACAACCACACCGACCAGCAGATGCGCGAAGGCGCGGAGATCTTCGGCGGCACGGTGGTGATGGACTCCTCGGCCTCGACGTACAATCCCTCGATCGCCATCTCCTCGACGGCCGTTCCGGTGACGATCCACGCGGGCGGCACGCTAGACATGCGCAAGTGCGGGAATCCGGTGAAGCTCACCTCGCTTGACGTGGAGGAGGGCGGCTCGATCCTCTCGGTGTCGACGAACATCATCCAGTTCACGACCGACGTCGCGTTCTCGCGGCCGTGTCCGTTCACGTTCGCGGGCACGCTCAACTTCCTCGGCCGGGCGGCGTTCGACCTCACGGGCATTGCGGCGCCGGAGGGCGATGCGAACATCTCGCTCCTCACGGCGGGCATGATCTCCGGCCTCGACGCCTCGAAGATCGACGTGACGGGCTGTCCGGCGGGCTACACGCTCGTCGTGAATGCAACGAGCATCGTCCTCACGAAGGATCCGTCTTCGATCGTCACGGCGCCGGAGATCAAGATATTCACGCTCGGCGGCACCTACGTCTATGGCAGCACGTACTGCTTCCGCGGACCGCTTGCGCAGTCGCTCTTCGCCGAAGGCTGGAACGTGAAGATGACTGGCTGGCGCACGGCGAACGGGAACAACCTGTGCGCGAACACGGATGCGTGGAAGTGCCACGCGGGCGTAGTCGATCTCGCGCTCAAGACATCCGCCACGCGCGCCGGCGTGCTCGAAGGCCTCGAGACGTACTGCGCGGCGGCGAACTATCCCGACTTCACCATCTTCCTGTGCGGCGACAAGGACGTGGCCGACGGCGTCGCCGACGCGACGGTGCTTGCCAACTACAAGGAGGCCGTGACGCGCATCAAGGCCGCGCTTCCGATGACGACCGTGATCGCCTGCACGATCCCCGGCGGCTCGGCGGCGCTCAACGCCGACATCGCGTCGTGGTGCGGCACGGAGGCGGACGTGGAGTGCGTTGACATCGCATCGCTCATCACCGCCTCGCAGACCTCGACGGAGTGCGAGGCCGTGGCCGCCGCGATCAAGGCGAAGCTGATGACGCTCGCGACGGCGAACGGCAAGAACACGCCGTCCTCGTGGACGCCTCCGGCGGTCGTCCTCGACGCGACGAACAACGTCCCGGCCGCGTACCTCGACGGCTTCACGCGCGTGCGCACCATCGAGCCGACGGACACCACCGCGTATGCGCAGAACCTCTACGCGATCCCCTACACCTACGCGCCGCCGATGCAGGAGACGGGCATCGAGAAGGTGGGCTACTACATTGAATTCGTGCGCCGCGACACGGGCGCGCTGCAGGCGATGTGGATCGACATGGACGCCCCCGGTCCCAACTGGGCGGACGTGGCGTTTCCCGTCACCGTCGCGCAGAAGAAGCAGCAGACCGTGACGAAGCTCCACGTGTGGAGCAACTTCGGCGGCGTTCAGCAGGTCCCGGCGAACGACGATACCGTCGAGGGCTACATCGAGTTCAACTGCCAGAACTACGGCGGAACCGACAGGACGGGCGACGTGATCGCGGAGCCCTGGACTGGCAACGTGCTCGGCTTCAATGACACGTTCAGCACGTCCGGTGGCTTTGCCTGCTTCCAGTTGATGCGCAAGTTCTCGGAAGCGGGCGCGTTCCCGGCCGCGGAAATCCTCTTTGCCTACAACCGCTGGGGCGGCGCCGACTCTTGCGCTCTCGGCATGGGCACGCTCGCCAACTACGGCAACCACGGACAAACGAGCAAGGTGCTTGACTGGACGTATGTGGACAAGACCGGAAGCGCCGACATGGCGAACATTTCGGGTGCGGCGTACTCGTACGTCCGCGTCGAGTTCTGGCTGAAGTACGGCGAAGCCGTGTCTGACCGCTCCTCCATTGCGAACTTCATCTGGACCGGCGCGACGGACTCGACGTTCAACACCGTCGGCAACTGGGCGAAGGACGAGACGGTGGCGACGAGCCTCGCCAATGCGTCGATCATCCTACCGTCCGGCGCGTCGCAGGCGTTCACGTACATCGGCTGGGACCCGATCTCGCTCACCACCACGCGCCTCATGGTTGACGGCGCGGCGTCGTTCAACGACGTAGGCGGCTTCTACCTTGGAAATCTCGACATCGGCGCGACGGGCAGAGTCACGTACGACCCGACGAAGTTCACGTTCCGTCTCATCGGCGCGCCCGTGTTTGCGTCCGGCGCGAAGATCGCGCTCGACGCGAAGTACGCCTCGAACACGAAGGGACGCTTCCTGCTGATGACGTGGGACAACGGCTCGCTGAACATGGACGACGCGGCGCTGACGGCGGTGTTCGACGCGACGAGCGCGAGCGGCAACAACCCGAAGGTGTGGGCGGAGAACCTCGCGAAGGGCGGCCGCCTGTGGCTCGATCTCGACTACGGCGCGCCGAAGACGCGCGTGAACGTCCTCCCCGTAGGCGACTCCATCACGCACGGCGGCGGGTACGGCAACTGGCGCACGGGCCTCATGAAGAAGCTCGCGGCGGCGGGCTACGAGCCGATCGCGAAGGGCCACCGCTACGACCAGAGCGCCGACATCTGCGGCGCGGCGATGCCCGACGAGTGGATCAGCCACTCCGGCATCGGCGGGCAGCGCCTCATCTCGGGCGGCGGCGGCGGCACGATCGACGCCATCGAGAACTTCCTCGACCAGGCGGGCGACGTCGACTTCGTCCTCGTCAAGCTCGGCACGAACGACATCAACTCCGGCGGCAGGACGCCGGGTGAGCTGTTCCCCGCGTGGAGCAACCTCGTCGAGAAGGTGATCACGCAGAAGCCAACGGCGAAGTTCATCGCGGGCGCGGTTGTTGACATCGCCGACGCCGCGAAGAACGCGAAGGTCGTCACCTACAACACGATGATGCGCGAGGCGATCGAGGGCGGCATGTTCCCGGCGAAGCGCGTGTACTTCGCCGACCTCTACACGCCGTGCTACCGCTACGACCAGAACGGCACGTACATCACCGGCAGCTTCCAGAGCGCGACCGACCTCCACCCCGACTGGCCGGGCGAGGACAAGATGGCGGACGTCTACTGCAAGGCGATCACGGACGCGCTTGCGGACGACCCCGACTTCACGCCGGGACAGGTCGAGGCGAACATCCCGACCACGACCGGCGCAGAGAACAACGTGCCCGCCGCGTACCTCGCAGGCTTCACCCGCGCCCGCGTGTTGGACATTGCGGCGCACAACGGAACGCCGATGGCCACGAACGGGTATGCGCCCTACGACGATTTCAGCGGCTCCACCGCCGCCACGGAGAACGTCGGCCGCGTGGGCTACTACATCGAGATCAGGCGCAAGGACGACGGGGTACATGAGTACCACAACCTCACGCGCTGGCTTTGGGTGTCGATGGACGCCTTCGGCGACAGGTCGATTGACACGTTGGGCGTGCCGGTCCTCCTCGCGAAGAAGTATCAGGGCCCGGCGTCACATCTGCACATCGCGAGCAACATGCCCGGCATCGAAACCACGGCGGCGACGGGCGACGGCGCGGACGGCTGGATCGAGTTCTGGCCGAGCTCCTACGGCAACGGCGCAAGCGGGATCACGGGAGCGCCCGCCAAGACCTACGGCTACGACTGGAACGACACGTGCAACGGAGAGGCCGCTGGACACGGCTCGATGCAGGTCCACCGCCTCACGCCCGGCGAGCGCAATCCCGCGCAGGTGCTGTTCGCGCTCAGCGCATGGGGTTCGGGGACTGGCGGATATGCGTTCGGCCTCGGCAACATGTCGCACAACCACCTGGGGTCCATCGACTGGACGTTTGCGAACGATGCGAGCAAGATCGGCGGCTCCACCAGACTGACCGCAAAATCCTACGAGATCGCGAAGATCGAAATCTGGACGACGCCCGGCACGGTTGACATGACCGCGCGCTGGACGGGCAACGGCGACGGCACGACGCTGACGAGCGCGGCGAACTGGGAGTGCCGCGACGCGGCGGGCAACGTGGTCGAGAACGCCGTTCCAAACGAGCACACGACCGTCATCATCGACGGCACGACGTCGTTCAACGTGCCCGAAGGCACGGAGATGAACTGGAAGGGCGTGCAGATCGGCGAGGACGTCCACAAGGCCACGCAGATGGGCTATATCAAGTACCCGAACCGCGCGGCGATGACGGCGGACGGGTGGAAGAATGTTCTCCTGAAGCACTACATGACGCAGGGCGTTGGCGACCTCACGGAACTCAACGCCTACAGCCTCCCGTGGTCGGCCACGTACATCAACGAGGCGCAGGTGCGCTACGACGGCTGGGTGTACGTCTCGGCGGAGGAGGCGGGCACGTGGAACATTAACCAACGCTACGACGACTACTACGGCTTCGCCATCGACGGTGCGTGGAAGCACATCAACAACACCTACAACGCGAACAAGATGACGAACTTCACCATAGCCGAGGGCTGGCACAGGTTCACCATCGTCTGCGGCGACACGACAGGCGGCGAGGGCGCGAACGGCGCGTCCAACGGGATGTCCTACAACGGCATGCCGTGGCCGATGCTCGTGAGCGTGAATGGTGCGGAATACGTTCCGTTCACGCCCGACCACTTTACGATGGGCACGGGCCGGAACGTCGTCACGCTGAACGCGGACTGCGACTGGCGCGGACTCGGCACGGTCACGATTCCGTCCGGCGCCGTCATCGACCTGAACGGACACACCCTCAGGGTGAAGGGACTTTCGGCGGACGGTTACCTCGGCGCGGAGGTTACGTCGCCTTGGTTCGACGGCACGGTTTCGGCACCTTCAATCCTCTCAAGCGCATGCTTCTGGCTCGACGCCTCCGACGCCTCGACGCTTAACATCGATTCGGCCGGCCGCGTCCTCTCGTGGACCTCGAAGGATTCCAGCCATCGCGTCGCGACGGCCCCTGCGGCAACAGCGCAGGCCGAGAACTTCCCGATTTACGACGCGACAACGTACGGACGTCCCACGGTCGATTTCGGCAAGACGAGCAGCCAGCGCGACATGACGTACACGCGCTTCACCAACCTGCGCACCGTGTTCATGGTAATCAAGGTCGAGGCTACACAGCGGGCCTTCCTGCTGGGCGACAGGAACGGGGGGAGCGGCACCTACAACTTCCACCGCGGCACGGCCGGACAGTATGGTAACAGCAGCCATGCGAAGTTCAGCAACGTCTGGAACGGGACTACGGTTGTCGATTGGAAGAACGATGTGATTCCGGCCGATGACTTCCAGGTAATCTCCATCTTGACATCGCAGAACTCCGCTTCCGACTCGCTCACCTTTGACCGCAGCAATAGCATTGATAGTGGCTACCGCAACGGCGGACGCCAGCTCTCCGAGCTCATCTGCTTCAACACGGCGCTTTCGGACGCGCAGCGCACCGAGGTGGTGCAGTACCTGCAGGCGAAGTGGATGACCGGCAGGACTCAGGGCACGCTGATCATCGATGTGCCGGAAGGCGTGGATGCCGTGAACGACGGCGTCGCGATCTGCGGCAACGTGAAGGTGGTGAAGGAAGGCGCCGGCGTGTACGAGGCACCGGCGGGCTCCACCTACACGGGCGGTACGGAGGTGCGCGAAGGTACGTTCAGGCTCGGCACGCCGACCGCCGCCGACGGACGCGACCAGGTCTGCACGGGTACGCTCGGCGCGTTCGGGACGGACGTGACGGTTCAGCCGGGCGCGACCTTAGACGCCTACGGTGCAATCAACAACTACAAGAACCGCGTCGTCCTGAACGGCGGCACGCTCGCCAACTCGGTTGCGGTCTCGGCCGGTTACAACTACTCGCACTGGGGCAATGTCACGCTCACGGCTGATTCGTACATGGACTTCGTGGGCGGCGGCCTCGTGCGGCGCGACAACGTGGCCGTCACGCTCGACCTCCAGGGCTACACGCTCCACTGGAACGGGCGTGGACAGAGCGGCAGCGACTACTGCTGGATGTTCAACACGGACATCACCGCCGGCACGCTTGAGGTGGACGGCTTCTACACGGTGTACTACCAGACGGACAACACCAAGGGCATCCGCGCGCCTCAGACGACGCTTGTCGTGAAGAACTCCGGCATCCTCGCGATTGACCGCGAGCCGATGACGGTGAAGGACTACATCTGCGCGAACACGACGGACGGCGCGCTGTACAGCGCGAACTCGCTCACCGTGAGCGGCGTCTTCAAGCCCGAGAGCGACCGCCACTGGGGCTGCACGCTCGCCAGCGGCGCGACGCTCGACCTCGCCGACTGGGAGGGGCCGTGGAACGCGACGAGCGTCTCCGACCGTGCGGTGATCTTCCCGACTGCGGCGGGCGCGACGGTCAACGTGAACCTCGCCGACCGCACCGACCTGAAGGTCATCAAGCGCACCGGCAAGAAGTGCGTGGTCGAGTGGGCGGCGATGCCGGAGAACACGAGCTTCGTCCTTGATCCCGTTGCCCGCAAGCGTGGCTACCGCATCCAGAAGACGGAGGACGGCCTGAAGCTTACCTACATCGGCGGCACGACCATTATCCTGAAGTAGGCGGTGACCGGGACAACCGGGACAACCGCGACAACCGCGACAACCGGGACAACAGAGATGGTCGCTCGTCTCGGAAGTCCCGGATGTCTTGGATGTCCCGTAAATCCGCGCTCCGCACGATCCGCGAATTTTTGGTATAATGAACGGCCGAAAGGAAAACCAGAAATGAAAACGATGCAGTTTGCGCCCACGCGGCGCGCGTTTATGACGGGAATCGGGGCGTTCGGGCTTTCGCTCGGCGCGGCCGGTATCGACCTTGCGCCGCAGGACGCGTTCAAGGGCAAGGTTGCGGGGCGCAAGCTCAAGATCGCGTCCATCGGCTGCGGCGGCATGGGCCGGGCCGCGACGGAGAGCCTCATCAGCGCGGGTTGCGAGCTCGTGGCGATCTGCGACATCGATCCGGCGATGTTCGCCCACTGGGAGAAGAAATACCCCGGCATCCCCAAGTTCACCGACTACCGCAAGATGCTGAAGACGATGGGCGACAAGTTCGAGGCCGTGCAGGTGGGTACGCCGGACCACACGCATGCCTACATCTCCATCGACTGCATGAACGCCGGCAAGCACGTGTACGTGCAGAAGCCGCTCGCGCGCACTGTGGAGGAGTGCGAGCTGATGCTCAAGACCTCTCTCCGCACGGGCCGCGTGGTGCAGATGGGCAACCAGGGCCATCCGGGCGTGTGGCGCTACAAGGCGCTGCGCGATGCCGGCGCGTGGGGCGAGATCAAGGAGATTTACAGCTGGAGCGACCGTCCGGTGTGGCCGCAGGGCATGAAGAAGTACGCGAAGCCCGAGCCGGTGCCGGCGCACTTCGCGCCTGATTCCTGGGACTGCTGGTGCGGTCCGAGCGCGGACCACGGCTATTCGAGCGCCTACCACCGCTTCAAGTGGCGTGGCTGGTGGGACTACGGCTGCGGCGCGATTGGCGATATGGCGGTCCATAACGCCGACCCGGCGTTCTGGACGTTCGAGCTCGGCCTGCCCACGAAGGTCACGGGCGATACCTTCGGCGAGGGCCCCGTGGGCGTCGCCTACCCGAAGAAGTCGCGCATCGAGATGGCGTTCGCGCCGAACAAGTGGATTCCGAACGGCGTCAAGCTCGTGTGGACGGACGGACACGTGAAGCCCGACATGAAGGCCATCGCCGGCCTTGAGGCATTCGCGCTGAAGTGCGCCACCGACGCCGAGGCGAAGAAGGCCGCCAAGGCGAAGAAGGAGGGCAAGCCCTACAAGGCACCGGCGAAGATCGTCCCGTCCGTGCCGGGCAACGGCCTGATCATCGTGGGCACCAAGGCGACCTCCATCGGCGGTTCTCATGCGGCGAAGCCGGTCTGCATCGCGGGCGACAAGGCGGCGTTCGACGCCGCGCTCGCGAAGGGCGAGAGGGCGGCGAAGTACAGCCACTACCGCGAGTTCGTGGAGGCCTGTCTCGTGTGCGACCTCGAGAAGTGCGGCTCGAAGCTCTCCTACGCGGCGCCCCTCACGGAGGCTCTCCTGATCGGCTGCGTGTCACTCCGGTATCCGGGCGAGGAGCTGGCGTTCGACGCGCGTAAGATGTGCTTCACGAACAAAGCAGAGGCGAATGCGTTCCTCAAGGCGCCGAAGCGTGGCGCATGGGACTTTGCGCGCCTGTAACGATGCGCCTCGGTTGGTCATCGCACGTCTATCCGCTGGAAGCGGCGGATTTCGACGATGTGCCGGACTATGCGGGCGAGTCCATCCCCGCTGGCGAACTGCCGTCTGACCGTGTCGTACTGCTCATCCGCAGGGGACATCCCGATTCGCTTGTGCGCGGTCGGGATGAGATCGCGCGGCGTGCGGGCGGCACGGTGGACGTGCGGGTGGTGTTCGTGCCTTCCGTCTCGCGGTGGAATCTGCCCGGGACTTTGGTGCGCGTGTGCCGGAACCGTTACCGCTACCATGGCTCGCGCGTCTACCACATCTCGGCGAAGACCGTGCGGGGAATGAAGATTGAGCGGGCGATTCGCACGACGGACAATCCGCAGAAGCGCGCCGGCAAGGACCGTGCGGCGAGCATGGACAGGCTGCTGACGAGTCTGAAGCGGGACGGCTACCACGACGACAAGCCTATCGTGGTTATGCTGTGCCGTACGGGCGGCCTTGCGGATTCGCTACGCCAGGGGCACCATCGGGTGAGCGCCTGCCTCGAGTGCGGGGTCGACCGCATGGCGGTTGAATTCGCGGCGGCGGGCGTGGCGCCCTGGCAGCGGTGGGGCGTTTTCAGGCGCGTGGCGTCGGTTGCCGTCGTGTGCGCCGGAATAGCGGCGGCTACGTGGGCGCTCTGGCCTACGACGCAGTGGGTGGCAACGATGGACGTGCGGGGATTGCCGAAGATTTCCCCGATCGGGGAGTTCATCCGTCCCCGCGTGCCAGAGGAACTGAGCGGCATCACGTATGTGGACGGCGACAGCTACTACGCCGTCAGCGACGACGGCAGCGGCGTCTGGCCGATGCAGATTGGCATCGACCGGGCGACCGGCGTGATCACGAACTGCGTGATGGGACGGAACGTGCGCGTGGGAAAAGACAATGAAGGAATTGCATGGAATCCGCAGAATCGTACCGTGTTCGTGACGGACGAGGCGGCGCAGACGATTTATGAAATCGATCCCGCATCGGGAAAGAACGTTGCAGAGGTGCGACTTCCCGAACACCAGCGGAAAAGACGCAGGAACCGGGGACTGGAGGCGTTGGCACTGTCGCCGAACGGCGAGTTTCTCTGGACGGCGAACGAAGAGGCGCTCTCGGGCGACGGAGATGTTTCAAGTGTGGAAAAGGGCACGGTTGTGCGCTTGACGAGGTTCCGGCGGCAAAACGGCACGGCATGGGCGCAGGACGGAGAATGGGCCTACCTCACGGACGCCATCGGCGGCGGGAAAACGAAGCGGATGCGGTCGGGCGTTTCCGACCTGTGTGCGCTGGAGGACGGGACGCTCCTCGTCCTTGAACGCGAGTTGAGCCGGAAGGGCGTTGATCCGTCATATCGGGCGCGACTCTACGCCGTGCGTCCGACGCGGGAGGCGTCCATCGACATGGAGCGTCCCATAGCCAAGAAGCTTCTCTTCGGCGCGGACACGGGTTCGGCGAACTACGAGGGCGTGTGTCTTGGGCCGGTGCTGGGCAATGGCGACCGAACGCTAGTGATGGTGTCGGACGGCGGCGACGCGGACGATGAGCGGCTGTACTCGCTCCGCATGAAGGAGGGGCGTGAATGAGCGGACAGCCCAGCGAGCTCCATCTCTTCGTTCTCTGGGAGAAGGCGCGTCGCGTCGAGGCGCGGATTCTCGAAGACATCGAACAGCAGAAGAATATTGAGATTCTCGGGAAATGGGAACTTGCGTTCTCAGGTCCTGCGGCGGAGGCGTACCCGGCCTTCTACGGCGGGAAGAAGCCGCTGGACGGGCCGCTCAAGGTACGCAAATGCGGTGGGGGTGGTTTCCTGTTGATTGTGGTTCGCAACTTGAATCCCACCTACGGTTCGCGTTGGGCGCGCGACGAGAAATACTACATCGCCAACGAGCTGATGTACGACCTCAAGGCGCGCTACCGCGAGTGGGCGGGACGCAAGCATCGCGTCCACGGCACGACGAGCCAAAGGGAATTTGCGCGCGACGTGTTTCTCCTGACCGGCCACACGGCGGAGGAGTGGGAGCGCGGCGTGCCGGATGACGTCCGCCTCAATATCCCCGCCGAAGCCGCATGGAGGAACATCGTAGACGGCGTGGGCGCGGACATGGGTCTTTCCCGCTGCCGCGTGGTCCTCGAGAACAAGTACATCAACGACGTGTTCTTCGAGGGGCAGTTCAAGGGACGCGACGCCATCGTGAAGTGTTCCTCGACATGCGCATGGTCGATCGGAAACGAGTTCCGGCTCGCGTCGCGTCTCCGCGCGGTCGCGCCGCTTGTGGTGCCGGAACCGCTGGCGGTCTGGACGTCGGATGACGGCCGTCGGGCGTTCGTCGTAACCGAGAAGGTGGGCGGGCCGTCGTTGACGGACCTGCTCATGCGCGGGGTGACGGAGGCGCAGGCGGACGGGTTCGCGTCGGACATCCTCACGCTGGCGAAGGCCTTGCACGAGACGGGCATTCTCCACCGCGACATCTACACCGACAATTTCCTTTTGGGGGCGGACGGGCACTTGAAGGTGATCGACTTACAGATGTCCATCGACCGGAACGACTCCGAAGTTCCTCTACGTCGTGTTCGGCGTGAACCACAATACGCCCTGCGGATGCTGGGACGACCGCGCGGCGCTTGACGCCGTTCTCGCGCTTTTGCCCGCGACCGACGCCGTGGCGCAGGCGCGGCGCACGCTGGCGGCGATGCCAGACATCGCATTTACGGCGCGACCTCCGCTTGGCGCGCGCCTGAAGCTGGGCATGTATGCCGCCAGCCTGATGATCCAGGCGCACGTGCCGTGGCGCTCGCGCAAGCGGCGCAACCAGGCACGCAAGCGCCTCGCCACGATACGCGCGCAGGGCGGGACGGACGTTGACGGACGTGATCCCGATGCCTCTTGCGCGGGGAAGGTGGAACCATGATCTACATCGACCTTGTCGTCATTTGGGTCGTTGTGATCTACGTCCTGTGCAAGTGTACGTGGTGGTGGCCGCGCTGGCCGCGCGGCGTGCCGTCGTTCCTGATGCTCCATTCCGTTTCAGACGAGGTGGTGGATGCGTCCTGTCCCAACAACACGATCCGCCCGCGCGAGTTGGAGGCGTTGATTGTCAGATTGCTCAAGGGCGGCTATAGATTTAGGACGTTCACCGACGCGGCGTCCGATCCGGGTCCGCGCGACGTGGTGCTGACGTTCGACGACGGCTACGTCGACAACTACGTGGAGCTGTTGCCCATTCTCAGGCGGCAGAACGTGCCGGCGACCTGTTTCGTCACGAGCCGCTTTGACGATCCGCGTTTCCTCTCGTGCGAACAGCTGCGCGAGATGGACGCGAGCGGGCTGGTCGAGATCGGGGGACACACTTCAGGACACTGCGTTCTGACGTCCGTGGATCTTGCGGAGGCGCGCGAGCAGATTCGCGCGAACAAGCGCGACCTCGAAGCGGTCCTCGGGCACCCGATTGCCTCGTTCGCCTATCCTTGCGGGGGCGAGAACGACGACATCGTGTCGGAAGTCGTCGCGGCGGGCTACCGTTTCGCCGCCGCGATGGTCAAGAAGATGCGTCCTGTGGGGACAGACCCCTACCGAATCCACCGTCAGATCATTCCGCGCGGCATGAGGACGTGGCAGTCCTATTTGCTGGCCACGCGGGGAAAGTACAAGATATGAAGATAGCAGTCTACAAGGACACGTTTGCCGCCCAGCGCGGGGCGGACATGGCCGTGCAGTTCCTGATCGACGGCCTGCGCGAGCGCGGGTACGACGTGGTGGTGGTCACGGATGCGGATGCCGATGTGCGGGGACGCGTTTCCGGCTGCGATGTCTGCATTGCCGCTGGGACTAACGAAATCCTGGTGCTGACGGATGGCGGGCGGAACCGGCCGCCGGTCAAGACGATCCTCCAGTGCCACACGCACCCGCTCTATCCCTTCCGTCATTGGCTTCGCCGGTGGCGGCGCTGCCGCGCCATCCGGCGGGCCATTGCGCTGGCCGATGCGGTGCAGGTGCTTCTGCCTTCGCACGAAGGCGTGCTCCGGCGGAAGGTGGGGTATCAGGGGCGTGTGTGCGTGATTGGCAACGCCTCGCGTTTCGGGATTTGTGACTCGTCTTCCGACGACGGGCAGACGATCATCTACCCAGCCGCGTTGAACGCCGACAAGCAGCAAACTCTCCTGATTGACGCCTTTGCGCGTGTGGCGGGCGATTTCCCTGAGTGGCGTGTCGTTCTGTATGGGACGGGGAAGGCGTCGTATGAGAAAAAACTCCGTGCGCGCGTTGCGGCGGCGGGGTTGGGGGAGCGCGTCGTGTTCGCGGGGTACTGCAATGATCTGACGGCGGCATATTCGTCTTGCGCCTTTGTCGCGTTTCCGTCCGCCAACGAGGGCGGTCCGCTGACGGTCGTAGACGCGGCGGTGTTTCACAAGCCGGTGCTTGGGCTCACGGAGACGCCGGCGGTTGCGGAGATCGTTACCGACGGCGAGACGGGTTTGTTGTGCGAGGGTAAGGTGGAGCCCTACGCGGAGGGACTGGCGAGATTGATGCGCGATGCGGAGCTGCGGAGGCGTCTGGGCGAAACCGCCTGCAGCCGCTTCGCGGCCGTCTATTCACGCGAGGCGTTCCTTGACCGTTGGGAGTCTGCGTTGAAGACGGTGTGAGGTACATCTGTGTTTTCCCCATAGGTATTGGGATTGGGAAACAACCATGACAACTTTCAAGAACAACATTGTCCTACGGGCGTATCTTGAACATTCAGAATCGTGACAGTTTGGGGATCGGCAAATTGACGCTGAATCGTCAAATGGGCGTTGGCGAGTTATCCCGCATGCGTTAATTCATGGCCATACCGAGGGCGTTGTCCAGCACGGCTATGACTGCGGAGGTGGCGTCGGGGTGATTGACGCACACCTCCTTTGCCGCAAACGCCGCACGGGATTCGCGGTCGGGATCGCGTCCCGCCGCCACGTCGCGGATGAAGGCGATTACCTCGTCGTCCGTGTACGCCTTGCGCACATGCTCCGCAAGAGTCCGCGCAAACGGCAGGAACTGCTCCTCAAGCGTCGCCTCGCTCTCAAGGAGGTAGCACTGCGGACACCCCGTGTAGAAATACTCCGCAAGGAACGAGCCACAGTCGTGGATCAGCGCGTCCGAGTTCCGAAACGCCTCGAAATAGTCCCCGCCGCGCTGGAAGACAACGTTCGGGTGCGCCTCCATCGCCCGTTCGTAGGCCGCCGTCTTCTCCGGCCCCCACCACTTCGCCGTCGCGAGGCGAGGGAAGAGAAGCGGGTGCGGACGGAACACGAACGTGATCTCGGGGAACATTTCCGGCAACCGCTGGAAGAGGTCGGCGTTCTTGAGGAACGTGGAGAGCGCGAGCGCGCCAGGTATCTTGTCGAGCGTGTGGTGCGGACACAACAGGATCGTCTTCCCCGCGCGCTCCCGACGCGGGATCGTCGCCAGGCGGTCCATCTTCGCATACCCCACCGTTACAGCGTTCTCCGTGAGCAGCGGGTTCTTCTCAATGCTCATCCGACGAGTCGCATCGTTCGAGACGAAGTAGCGCCAGGCAAAGACTATGTTCGGAAGGTACGGCGTCTTCTTTTCGTTGGAGATGAAGAGCCCGCCATAGCCGTAGTAGAGGATTGCAACGAGCGAGTGGACGGAAAGACGCTCAGTAGTGTAGTCGGGCAGCGTCTGGTCTTCGTAGAGGATGGTCGAGAACACCAGATCCGCGTCCAGCTTCTCCGCCTTCCCCGCATCCGGATCGTAAAGCGCGCGGACCGCCTGCGGATACCGCTTGCCGAGCTCGCCGACCGTCTTTTTAAGCGTGTCCCGCAGGAATGCTTCGCCACGCGTGACGCGGGGCGCGACCGCGATGAAGCAGTCGTAGCGGGGATCTTCCCGCATTTTGAGGAACACGCTCTCCCCTGAGAACATCGACGCGTCGCACACGAGGAATGCCACGCGCATACGCTCTCCGCGCGCAAGCTTTTCCCTGCACGCGGTTTCGTGCTCCGCATAGCGCGCGCGGATGACCGGAAGCACGCGCGCCAGACGACGCTCGCGCGCGTCGGCCATCCAACGGTCTCGTAAACGCCGTCGCACGCGCTTGACGGGAATCAGCGCGGTCACGAGACGGATTATTTTCACTGTCAAAGACGTTCTCATAACGGGAAAAGAACGCCATTATTATACACGATTTCGCTTCGCTTTGCCAGAACCGCCTCAACCACAGTACACGTCGGAGATGCGCCCCGGTGGCGTTGGGGCGTGCAATCATATCACGGTTTTGCTATACTATCCCCGCCATGAGCAGAACAATAATCGGTTACACGAGCGGGGTCTACGACCTCTTTCATATCGGACACCTCAACCTCCTCAAGAACGCGAAGGGGTTGTGCGACAAGTTGATCGTCGGCGTATCCATCGACGAGCTTGTGGCCTACAAGCACAAGCGGGCCGTCATTCCGTTCCAGGAACGCCTTGAGATCGTGCGCTCCATCAAGTACGTGGACGCGGCGATTCCGCAGGACGACCTCGACAAGTTCAAGATGTGGGAAAAGCTGCACTTCGACGTGCTGTTCGTCGGGGATGACTGGTTCAACACGCCGAGCTGGAAGGAGATGGAGGCGAAATTCGCGACCGTCGGCGTGCGCGTGGTGTACTTCCCGCGCACGAAGGGGACGAGCTCCACGCTGCTCTCGGCCACGCTGAAGAAGCTACGCGAAGAAGGGGAGGGCGCATGAGCCTGATCAGCCGCAAGTACGAGAAGGGTCGTCTTGTCACGCGGTTCTGCGGCGTGCGCTTGTGGAGAAGTGCGGACGAGCCGGAACTGTCGCTGCAGACGCAACTCCTCCGGCGCGAACTGTTGACCATGGCGGACGTCGGCAACATGCCTCCGGCGCGCGGTTACGCGCGCGACGTACAGCTTGCGGGCGTGGTGCTTCTGAAGGAAGTGTTGCGCGTGGCGCGCGAGAACGGGTTCCATCCCTGGACGATCAGCGGCAGCCTGCTCGGGACAGTGCGCCACGGGGGGAAGTTCGTGCCGTGGGACGACGACGTGGACCAGGGGATGATCCGTGACGAATACGACCGCTTCTGCGAGGTGTTCAACGAGAAGTGCCGCGAGGGTTACTATGCCTGGCGGCGCTTTTCGCGAAAGTGGAACCAGATCAAGGTGTCCCACCGCGAACTCCCGAAGGACTTCACGTCGTCCGTGATGTCGTACGACCTCTACCACAGTCCGCTGCCGACTCTGAAGGAGAAGCATGCGCTTTTCATGAAGGTCCGGGACGCGCAGGAGCGCAACGCGGCGCGCTTCGACCCGCAGGCGGACGACGCTGCGCACCGTGCCGCGTTGGACGCAGCTCGCCGCGAGTGGATCATGGACGGGAGGAACCCCGCCCCGCCAGAGGAAAAGCCCGCGGTGCTGCGCGGCATAGAGTTCATGACGGCAGGTTGGGTGAAGGAGGCTGTGTACGACTACGACGACATCTTCCCGCTCAGGCCCGCGACGTTCGAGGGAGTGGACGTGATGGTGCCAAACGACCCGGAGACGGTGCTCACCTACAACTACGGCGACTGGGCCGGCTGGCCGGGACGCCTTAAGCCGCACCATCCGGCGTCACGCTTCAACATGGAAAAGGCGCTCGCGCTTCGGAAGTTTCTCAAGAAGCACTGGGGGGAATCGTGATAGTTGGCTACACCACGGGCGTGTTCGACATGTTCCACATCGGACATCTAAATTTGCTCGTGCGCGCGCGCGAGCAATGTGACCGTCTGATTGTGGGCGTTTCCACGGACAAGGTGGTAATAAGCTACAAGAAGCGTCCGCCCATCGTTCCGTACGAGGAGCGCGTCGCGATCGTGAAGTCGATCCGCTATGTGGACGAAGTGGTGCCGCAGACTAGCATGGACAAGTTCGCCGCATGGGAGGCTTTGCATTTCAACCGCCTGTTCCACGGTAACGACTGGAAGGGGAGCGCGATGTATAACGAGGTTGAGGCGAAGCTTAAGGCTGTCGGCGTTGAGGTCGTATATTTCCCCTACACGCAGGGGACAAGTTCCACACTTCTCGCGGAGCGATTGCGTGGATAAATTTTTTTTCATTTTCCCCTTGCGTACGAAAGCAAGTTTTGATACAATACCCGCGCTTTCAAGAAATAGGGCGGGCTTTGGACATTGTGTCCGGGCCTAGGAATAACCGGGCTCAATGAAAGTTGACCCGCAGGCTATTTTGAGAAAGTGGGTAGTGCGGAGCGCGAAACTCAAACCGTTCCAAGCTGCTGAATGGCATAACATGTGTGCCGACCGTGTTCACGCGGGTGTAATAAAGTGGGTCGGGTGGAACTCACCGAAAGAATGAGTCAACCGGGTAGCTCCGGGTGAGACGAGGCGGGTAGCCGCCGAGTTGAGCGAATCGGCAAAAGGAAACAAACAAACGATGAAGAAGTTCATGATTGCTGCCGCTGCTGCGGCAATTACTGTTGTCGGCAGTGCTGCTGGCACGGCACTTAACCCCGTGGTTTGCGAGAACTGCGGCGCCGGTGACCCTAGTCAGGGCCCTTGCCCCACGGTCGTGTTCAAGGTGACGGGCTCGGGCAAGGCTGTCGTTAACAAGGGCGACTACAAGACTGTTGAATCGCTCAAGATCAAGAAGGGTGCGCTCGCGCTCACAGGAGAGATCTGCGAAACGACGGGTTTCTGCTGCTACAACGAAGGTACTTTCTATGCCACGATCAAGGCTGGCAAGAAGACCTTTGCTCTCGCGGCTCCCGTTGAGCTCGTTGTCTGGTCGGTGTTCGGCAAGAACCTTGATAAGGCTCGTAACTGGGAAACCAGCATCAAGCCTGGCAAGAGCGTCTGCCTCGACTCTGCTCTCTTTGTGGTCTCCGAGGAGGCTGCGACGGATGGCGACGTTGATCTCGAAGAGTTCGCGTTCTGGGCTGCCGCCTTTGGTAAGGTCGATATGAAGGTCACGTCCCTCAAGACGAAGAACGCCTACTGCGTCAAGTCTGAGACGGGCTGCGATCCGATCTTCACGCCCAAGACCTACAAGGGTTGGTTCGTCGGCATCTATCCTTGCGTCAACGAAGAGAACTGCTTCATGTGCGACTGCCCTGATACGGACATCTTCGGTGGCACGTGGAAGGCTGTGTACCAGAAGAAGGTCACGACCAACGCAGGTGCTATGAGGATTGCCGGTGTCAGGTTCTCTGACGACGATGAGTAAGTCATTCCGAAAGGATTGATAGAGTGTACGTGAAATGACGTACAGAGCAGGCGGGGTGGAGAATCTTCTCTATCCCGCTTGTTTTTTATGAAAAAAGGAAAGCCATCAAAAATGAGAAATCGCCTAGGATATCTTTTCGCGGCATTATTTTCGCTTTACCCTTTGTTTGGCGCGGAGACGGCAGTTGATGGCTCAAAAGGGGTTTCCAAGGCGTTTCAAAATGCGCAGCCTTCAGGTGCAAATGTCGTCTCAATCAAGGGGAAGGAATCATCTGGGAAGAAGAAGGAGAAGAGTACCGAGCAGATGCTCAAGGAACTCAAAGATGACGAAATCCTTGTCGAGATAGATGGCCGTGATGGGCTGAAATGGGGGTTGCTGCGACGGCATGTTGATGCATTGTGCGTTGGCATTGAACGATCAGAGATGCAGGTGGAGGGAAATGCGGCCCTTCGTTCTATTATGTTCCAGTCACGGGTGCGCAAACTTCTTAAGGAATATATAGAATATACTTTAGTTGCAGCTGAAGCCCGTCGAGTGGGGGTGAAAGTCGCACCGGAGAAATTTGCCGAGTATCGTGCGAGGGCACGCGCGGAATGGGAAAAGCGGGGTAAGGTCGGCGAGGTGATGCTGAATTTGATTGGCAGCGGCGAATCGTTTTACGAGCACAATCTGACGAACGCCCTTTACAGCCAGGAGTACCAGAAACAAGTGCTTGTCCCTTTGACCGAGACGAATGATGCGGAGATTAAGCAGATGATGGGGATTGTTCATTCCAACAATACCGCTGTCGTCGCGACGAATTTGTACAAGAGGGCGCTTGTTGCGGACATTTTCGGGAAGTTGAGGAGCGGAATGGATTTCGGCGATGCCGCAGAGCAATGGAGTGACAGTGAAAGCTCTGCGACGCGCGGGGTGATGATGGACGGAACAGACGAACATCCGGCGCGCTTTGCGGAAGGTGAACTACCGAAGGCCGTGGAGGATGCCCTCGCAAACTTGAAGGAGGGCGAGATGAGCGGCATCGTTGAGACGCCGGATGCATGGCGCATAGTCCAGCTGTTGAAGCGGAACGGCTCGACCGAGCGGGACGGCGAGGTGACGGTTGAGATTGCGGAGATTCTGATTGAGAAGGATATGCTTCAGCCGGAACTCTCTCCGGAGCAGGCGCGCACGCGGGTCAAGGAGATCAAGATGAAGGCCGTTACGAAGATGAAATTCCACGAGCTTCTTGCAAAGGCCAAAGTCGAGTGTAAAATCCCATTGTGGGAGCCGACGGATCCCTCCAAAAAAAGGATGAGAATTAAGAGGGTGAAGTGAATTTTAAGGAAACGAATCTCAAAAGGAGAGGTTGAAATGAAATCAATAGTCAAAAGCATTGCCGCTGCGATTGCCCTTTGTGCAGTAGGGGCTTCCGCAGCCGTTCTGCCGCGCGTGAGTACGACGGCCACAGTCCCCAACCAGTGGACTAGCAACATGGAGGGCGTGTTGGCTGCGGCAAAGACGACGAATCTGCCGATTTTCCTTGTGATGATCAACGACAGCAGCACAGGCCAGGGATGTCAGCACTGCATGCAGTTCGTGAACAACACGCTCAACACAGAGAACTTTGCCAACCTCGTAAAGAAATACCAGTTCTACATGGTTCTCCTGAACTACTGGTCGTCTCCAAGGCAGCCAGAGTACGGGGGGGTTTCGGAGAAAGTCTTTGACGCATACTTCGACATCTACCAGTCAGGTGATGACGGGTATCCGCAGGTGGTTCTTATCAAGCCCAATGGCGCGCGCCATGCAGTTTGGTCCTACAAGTCGCGCCCGGTTGGTTCAAGCGGTCCGATTCTGTACCAATACATTGACGCGGCCCTTGCCGAAGTTGCGCCGAAAAAAGCCGACAAGACGGTCTTCTCGCTTTCCGCTCAGTCTGGTAACACCGTGATGGTTCAGCCACCGACTGCGGGCGTGTGGACGGGCGTCGTGACCCGTTCGGGCAAATCCGGCAAGACTGGATCCGTTGAAATCTCGCTGGAGGGTGCCAACAAGGCTCTCTACAAACTGAGTGAAAGCTCGATCACCTGGGATTCCAGCGATGGAACGAAAACCTTCACGGTGACGGGGCCAAGTACGTTCGACGGGGGCATTGTCTCCGACAGCCTGACGGTGAAGGTCGTCGCAAGCGGTTTTGCGGGATCGGACATTTCCTACGAAGCTTCATCCCAGATCGTGACGTTCAAGGATTCCCGCGTCAAGCAGTCATTGGCGGAGTTTGCGGCTGCTCATGCGGGATTAGAAAAACTGTCTGCGTCGAGCGGAACGTGGTACGTACCCTCGCAGAACAACGGCAACGTGCTGGAGACGGTAACCGCAGCCGATTCGACGCTTGTGCTCACGGCGTCCGCCGGGGGTATCCTGACGGCGACTCTCGGAACAACTCGGGGGAGCGTTGCCTGCACGACTTCAAAGGGTGGCAAGGAAGTGCTCCTTGCCGACCAGACGGTTAGCTTCGGCGTTGCCGCCGGGGACAAAATAACGCTGAAGGCCTCGGCGTCGACGGGGGCTGCTGACGCGGAGGTTATCGGCTTCAAGGCGTTTTCGTTCAAGCCGCTCACGGTGACGCTGTCAAAGCCGACGGCCAATGCGCAGGTCTCCTACGGCGATCTGATGCAGAATAAGTCGCTCGTGGATTTTGCATGGTCGGCAAGTCTGGCTGGCTGCACGTTCTCCCTGACCTGCGGGGGTGTGACCAAGGACATGGGCACAACGACGTCGGGTAATGCGCTTGACCTTGGGTTCGTGTCCAAAGCCGCTGAAACGAAGGATTACCCTTGGAGCGTCCAAGCGTCCTATTCCACCGCCAATATGATTGGTACGGCCGTAGCTTCGGCGTCTTCCAAGTTCAATGTGGCGGCCATGCAGGTTTACGACAATACGCCCTTGACGGTCAACGCCTATAGATCGTTCGCAACGGCCATTGACATGTCGATTAGCTCGTCCGGGGTCGGCAATGTGTCGTATTCGGCGTCGGGCCTTCCCTCGGGGCTGAAGATAGACGCCAAGACGGGTCTCATTACTGGTACTCCCATGATTTTCAAGAATCATACCGTCACCGTGACGGCGAAAAACGACTATGGCGCAACATCCAAGACGTTCACATTGAAGGTTGCTAAATTCCCGAAGGCGTATACATCGCCAAAGTACGCCATATACTACTTTAACGGGAGAGACGAGATTGTGGCTTCAGGTCAGTTGAAGATCTCTTCAAGGGGGAAGTGGACGGCCACTGTCGTGAGGGGGGGAGGCACGACCAGACTGCGGGGGAAAGTCGTGAGCTTGAAAGACGGGGGTGTCGCGACGGGATTGTCAGACTTTAACGTGGCCTTTAATCCGAGCTCCAAGATTTGGTCGGGCACGGCTTCTGGGTACAGGGTCTACGGAAAGGCCATCGACAAGCCCAACGGGGACTGGAAGGGCAACTGGGGCTTTGGCTTGGCTTCATCTTCCAATGCGAAACTCGGCGGCTGGGTGACGGCGAAAGTCAGCTATGCCGGAAAGGTCTCCTTCAAGGGGCGTATCTCCGAAAATACGAAGATTTCCGGCGGAAGTTTCTGCGCATTGTTCCCTGAGTCTTTTGTGCGTGCCAATCTTCCGCGGTGGGCGGGTCACGGGGACGTGCGTTTCGGCCACGCCTCCACGCGCACTGGAATCAACGTGGGGTGTGCCCTTTTCGCCAATGGCAGCGTGGACGGGCATGCCACATCTGGCTCCCAGGTTTTCGACCGCGTTGAAGGCTCGCGCTGGGCAAAGAGCAGGCTCGTTGGGCTGAATGGGAAGACGCTCGTCACCGTCGGGGGGGGCGATGTCAAGATTCCTGTCGTTATGACCGGCAGGAAGCCCACATTCGGCTCCAACAAGTACAATGCGTCCATTTCAACCTCCCTCACCACGGGCCAGGTCAAGATTTCATACAGCATCAACAACAAGACATATAAGGCGTCCGGCATCGTATATGCGGTCGGAGGGCAGTCCAAGCTGTTCGGCGGCGGTACGTTGGGTGGTGAAACGTTCGTAGTCTCGGTTGAGTAACCGAAGTCGCCCTAGGAGTCCTGCATGGCGTGGAGTTTTAAGAGAAGCTGCTTTGGAATCTTGTGCTCAGTCGTCCTGTCACTGTGCGGGACGGCTGTGGGGGCGCTTTCGCAGACTGCCATCTTGCTGCCGGTTTCAAAGGAAGCGCTGAACCTTGGAGAATGGAATTCCAATTTCAAGGGCGCCCTCGCCGTTGCTGACGCCTACCACGTCCCGTTGCTGGTTTTCTTTGGAGGGCTCTCCTGTGGCAAGTGTGAAGACCTTCAGCGCGCATGTCTGACGGAGGAGTTCCTCGCCTGGCAGAATAGCCACAAGATGTTGATGGTGTTCACGACCCACAATGGCAATGGGGATGCCTCTGGATTCTCAAAGCCGGTGAATCCGAACGGATTCCCGTATTTGGCCGTTTACTGGAACCGCAGCGGTTCGGCTCCGGCGAAGAACAGCGAATATTACAGGACCTTCACCGGGCGCGACGGCGAGATGCTCGTCAAAGGAGGCTCCCTTGCGAGACAGCTGATCGGGTCAATCGGCTCCGTGGCGGGAGAATATGACTTCTCACATCTTCCCGACATCTCGGCAAAGGCGGAGTGGCTTTACCAGAATCCGGTCACGACGCGGATTTCGTATGGCATAGACATCTTCGTTGGGATGGACGCGGCGGATGTGCTTGCCCCGCAGGTCGTGTACAACCTCAAGGGAAGTAAGAAGCCGAGCCTCAAGAAGGTTTCGGGTAAACTTCCGTCAGGCATGAAGCTTAACTATGTGGACGGGAAGGTGGTCCTGTCGGGAAAGGCGAAGAAGGCCGGGGCGAGTACATACGTCTTCTCTATCCAGCAGAAGCGCAATGGCGTCCTGTTCGCGGGGCCCGAGATCTCCCTTGCGTTTAACGTCGCGTCTGCGAGCGACGTGTCCCAGGGTGGGTGCGCCATGCTCGACCGGGTGCTCAAGGCCACCGTGCCACTTCTGTCCGCAGGCGAGGGCGACCGCACCGTGGTCGGCGTGCTGGAGCTTTCCACCACGGCCCGCAACAAGGTCAAGGCGAAGTACACGAACGTGTCGCGCGCAAAGACCACGTTCTCAGGGACATGGTCTGCCATCGGCGATGGTACGGCTAGGACGTCTTTGGCCTTTTCGGACAAAAGGCTGACACTTGAACTTGCGAGCGACGGACGGATCAAGGCCGTTCTGTCTGATCCGTCGATGTCCGCGCCGTTGGAATCTCCTGACGGGCTGAAAGTCGGCGTTGGGTCGCATGCCGCCGCATTTGCGGGCGTGAATGCCGTGGGCCTTTCTGAGACGTCTGGCGGCGGAACGGACGGTGGGTTCGTCAATATCAAGAAAATCACCGCCGCCGGGAAGGTCAGCTGGAATGGCATGCTGGGGAATGGGGGACGGGTCTCAGGCACGGCATACGCAATGCATGACGTGGACGGAAGCTGCATCGTTACGATTTTCAAGCTCAAGGCGAAGAGTGCCATGACGGGGGTGCTGAGAATCGGCCGTGGCAACTCGGAAGGTGTGCAGGGCGAGGTCGTGCCCTACGAGGGGACGAAGGTTGCATGGGAATGACAAAGGAACGAACGTGAAGATAGCCGGAGGTGTGAAAGTGAGAATTGCATGCGTTTTGCCGTTGATGTTCGTGATTGCGGTGCTTGCTGTCTGCGCAGGTTGCGGCAGCGGAGAGCAGGAACAGGAGCAGAAGCGGAAAATGGAAGAGCTAGGTGGGGCGCCGTTGGAGCGGAAGTCCGCTTTCGCCGTAGCCGTTGAACGTGCATGTAGGAGATTTGACGGCCTTGACGGCGAAGACGTCAAGTTCCAGGTCGTGACGAATGAAACGCGCTGCGCCCTAGCTGTGAGTGGGGCGAAGCAGAGTCGGCGTTCGCTTCAACGTGCTCTCTCCGTTGCGATCACGAATCTTTCGCTGGAATATCCTGGTCTTGGTTTCATGCGGAACGAAGACGACACATGGCAGATACTCATGCCCGACGACATTCGGATTCCGGTCTCGGGCGGATTTGGAATTGATGAGAAATGAGACGTTTCCTTTACATTGCATGCGCGGCTTTCACTGCCGTGGCGTTCGGGGCTGCCGATGGTGAAGTCAGTCTGGGCGTACAGGAGGAAGTCAACCGCTTCTTCGGGATGTATTTCGCCCCGATGGACGGCGCGAACTTCTTCCGGCTTTACGCGCCTGGAACTGGTATGGTGGAATTCCGCAAGAACTGGCACACCGGGGGGATTGACGGTGCGGGAGGGTGGCGCGCGAAGGTTGAGCCGAACGGCGACGTGACGATTCAGGAGCCTGGGTCGCAGGCGAGCTACACGTTCCGCAAGGGAAGCCCGTACTCGATTGTGACATCGGACGGCAAACGTGGTCTCATTGATTCTGAAAAAAAGGCCGTCATGCAGAGCGAGATTCCGCCGTTATGGGACGGAGCTGAGGAAGATGCTCGTGAAGCGCTTGCGGAGAAATGGCAGGACGGCCGCCTCAAGCTGTTCTACGTGAACCCCAACCATGCTGCCACGCTCCTTGCCGAATTGGCGTTGCTGGGACTCTTCGCGTTTTTGTATTGCAGCAGAAAATCCGTCATTTCGGTCGGGGCTGTCGGTGTGGTAGCGGCTGCCGTTCTTCTTGCGAAAACGGGTGGACGCGGCGGTGCCCTTTGTTTTGCCATGGGTGCGGCACTTCTGTTGGGTTTCCGGTTTTTCAGGCCCGGCAACCGGGTGAGGCTGGCGGTTGCGTCTGGAGTGGCCGTTGTCGCGATTGTGGTCTTTTGCGTCGGGTCGGGGCTCGGAGGGCGTCTTTCCGCCAAGTCCATAGATGACGCCAGCACCTCTTCCCGCCTCCAGAAATGGCAAGACGTGCCGCGCATGATGGTTGATGCTCCGAGTGGATGGGGGGTGGCACCGGCGGGACGGGCGTACATGGACTGGTATCAGCCTCTTGACAGTTTCGCGGTTACGCCGACACTTGACAGCGACCATCTTACGTGCATGACGGGCTTTGGGTGGTTTGGCCGTTTCGCATGGGCGGGCATCTGGTTTGTCGTGCTGTTCGCGCTTTTCCGATTTGCCGCAGGCGGAGGTTCGCCCTTGCCGTCGGCCATGTGCACGGCACTGGGGGTTGCCGCGATGTTCAACCCGGTCCTGCACGAGTGGACGTTGTGGCTGTTGCCTGTCGCATCGGTATGTCCGTTCGTCGTATCGCGCCCTTGGAATGCGCCGCGTCGATACGCCGTGCCGACGGTGGCGGCGGCAATTGTCTCCCTCTTGGTTTGCGCGGGATTTTACCTTGCCGGGCGCGGTCCGTCGCGCAACGCGGCATTGCCGGTATTCGCCGACGGAAGTCGGGTTTGCGTGCGTTCGCAAGATCCGGGCATCTGGTTTGCCGACGACAGGAACACGCTTGGGTATCTCAATGCCCCGAAGGAGATCAGGTATTTCTATTCGGCCTATCCCCTGTCGCGCCCCCTGGGATATGTGCAGAAGCTGACCGATGTGCCGTCCCGTGTCCACAGGCTTGCGGTGGCCGGCAACTTGTGCCGGGAATACGTGAAGCTCTGGAAGGAGGGCGGAGCCCCTAAGGCGGAGGAGCTGATTTTCCTCTCGCCCGGCATGCCGCTTGCCGATGTTCCCGGAGAGCTGCGCAAGTCCTGCTCGTTCGCGTTTGTGGTGGGCGAGTTTGCCGCGCGCTACGAGAACGTATATGGAAACCTGGACGCCTCAGACGACGTTGTGCAGATTGAGGGAGCAGAGGTGTATCTGCCCGGATGGGTGGGGCTTATCTTGTCGGACTACGTCTTCAAGAAAGGAGCTTAATGAACATGCGAGTGCGGGCTAAAAAACTGATTGCCGTTGTTGTGGTGGCTGTGGCGGCCGGCATGGCTTTCCTCATTTTCAAAGGGCAGGGAGAAGACGAAAAGGCCGAGGAGGCGAAAGCGGCGCGCAAGGCCAGGAGGAAAGCCTATCTCGTGCAGAAAAGCGCGTCTACGAGCGCGGTCAAGTATCCTACGGCGGCAAAGAGCTCCGAAAAGGGTAGAAGGAGCGGTTTCGCGGCCGCCCGAATTGGTGCACCCGCCGGGGATGAGATTTACTACGACAGCGACGGCAAGCCTTATCCGCCTGCCGACCAGAAGATCATGTCCGCAGCCGCTGCGGCTATTGAGAATGACGATCTGGAGGGCGCGAGAAGTCTCGCAGAGTCGGCGCAGAAGAGCAACAACGCGGAATTGAAGGAGATGGTGGTCGACGCGCTCGGCTGGTTTGGCGAAGCGACGATGGCCGAACTAACGCCGTTCATGTCCGATGCGAACGAAGAGGTGGCGGAGAAGGCCGCGGACCATTGGAAGGACGCCCTTCAGGACATGTCGGACGACGGGGAGAAGGCGGGGGTCGTAGAGATGTCTCTTAAGTCGCTTCGGAACAAGGACTTGCTGGAGGATGTTGCCAACGAACTCATTGGAATGGACGAGGTGGCGGCGTTGCAGGTCCTTGCCAACGTGATTGAGGGCGACAACAAGCTGGCGGTTGAGGCAGCTCAGGAGACATACGAAAGCATTACCGGCGAGAAGTGGTCGGGCGTTGATGCCGCCGAAAATTGGCTCCAGAACAACTACAATCCGCCGGAAGACGAGTGAAGGGCCGCATCATAAAGAAATAATGGCCCAACTAGTTCAAAAACGAAGAGGCGGCTGCTGAAATTTGTGGTATAATATCGGGCGCTAGGTTCCCGAAAGAGCGCATAAGTGAAGAGTACGATGCAGAGAGTGGCGGCTGGCGCTATCGCCATGGCCTTTGTAGCCGTGATGTCGGCTAAGGCCGACTGGAAGTTCAACTCCCAGCCGGACGCCTATCCATACAAATTCGGACCTTCAGCCCTTGTGCCGCGATGGAGCGAGACGAATGCCGGGGAGTGGACGTTCAACTATGAAGGCGCTTTGGCGAAAGCAAAGTCCGAAGGCAAGTACACGCTTCTCCTTTTCGCGGGGTTCTGGTGGTGTCCGCACTGCCAGGCGCTTGACGATATCCTTGTCACGGACGGATTCAAGGACTATGCCGCCCGGCAGGGGTATTACCTTGCAGCGCTAGACTTCCCCTTCCGCGACGGACATTCGATGTGGACGTGGCTGTGGGATCCTGCGTACCGAGCGGAGAACGGCATTGGTGACTGGACGCCGCAGCAGATCGCCGATGAATACGTCAAGCGTTTCAAGTTCCAGGATCTGATGCATGCCAAGAACGGTGCCATCGCGACGAACAGCAACGTCCTCGTGGAGATTTCCTCCGATGGTTCAAAGACGAACCTCGCGGCGTATGCGGAGAACCCTGCAACCGTCTACCGCCGCATAGCGTATCCTACGATAGTCGTCATCTCCCCCGAAGGCAAGGAGGTCGGGCGATTCAGCTACAACATGCGGATAGGCCCTGATGAAGGCCGCGGCTATGTCATCGAAAACATTGAGACCGCCAAGGCTGCGGGGCGCAGCGTCTTGTTCGCCAATCCAGGCGCGGGGGGAATCGAAGGTTCGGCCGCGCAGACGTATGATGCGGTGCTGATTGATTCAAATGACGGGCCGGTGGGTACCGCGACGTTCAAGGTGGCAAAGCGTAACGGGGTTACGGGTATCATCAAGGTGACGGGGGGCTTCCAGATGTCCAACGGCCGGAAGGTCACGCTGAAAGGAATCGCCGGCGGGGCGGAAGGCGAAGTAATCAACCTGAAGAAAGACAACTCACCAGCTGCCGCCACTGTTACGATTGGTGCCGAGGGGGTTTCCGGGTCGTATTCGGATGGCAAGTTCGACTATCTTGTTCAGGGTGCCCGGAACCCGTTCAAGGGCAGGGATGCGGCGGCTAAAGCCCGTGCCAGCACCTTGAAGAGGGGCTTTTGGACCTTTGCGCTGATGAATGTCCGGGGCACAGGCAATTCGTTGTCCAATGGCTATTCTGCGTTTTCCGCCTCTACGACCACGAAGGGCAAGGTCAAGATCGTTGGCGTCCTTGGGGACGGCAGCCGTGTTTCCGTGTCGTCTCAGATGCTGATGGGCGAGAGGGGCAAGGTGTTGGTGCCCGTCATCGGCAGGAAAGGTGCCTTTTCGATGATGCTTGAATTTGACAACGGGAAACTTTCCACCGTCAAGGGCGTTTCCGGGTGGAAGTCGGCAACGGCATCCGTGAAGTGGTCGCCACGCGCCGTGCTGGGTGCAGCTCCGGGGGCGGGTACGACGCCTGACACGATGTGCCTGGAACTTGGGGATTGCGGCCATCCCACGGAAGTAGCCGGAATGGCCGTCGCCGTCTCGCCGGCAAATGATTCAGTGGTGTCGAATGGCAGAAAGTGGACGGGAACGAAAGGCGTCTCTGATCTTAATGTGACGTTTTACCCGAAAGACGGTACCTTCAAGGGCGCTTTCAACGTCTATGTCAAGTACGGCGAGCGGATCAAGAGAATGAAGGCTAAGGTTTCGGGTGTTGTCGTTGACGGCGTGCCGCACGGTACGGCCGTAATCAAGTACAAGGCTTCATGGCCGGTCAAGCTCGCAGGGCTGTGCAAAGGAGGTTGCTGATTGCATGCGCCCAGAGGTTTGAGTCTGTAGAATTTCCCATAACCCCAAAAAAGGAGACAAAAAAATGATGATCAAAAAAATTACCTGCGCTGTATTTGCAGCGGCGGCCGTTGTTGTGTGCCACGGCTTGTCCCTCAATTCGTCTGACGGCGGGGGGAGTTCCAGCCCGCGCAATGACGGAGCGGCGGAGGAACAGGACAGTGACCAAGACATGGATCAGGATTCCGCATACGAGTTTACGTTCGAGGATGAATTCCCCGATGAAATCGGCGGATATGAAGTCCTGACGGAGTTTCTGCCAGATGGTGTTGGCCTGGAGTGGACGGGCAAGAAGCTGAAGGCACCGAAGGCGGGAAAGGTCAAGTACAGCAAGAAGGAAGAGGGGTTCATCGATAAGAAGGATTCGGACAACCCCAGCGGCTTGAGCGTCAAGTACAACAAGAAGAAAGGCACCGTCAGCGGTTCGTTCAAGGTCTATGTGGCCAAGAGCGAGAAGAAGCTGAAGACGTACACCGCCAAGTTCTCAGGCAAGTTGGGCGAAAGCATGAACGTCACCATCAAGAAGAAAGTTGTCTCGACTGCAGTCATCGAATAGCAGTCGGCGCGCGAGGAGAGTACAGATGAAAAAAGTCCTGTTCGCCCTGGCAGTGGCCGTTGGACTGTCAGGTTCTGGTGTGTATGCGTTTGAGTACAACGTGGCACGCCCAGCGATCTGCCCGCGCTGGAGCGGGGCGGAGGTCGGCGAATGGACGATGGATCGCGAATCGGCCTTTGCCAAGGCGAAGGCCGACCTTGCATACACCATTGTCCTTTTCACGGGTTCGTGGTGGTGCCCGATTTGCCAGACGTGCGAGGCGAAGGTCCTTACATCGAAGGCTTGGTCTGATTACGTGGCCAAGGTTGGCTACTACCTCGTTGAAAGCGACTATCCCTACCGTTTTCCTGTTCCAGAGGGACAGGAATGGAAGGGGACGAGTCCCCTGGGCGACGGCTGGGGGTTCAAGTGCTGGCTGTACGATCCGGACTACCTGTCCAAGAACGGCCTGACGGCCGAGAATGGGCTTGCAGTTATCCAGAAGCTGTATGATTATCAGGATGCGCTGGCTCTGCCGGGCAGCACGGTTGACGTGATCAGTCGGCTGGGCGGCGGCACGATGGATCTCCACAAGATCGCCTACCCGACGATGGTCGTGTTCCGTCCAGACGGAAGCGAGGTCGGCCGTGTGGCGTTCCCGCGGGCATGGTATCAGAAGTCGGCCGTCTCCGACGAGGAGGCGATCGACTTCGTGATCGGAGGCCTTGAAACCCTGCGAAACGAAGACGGCGGCGGACTGTTCGAGAACCCAACTGAAGGCGGGCTCCAGGGAACTGTGGCAACAGAGTACCAGGGCTGGATTGCGGACGGCAATTCGGGGAAATTGGCTGGGACGGTCGTCCTCAAGTCGGCTAAGGCAAACAGGAGAACTGGGCTTTCCAAGTTGACGGCCACCATCACTATGCGCACGGGCACGAAGGTCAAGTTGACCGGTGAGGCGGAAACGCCGAGTACGAACAAGGTGTTCACCCTGGCGAAGGCGGGGTCGGCGGCTACGGCAAGTGTCAAGCTTGGCGCTGAGGGGCTCGTCGGCTACTACAAAGACACCAACGGGAAGTCGTACTTGATTCAAGGTGGGCGCAACGTGTTCTCGGCGAGGGACGATAAAGCGAAGGCTCGTGCGGCAACATTGTCGAAGGGTTTTTGGTCTTTTGCCCTTGCGACGGAGAATAACGGCGGAAGTGCATTTGCCAACGGATACGCTGGGCTGTCCGCGACGGTCGGGAATAAAGGGAAGGTCAAGGTAACGGGCACGTTGGGCGATGGCAGCAAAGTGAACGTCTCCGCACAGGCGGTTATGGGCGAGAACGGCAAGGTGTTCGTTCCGGTGATGGAGAAGAGGGGGGCCTATTCGTTCATGCTCGAGTTCGTCAATGGGCGTCTGTCTGCCGTGACAGACCTCTCCGTCTGGAACGCCACGGGACTTTCCGCCCAGTTCACGGCCACATGGTCGTCGAACGTCGTTTTCTCGGCGGCTTCCGGCGCAGGCGGCATTCTTTCGCCAATGTACCTGTCGATCAAGGACTTCAACGCTGCGGCAGGCATCGGCGGCAAGCCCGTGGCCGTATCTCCTGTGGACGACATGATTTCCGTTGCGCGTAACAAGTGGACTGGCACGAAGGGCGTGACCGACCTCAAGGTGACGTTCAAGCCCAAGGACGGCACGTTCAAGGGGACGTTTAACGTCTATGTGACGGACGGAGGCAAGACCAGGAAGCTGAAGGCGAACGTGAGTGGCGTCGTCGTTGACGGCGTTCCGTACGGCACGGCCGTGATACGGGCCGTCGGTACATGGGCCGTGAGGCTCCTCGGGTCCTGCGGCGGCGGATGCTGACGGGCGAGGCTATGGAGAAGAGGGCGCATTGGATTGGACATGAACTACGTTTACAAGAGATCTGAATTCAAGCGTCCTCCGGCACAGCTGGAGCACGTCGACCTGAAACTTTCCTTCTACCAGGACCGCGTGGAGGCGTCCGGCACGCTCCACTGCCGCGCGCGCGAGGCGATGCGCGAGATTGCGCTAGACTGCGACGGGAAGAAGGTCGTCTACCCGCTCGACCGCGAATACGCGGCCGGCGAGCAGTTCACGGTGGCGGTGGAGCACGTGACCCATCCCGACGGCAAGCGGCTGGAGGGCATCTACTGCGACGTCACGCCGCCGGGGTGCCCGCAGCAGTACATGAGCCAGTGCCAGCAGTATGGCTTCCAGCGCATCCTGCCCATCATCGACGACTGCACGGCGAAATGCACGTTCCGCACCGCAATCGAAGGCGACGCGCGCTACACGCACCTGATCTCCAACGGCGACCTCGTGGAGGAGGCAGATCTCGGCAACGGACGCCGCCGAGTCGTCTACGAGATGCGCCGTCCGATGGCCCCCTACCTGTTTCTCGCGTGCGCGGGTACGTGGGAGGTGCTGGCGGACGAAGTGGAGTACCCCGATACGCACCGGAAAGTTAAGCTCGAGTATCTCGTGCCGCCAGGACATCTCGACGGCGCGCGCGAGCCGATGCGCATTCTGAAGGAGTCCGTGCTGTTCCAGCACGAAGTGACCGGCTACGAGTACCCGTTCGAGGTCTACCGCACGATCTGCATGGAGAAGTCGCTCTACGGCGGCATGGAGAACACAGGCAACACCACGATCATCACCGAGGCGGCGCTCATCGACTCCACGATTCCAGACCGACGTCTCGTCTATGCCCACGGCGTAATCCCCCACGAGTACGAACACAACCACTGCGGCAGCGGCGTGACGATGGAGACCGTGTTCGACATGTGGCTCAACGAGGCTTACACCGTGAACGTGGAACGCGCCTACCTCGCGCGTGTCTTCGGCGCGGACTACATGCGCCGCGACGAAATCGCCGCGCTCCGCGGCACGGGCGGCGCGTTTGCCGAGGAAGAGGCCGGCATGGCCGGCGCCGTCGTGCGCGAGGGCGTGAACGACCCGGACGAGGTCGTTGACGCCATCACCTACGACAAGGCCCCCGAAGTGCTCAACACCCTCCGCGCGCTCATCGGCGCGGACGCCTACCAGGCCGCGTGGCGCGAATACTTCCGCCGCTTCTCGGGCGGCAACGCGAACACGGACGATTTTCTCGCCGTGTTCTCGGAGGTGAGCGGACGCGACGTGCGCGCGCTCATCGGCCCTTATCTTTTCTCCGTCGGTTTCCCCACGGTACACTCCGCCTGGGAGTGGAAGGACGGCCGCATGACCGTGCGTCTCTCGCAGGATCGCGCTTTCACGGTGCCGGTTACGTGCACGGCCGTGAAAGACGGCAAGGACCTCTGCAGCGGCGTGTTCACGCTGGAGCCTTCGGACTCAACCACAGCCTACACCGAGTTCACGGCGCCGTTTCCGGTGAAGCCCGATTTCATCAGTTGGAACCGTGGCGGCGCATTCTACGGCATGCTCGCGCCCTCCGCCACCGAAGAGCAGCTCGCGTGTCAGGCGCGCACCGACCCCGACGGTGGCAACCGCGTGGAGGCTATGGGCCTCCTGCGCGATAAGAACTGCGTGGAAACGTGGCTTGCGATTTACAAGGAAATCTTTGCGGATCAGTCGCTCGACTACGGACTCAAGAGCGCGCTTCTGGCCATTCCGGCCGATTCAATCGACCGCTATCGTCGTGCGCGCGTCCGCGAGAACGTGCAGGAAATGCGCACCCTGCGCCGCGCGGCCGCCCTCAAAATCGGGGTGGAAAACCTTTCGGCGGCGCTCGCAACTGGGACAACGGGCATCTCGCCCGTTGACGCCCTGAAGCGCCGCGCCTACGAAAACTGCATCCTACAGCTTCTCGCGGCCGCCAACGTGCCGGAGGCGTGGGAGGCGATTCGCACCTACCTCTCTCGCTCCACCAGCATCACTGCGCGCCTCAATGCGCTGCGTGCGCTTGTTTCCACGGACGATCCTGGGCGCAAGGAGCTTCTTGAGAAAGAGGGCGTCGAACTGCGCAAGTCGCTCAACGGATACCTCTCGTATCTCGGACTCGTCGCGGGTGATCCGCACGCGGACGTTTTTGATGCCATCGCGCGCGAGGAGCAGCGCGAAGGCTGGTCGATTACGCACCCCGGCCTCAGTCGTGCGCTTTACTGCGGCTTTGCCGCGAACGGCGACCAGCTCTGGACGCCGCGTGGCCTTGCGTGG
Source organism: uncultured bacterium (assembly GCA_902761035.1). GTDB lineage: Bacteria > Verrucomicrobiota > Kiritimatiellia > RFP12 > UBA1067 > RUG572. Next base: position 1,290 of record CACWIW010000065.1, on the reverse strand, counting down.
CTGGAGGAGACGCTCGTCAAGTACGCGGAGGTGAGCGAGTACAATGCGATTCGCTTGTTATCTCCCGTGGCGGTGTGGCGTCGGTTTGAGCCGAATCTACGTGCAGAGGTGAAAGCCCTGCTGGAGCGCGTTGCGGCGAAACTGCCGCGCGACCGCTACGCCTTCATCGGCGGTAAGCTGGCCGGCCTTCTCACGTGAATATGTTGCGGGGAAGTTCGACTACTTCTTCCGCTACTTCTCCAACCTCTCGAAGGAGGAACAGGACCGGATACTCGACTACGGGCTGACTGTCTATTTCTGCGAGGGCGGCGACGACGAGAAGCTGGAGTGGTTCAAGACGATCAACATTGCAGGAAAGGAACTCACGGATCAGGAACTGCTGAACGCGGTCTATGCCGGACCTTGGACAGCGGACATGAAGCGTTTCTTCTCCAAACCATCGGGTCCGGCCTATACTCTAGCCAACCGCTACCTCAAGGGCGAGTCGATTCGCCAGGACTACATGGGGACCGCGCTTAACTGGATTTCCAACGGCAACGTGAAGTCCTACATGGCACGGCACCAGCACGACACCACCGCCATGTCCGAGTGGCTGTACTTCAAGGGCGTGATCGACTGGGTGCAGACGCTCTTCCCGAAATATCGCAGGGAGATGAAGGGACTCGACTGGGGCGGCATGTACAGGCTGTATGGCGAGAACAAATACGACCCCGCCGCGATGGAGAAGGATGTCCAGCGGTTGATGTCCGACGATGACGTGACGCGGAAAGGCGGCATCTACGAGTACCTCCTATCTGGGGGTGAACGGGAGAGTGCGCTTTCAATCCGCAAGTTCACGGACTCGCAGAAACGGGCCGCATACGAACGGCAAGGCGGCAGATGCGCCGACTGCGGCAAACACTACGAATTCGAGGAGATGCACGGTGACCATAAAACACCGTGGTCGAAGGGCGGGCACACCGTACCTGAAAATCTCCAGATGCTCTGCCGTACGTGCAATCTCCGAAAAAGTGGCTTATGAGGATTTGTCCGTCAGCGTCAGAGGAATTTATGATACACTAACGGGGAACAGCGATGAGTGTAATTGAAACCATAGATGCGGTTAAGAACGGGCTGATGTGGATTGGCCTGTCGGCGCTGGCCGCTATTGCGGTTGGCATCGTCGGTACATGGCTGTATAGAGGTGTTACGTCCGCCATGCGGCGTCCTCTGTCGGTGGCAAGAATTACCGCATTTTTGGCAGTTTCGGCATTCTGCGTCATACGCGTCGGCGCGAAGTTCCTCATGCCG
>CACWIW010000064.1 GCA_902761035.1 uncultured bacterium | reverse complement strand
ATGTGTCTTCAAAATACATAAAAAGCCATTCTGCAATTATAGCATACAGGAGCCTTGCCGAGCGCCACCTTGAGTGCCGCCTTTTTCATGCGGCGCGGCATCGGGCGGGCGGAGCGAACCTCCGCCCAGCCCGCCGCTATGCCTTCACGGAATGTCCGTTAAAAATCGGGGTAAGCGTACTCCAAGACTTCGCGAAGAACTTTGCGGAAGTTCTCCTGCGTACGCGATAAGGTGGGCTTCAGCGACTCAAGCGGTTTCGCCTTCGCGGCCTTGCGGATCGCCGCGAATCTGGGATGTACCGAGAAACCGGCCGTGCGGTCGCCGGACTCCACGGCCTTCGCAAGCCGTTCCGCCATCGCCTTTACGGTCGGCACGACGACGTGCCGTACCACCTCGTACTGATGGCTCAGACAGTAACGGTTGGCGGCGTTCTCGAAGAGTGTCTTGGTGAAAGCGGGGTTCTTCACCTTCTCGATTGCGTCGAGCCGCTGGTACGATTCCCAGAGCGAGTAGTCGGTGTGCAGGGCGAGGATGTCCGCGAACGTGTCGCAGAGTTTGGCAAGTTCGCGGGCGCGGCGTGGGAGATCCTTCCCGTCGATTTCGCCGCGTCGCCATTTGGCGATGTCGCGCCCAAGCTCGTCCGTGCGCAAGGCGATAAACCTGTCGAACACCATGCGCACTATGTCAACGGTGTCACGGCGTATGAACTCGCCCTCCCACGGCACGTCTGCGAGCGTACCAAGCGCCGCCATTGCATCGGTGACGGGTTTCGCCCACGTGCCGGAACGCCTTACGCATCCCTTCTTTTCAAATCCGAAGAACATCAAGTGCTGCATGGCGTTCAGACACCAGCTGCTGTCCGCGTCCATGCGGCGCAGATGCGATGCCGGAATAACCGCTTTCCAGACGGTCTTCATCTTCCCGGCGCTGTCGCCATACCGACTCACGCAAAACTCATCCAGCACCACACCGTGCGGAATGGCCTTCTTTGACCAAGCGTTCGCGGTGTAGTAGCGGAGGAACAGCGTGTCGGTGTGGCTTGACTCCGGCCAGAATATCCACCCGACGCAGGCGGGATCGTTTTCCACAAGTTCGCGCCGTTTCTCGACGAACGGGTAGTCCGCGCGCGCGTCAAGGGCGGACTCAAACGCAAGGAACGTAGAATATGTGTAGGGGAACTTGCCCATCACGTCCCAGTTCGTGAAATTGCTCTTCGCCTCGCGGAAGTCGCCTTCGTAGTCCCAGAGTATCACCTGGTTCTTGTCGAGCGTGCCGAGCAGCTCCTTGACCTCGTTGTTTTTCCACGAGCCGTAGAAATCCCATCCGGCGAGCAGAACCTTCGCGTCGGGATAGTCGCGCTTCGCGCGGAAGAGGAACTTGTTCAGCGCCTCCACCTTCAGGTCGAAGTTCGCCTTGCGGTCCTTGAAGCACTGGCGTTCGCCAAGCCCAATGGTGTGGAGAAGACGCGGCGCGGGCGCGTCCTTGCCGTACGCGTCAACAGCCGTCGTCGTGAGCTTCCAGTACGCATCAGCCCACTTGTCGTCGCGTATGTCCCATACGCGCAGATGGGGTTCGCCATGCGTGGAGCCAACCTGCGGAAGGAACGGCGGCTTCATGTTCACAAGGAAGTCATCGGGCGTGGGGGAATACCAGTGGGACATCGTGCCAAAGTCCTCCGGCATCATCAGCCCGCGGTCGAAGGCGTACTGCTGGAGACGGCGGCGAAGTTCGCCCCTGTACTGGAGACTCCAGAAGAGCGTGCGGTCGTTGTAGCTTCCGTACATGCCGCGCTGCGGCTTTGCAGGGTCGGGATACGGACACGCCTCCGGGAACGTCCGCTGGAAGAGATCGTCCTGTCCGATGCGAAGCATCATCACGTTGACGCGGCGTTTGAGCGCCCAGTCGATCTCGCGTTTCCAGTCATCCGGCCCCCAGTGCTCCGCCTGGAAGCGCGTGAGGCCGCGATGCGCAAAATAGCGGATGGCGCGGTACTCGAAGTGCGCCTCCTCGTGGATGTCGAGTCCGGAGAGGTCGATGGTGTCCTTCTTCGGCACGACGTCGCCGTCCCAGAACCAATGGCAGCCGCCGCGGCGTTCAAGAAGGTCGTATAGGCCGTACCACACGCTCCGCATGTTCGAGCCAGTGATAGTGACACACTGGTAGGGCGCGGCCTCTGGACGCGCCGTATCGGCGGGTCGAGGACGCCCCGCCCTACCACTTCCCGTCACAATGCTATACGCATCCCTGCCGCTCTTTGACACCTTCGAATCGATCGCAAAGCGCACCGCACCCTCCGGTGCATCCTTTCCCGTAATCGCGTGGTAGTACTTCGCAAACTCCGCTTTTTGCAGGGCAAATTCATCCGCCGCCGAACAACCGAGCCAAAGACATGTCGCGACGGCTAACGCGACACGGATTGTCTTTGTTGCCATACTTGTCGCCTTTCCTTCTCTTGTTGTGCTTGTGTACACCGTTGGCGTGACTGGCTATTTGATTATAAGCAAAAACCCAGGCACGAAAGAGACCTTCAGGCCTGTCGCGTCCGCCCTCAGCCTAAAGGCGGAGGCGTTTTCCACGGACGAGGCCAACGTGAACCTCGTGGTCGCATTTGGCTGCGGGGCATCGTTCCATTTGACGATGTAGGGATCGTTCGATGTCACAATGCTCCGGACAGGACGGTCCCCGAGATCGACGGATATTCCCGCGTTCTCCGCGAACGTGACATAGTTTATGTTGTTGGAACCAAACACAGATTTCGGAATCCACGCCGTGTCGAGCGCCGACAAGTCAAGCGTCGCGCCGTTGGCAAGCAGCGCCGTGTGGATCTTCGATAGCCCATTCGTGGAATCGTTGACGCACAGTCGGTCAACGACCGTAATTGTCTCTGTGCCCGCGTTGTACGTTCCGTTCGTGTTGAGGGAAATCCACGAGCCGACGGTCGTCGGCGTGAACACCGATATGCCATGGTTGTAGTTCACGAAAGAGGCTTCGGATGCGTCCACCGAACCGGCCTGGCCGTCCTTGCCGAACTGCAGCACGCCGCCGACGTACATTGTCACATTGCCGCGTCCGACCGATGTGTTCACGAGGAACAGCCTTGCGCCGTTCGCCGCATGAGAATCGAGGTTGTATCCGCCAAGGTCAAGCGAGGTCGCGCCCCAGCTGGAACCGACAAGTCCGTAGCTGCCGTGCAGCACGAACGTTGAATCCGCCGTGAGGCGGACGTTGGACATCTGCGCATATCCATCCCCCACGGCATAGCCATTTACGAGCGTTCCACCAGCAAACTCAAAGGAATATGCGTTCAGGGGATGCTGTCCGCAGACATCCAGCGTCGCGCCAGAGCAAACCTTCACGGCGGAACCGTTCGCGCCGAACGGCGTGACGCTGCGTTCAATGCGGTACGTGCCGCCGGCAATCTCCGTGCCGCCCGTGTGCGAGTGCGGCGCACAGTCCGCCCATATACCGTCGCCGTCCTTGACCACCTTGACACCGCCGGCGAACCGGATACCGTGGTTTCTGATCGCCGTCTCGGCGTCGAGATCGATGTGCAGCTCGCCGCCGCCGACTGTGTCAGTAATTGTGGCGATGCCGACAGTATCAAGTGCAGTGCCCTGCGAATGTGTGGGAGCGACCTGGTCGGTGTCGTAGATGCTCACCTCCACGATCTCGAGTTCTTGATCCTCCTTGTCGTCATCTGCGCAAAAGAGGATTGCGCCGTTGTTGAAGAAGTCCGTCGTGTTCACCGAACTTTCATGCGCCAGTTCACCATTCATGTACACCTTGTTGCCATTTGCATTCGCCACGATCAGCATCTCCTGGAACAAGTCGGTGTTCACGACGACAAGGCTACCGTAAGGCTTGAAGTACGTGTTGGAATTGGCTCCTATGTATGCGGATTTGCTTATGAAGAGACTTGCATCACCGTTGTTCGTCAAGTCTCGCTGAAGAATCGCCGCCCGATGGTCGCCAGAATAGCCTTTGTAATTGGTGGAGGTAATGTATTTCATCTTAATTACCATCGCCCAAGCATGGTTCTTTACAGAATCTGGAACCGGCAGCCTTAAGTGGTTGCCCACGGGGATGCGTAGCATGTACTCTCCGGGAAGTCGCCCTGTCGCTTTCAAGCTCATATTACCAATATTGCTCAATTGTACAGATCCCTTTCCGTTGGTATTCGTACTGCATGGAATCGCTGCGTCGCCGCCGGGCAGTGCGGATGCCAGCACCGCCGCACTCTTGGGATTGGAGGAATCGTAATTGTTGAAGTTCCACTTCGCGACCGGATCCAATGCGCCCGGCTTTAGCGAAGATACGGCAAGGGAATGTCCCGCAAGGTCAAGGACACCGCCGGCGGGGATACGCACCTCTCCGTCGGCACGCCAGTCGGCGTCTGCGTCAAGCGTCGTCGTCGCGGACAGGTTCTTCGTCGGAGTCGTGAAGCCATCATAGATGCTCACCTCGGAGATGAAGAGGAGGTTGTCCTCGCCGGTGTTGTCGCCGGCGAGTAGAATGCCCCCATCGTTGAAGAACGTCGAAGAATCCTTTATTGACGTCACGGCCACGTCGCCGTCGAGATAGACCGTGTTGCCGGAGGCGTCGGCGTTTATCACGATCTCGTGCCAACGGTAGCCGAGCGCACTTCTGCCGCCCTTGGGGTTGAATATTCCGGTGGAACAGCCAAGCACAGGATAGTCAGTGCCTTGTATGAAGAGCGCTCCGTCTGTTGTGTTATTGAGATTCTTCGAAAAGAAGCAGGCCTTCGCCGCTGTAGCGTCCGCCGGACGGTAGTACTTCAAGCGCATCGACCAAGCGTGGTTCTTCACCGAATCGGGCACGGTGAGCTTCACGTGCGAATACTTCGGAATCGCAAGGGCGTACTCGCCGGGATTAAGGCCAGGACACTCGGTGCATGTCGAATCGACCACGTACATGTTGTAGAGTGTTCCATCTGGAGTCGCCGCCGTGCCGGCGCCGCTGTAGTAGCGTGGTTCGCCTGCGACGCCGCCGGGCAGGGCGGATGCCAGCACCGCCGCGCTCTTCGGGTTTGCGGGATCGTAGTTCTGGAAATCCCATTTCGCGACGAGCGTACCCGCGCCGGTCGGCGGAATCGGATCAGGCAGCGCCCCCGTCACGAGCCATCGGAAGATCGCCGCGAACTTCGGGTCGCTCCCCTGAAGCGACTCCGGATGGAACTGCACGCCGCGAATGTTGAGAGCCTTGTTCTCGATTGCCTCGATCACGCCGTCCGATGCGGTCGCCGCGACGGTGAAACCGGGCGCGAGATCCTTGACGGCCTGATGGTGTGTGGAGTTCACTTCCTGGTACGACGACTGGAAGATGGGCTTGAGATATCCGTCGTTCATCACCTGCACGAAGTGCGTGGAAGGATGCGCGGCGCCGTGTTCCTGCGCGAGGTCCTGATAGAGCGTGCCGCCGAAGAACACGTTGATCATCTGATGTCCGCGGCAGATTCCGAACACCGGCTTTCCGAGCGCGACTGCCGCGCCGAGCACTTCCCACTCGAACGCATCGCGCGTCAGGTTCGAGGCCCTGCAGTACGACTGGCGCGTTTCGCCGTAGCGCGCGGGGTCGATGTCCTCGCCGCCGCAAAGGACAAGAAGGTCAATCTCGTTCACCATGTTCGTGATCGCCGCCACGTCGTTCGTCCAGGCGAGAACGCGCGTCGTCGCCCCCTGCGCGGAGAAGGCGTCAATGCAGGCGGATGGCACCGATGGTCCGCCGCTTGACGCGCACACGTCGGCCAACCCGACCGTGAAATCTGCATTCGCCTCCATTGGGGCGAACATGCTTGCCGCCAGCGCGGCGAATAGTGCTGTTTTCATCTTTTCCGTGCCTTTCGTTTCACTACCGAGGTAGTTGCAAAACCCCTCTTCCGCACCATTCGCGAGCCAAGCCACGCGGCTTGACGAAACCCGCAGAAACGTCCCTGCACGACTGAAAGGTTCAGCGCATCAATTATGCCAAAATCTCACCTTGGGCGCAAGGGGGAAAATGAAGTTTTTCATTTAGGGGGGGGGGGTAATTGCATTTTATTCATTTTATTCTTGATTTTATTATGTTATATGCTATACTATAAGCATGAAATCGCAAAGCAACCGGCCAGACATCTCCGAAATGCCGCCATACAGGCTTGGCAGACACTGGAACACGATCCAGGCATACCTCATACCCGGCATCGAGGACGACATCGGGGAACTCAGCGAAGAAATGAAGAAGTTCATGGGGATATGCGAACTGCTCATCGACGAGAAGATGTTCGCCAATTACCGATGGTGCGGGAACGGGCGTCCGCCGAGCAGCCGCATCAGCCTGTTCAAGGCGTACATCCTCAAGGCGATGCGCAACTATCCATACACCAAGACCCTGATTGCCGCCGTGAGGGAGTCGCCGACCGTCAGGCGCCTTTGCGGCTGGGAGTCCGTCGCCGACATCCCGCTGTGCGCGTTCCTCTCGTCGGCGAGCATGCACGACTCGCAGGCCATGATCCCGATGATGCAGCGGGCGAGCGCGTCGTTCGACTACTTCTACGACCTCGCCAACGCCGCATACGACGCGGCGGGAACGAGGGCGATGTCGCAGAGCCTGAACCACGTCCCGCTCATCGACGGCAATCCCAGGCGCTGGAAGAAGCAGATCGACGACGTGGGCGCGAAGTTCGTCAACATCGTCCCGGCCTAAGTCGCCCGCTACAGAATCCGCACCGGCGTGGAGCGTGTGTTCGGGATGCTCAAGAACTCGCACGGCGGCTGCACGGTCAGGGTGCGCGGGCACGAGAAGGTGTTCCTTCACCTGATGTTCGGAATCCTCGTGATAGCTGCGCAGAAGCTCATCGGCATCGCGCAGTCTATCTGTTGACGGTTCCCGTCTTACGCGCAGCGTCGGCCTCCGCGCGGCGACGTTTCTCTTCTTCAATGAATTTCATGTCCATTTCTCTCTCCCATTCGGGAAAGAGACTACGCTGGATTGTCTGCCAATGGCTTCCAAGTCGATACTTGCCGCCCTACCTTGTTGCTTTTGTGTTCAACAAATTTTTGGACAACGCCTTAATAGCAACCTTCCTGAATGCCCCTCATGCTTTTCCCATACAAGTAGCATGCCACATTTTGCCGACGGTATCATAGGCAGACTTCGCGAAGGACCTTGACGAAGTTCTCCTGCGTACGCGGCAAGGTGGGCTTCAGCGACTCAAGCGGTTTCGCCTTCGCGGCCTTGCGGATCGCCGCGAATCTGGGATGTACGGAGAAACCGGCCTTGCGGTCGCCAGATTTCACGGCCTTGGCAATCCGTTCCGCCAGCTCTGCCATCGCTGGCGCGACAACGTACCGGATCGCCTCGTACTGGTGGCTCAGGCAGTACTGGTTGACGGCGTTCTCGAAGAGCGTCTTGGTGAAATCGGGATTCTGGATTTTCTCAATCGCGTCAAGTCGTTGGTATGACTCCCAGAGCGAGTAGTCCGTGTGCAGCTCCAGTACATCGGCAAGGCGACCGAAGAGCGCAGCCAGCTCGCGTGCGCGGGTGACAACGGCATCTTGTTGTTGTACGCTTGCTGTTTTCCCACCCCTCCACGCTGCGATGGCAGAACCCAGTTCGTCAATCTTCAGAACGATAAGCCTGTCAAGCACCATGCGCACGATGTCGATCGCGTCGCGGCGGACAAACTCGTCGTCCCACGGCACCTCCTCGAGACGCCGCAGCGCCGCCATCGCCTTCGCGACGGGCGGCCCCCACTGCGCCGGACGCTTCTCGTAGCCTTTCTTCAGGATGCCATGGTAGACCAGATGCTGGGCGCAGTTGAGGTTCGATTCCGAATATTCGTCCCAGCGACGTAGCGCGGAGGCGTCCAGCACGTCCGCCCACACGGACTTCATCAGCACCGCGTTCTTGCCGTAGCGTCCCCTGCAGAAGGCGTCCAGCACCTCTCCGTGCGGGATCGGCTTGTCCGACCAGGCGTTGGCGGTGAAGAAGTCGAGGAAAAGCGTATCCGTATGGGCCGACTCCGGCCAGTGTATCCAGCCTACGCACATCGGATCGTTCTGCACAAGCCGCTGGCGTTTTTCAATGAACGGGTAGTCGGCGCGTGCGTCAAGCGCCGCCTCAAACGCGAGGATTGTGGAGTAGGTGTAGGGGAACTTCCCGATTACGTCCCAGTCGACGAAGGTGGGTCTGTCCTCCTGGCAGTCCGCCTCGTAGTCCCACAGAATCACGCGGTTCTTGTCGAGCGTCGGCAGAAACGCACGGACGTCCTCCGGCTTCCAGCCGCCGTAAAAATCCCAGCCCGAAAGCAGCAGTTTCGCGTCGGGATAATCACGTTGCGCACGCGCGAAGAACTTGTTGAGCGCTTCGATCTTGAGATCGAAGTTCTTCTTACGCTCTTTGTAGCAATTGCGTTCGCTCAGTCCGATGGTGTGGAGAAGCTGCGGCTTCGGCGCGCCTGCGCCGTACTGCTCCACCGCCGTCGTTGTCAGCTTCCAGTACGCATCCACCCACTTGTCGTCGCGGATGTCCCAGACGAGCCCGTTGCGTCCGGCCGCCGAGCCGCTCGCCTGCGGAAGGAACTGCGGGTTCTTGTTCGCGAGCCAGTCCTCGGGGGTGCGCGAGTACCAGTGCGTCATCGTGCCGAAGTCCTCTGGCGCAAGGAGTCCGCGGTCGAATCCGTACTTCTGGATTTTACGGCGCAGCTCGCCGCGGTACTGGAGGCTCCAGAAGAGCGTGCGGTCGTTGTACGACGAACCCGCGCCAGGGAGCCGCTTCGTCGGATCGGGATATTTGCACGCCTCCGGAAACGCACGCTGGAAGAGGTCGTCCTGCCCGATGCGCAACATGAACACGTTGAGGCGCTTCTTGAGGATCCAGTCGATCTCGCGCTTCCAGTCCTCGGGGCCCCAGTGCTCCGCCTGGAAGCGCGTAAGGCCTCGATGCGCGAAGTAGCGGATGGCGCGGTACTCGAAGTGCGCCTCTTCGTGGACGTCGAGGTTCGAGAGGTCGATGGCGTCCTTCTTCGGCACCACGTCGCCGTCCCAGAACCAGTGACAGCCGCCGCGCCGTTCGAGGAGGTCGTAGAGGCCGTACCACACGCTGCGCAGGTTAGAGCCGGTGATGGTGACACAGGGCGTGCCCGACTTGATCGCGTATGCATCACGGCCACTTTTGGAAATCTTCGGGTCGATGGCGAATTTGATGATGCCATCCGGCGCATCCCTGCCGGTGATTTGCCGATAGTACTTCGCGAACTCAGTACGCGGCAACGAGAAGCCGTCATCCGCATAGACGGATACAGCGTAACCCTCTGGCGCTTCGTGATGGTAGGACAGTTTCCCTCCGATCTTCTTCCACGACACCTTCAGGACGCCGTTCTCGAGCGGGATTTCTCCGGAGCAGTGTTCAAGCGGGACATCCGGGAAACGGAGTTCAATGGTCTTCTTCACGCGGTCGATGTTCCGCACGCCGAGGACATCGCGGTAGAGAACGTGTGCGATGTGGCTCGCAAAGCCATGCGAACAGCTGGCGGTGGACGCGTCATGTTCCCACAGCGTCCCCGTACGCTCCGCCATGAAGGAGAAGTAGCCTTTCGCCTCATCGAGTATCTGCGCGGAAAGCCCGGCCTTTGAAAGACATTCGAAGCGAAGATAGTTGCCGATGAAGGCGTTGGAGAACGCAACGGCTGGCCACTTGTTGTTTTTCTTGCGGTTGGGACCGAAGTCCTCCACAAGACGCTTCCACAGCTCCGGGTGCGACTTCGGCGTGGCGACATCGAAGAAGAAGGCGTAGTACTGGCACGTCTCTGTCGCTTCCGTATCGGGCTTGAGCGAACCGTCCTTCTGGCGCAGCGCGCGATCGACGAAGAACGTCCCGTTCCACGACTGGCGACGCACCGTCTCGCGCACCTTCTTCGCCTCTTCGGCGTAGCTGGAAATGCCGTAAAGCCGCGCAACAACTTCGAGTACACGCGCCCATGTCATGTTCGTCGGGTAGTTCACGTCCCGCGTCAACGCGTTCGAGCGCGACCATTCCACGAACACCGACGGCGGCAACTTCTCCAACAGGCCGTCCTCGTTGCGGTACTTCCAGAAGAAGTCCATCAACTTCAGAATCCTCGGACGGAATGCATCGACCATCGCGCGGTCTCCTGTGCGTGCAAAATACTCGTCCAGCTCCAGCACGAACCACATCGCCCAGTTGGGAATCATTGAGTGGTCTGGGAAGTCGGCGGGATAGCACTGCGGGAGCATTCCATCCGGGATGTCGTTGAACTTCTTCGGCAGGAGGAAATTCTGGATGAAGATTTTCTCCTCCTTCGCGTTGCCTGTGAACTCGATAGAGGCGCGTCCCGTGAAGAACGCATCGCAGTTCCAGCCCGCGCGCTCGCGCGAGGGACAGTCCATGAACCCGTCCACCGCGTTTTCCGCGAATGTGCGACGCGCCGCCTCGAATATCTTGTTGATGTCGGGATCGGACGATTCGAACTTCGCCCTCCCCGCCTCAGGATTCACGTACTCGCGAATGGAGAGTTCGGAGACCTTGCATTTCCCGCCGAAGAAGACCAGCTTTCCGTATCGGAACGCATACGGCTCGAACGCCTCAAGGTTGTAGACGCCCGCTTCCCTGAGCCGCCAGGCGACGATGTTGTCGCACGACCCGAAGCGCTTCATGCTGAAGTCGCCATTCTCCAACACCTCGTCGAAGCAGAAGTAGAGCGTGCCAGGACCGTCGCACTCGACAGTCATCTTCGGAAATCCCGCCGCAAGAAAGCCGAAATCCATAAGAGCAAACCCATTGCCGGGAATCTCCAGCTCGGGAGGGACGCGCTCCGTTGCGTCCTCGGGGAAGCGGCACCCTTGCCGCTTCACAGCGTCCTTACGTGACGTCGTGACCGTGCGCTGCATGTCATAATACGGAATCCACTCCAGTTCGGAGACCTTCCATCCGTCGCGGCGCCAGCTCTTCCCTTCGGTACAAGTCATTGAACGCGGCGTCTTAACGGGAAGCGTCTCGTCGTATTTCACCGTGCCCGTGGCGACGAGCGTCTTTGCTGGCAGGATTGCGTAATCGGGCACGGGGACGATACGCGGCAGGAGCGGAAGTTGCGGCTGTTCAGCAAGCGTACACGGCTTGACGAACGGAGGCCGTATCCCCATCCGCCATTCATTGCTGTGCGGCCATACCTCGAATGCCTCGGAGAACGTGCGCTGGAACGAGAAGCGCTGCACCTTCCTCACGCGCTCCTCAAGTACGCCGGCCTTGAAAGTTCCCCCCTTCGCATCAGTTGCCGCCAATACCTTCCCGTCGCCGGCGACGATCTCCGCCTGCAAAAACGAAGGCTGGCGCACGGTGTAGAAACTGTCGCAGTTGTACCCCGCGACCTCAATGGCGACGACATTCCGTCCTGGCTTCAACTTCCCAGCGAGCGGCAGCTCCTCTACGCGGACGAACCCGTGCGCGGCGCGCGCCGGGCCGTAGCCGAGGAACTCGCCGTTCAAGAACACGCGGCACATCGTCGCGCCCGTGAATCGCAGCACGGCATTGGACGCGCCAAGCGCGTCCCTCCCGTCGAACTCCGCCGTGAAACCGACCTGGCAGTTCCACTCCTTCTCGCGCCCTTCCGGCCACACGGGCTTGGCCACGGAGAAACCCGGCATGACGTATGCACTTCTATTTGCAATCTCTTCCTTCACGACGTTGTAATAGGCGTAGGGATCGTTCTTGGTCGATTCGTGGATGTGGATCGGATTCCGCGAACCGCGTACGTCGGCGATTCCCCAGAAGATGCAGTCACATGTGTCGTCATACGTGCCGATGACGGCGTACTCCTTCGCACCAAGCGCCCACTTGACGCGCGCGCGCCACTCGTTCGCATCGACGCGGGCCCACTCCTTCGGTCCGACGCCCGAGTTGGGTGCTGCGAACCGCGCAAGGTCGGTCGAACCCGCCGACTTGTTGCGGTAGCCCCAGCCGTCCGTCGGCGTCGGCACGATCGGGTCGTTCACCTGACAGGTCCCGATGCGGAACTTCTCCAGCCAGTTCTTCTCCTCCGGCTTCGAGCGCTTCAGGTGTGCGGCGAAGTCCTTCCCCGGCAGGAAGATCGTCATCATCGGCCTGTCGTCGCCGAAGCCGTACCGGCGGTAGTGCGGATCCTGCGCGAACTCCTCCCAGACGATCCTTGCCTTCTCGTTCCAGTACTTCATCGTGTGGGCGCAGGTGTTGCCGAGAAAGAGGAAGTACTGCATGTCAAGTTCCTTCGCCGCCCTGACGACGTTCTGGAGCATCGGCCAGTGGTGCGCCTTGAACTGGTCCCACTGCGACGGGTTGGTGAAGTCCACCCCGACGACGTTGATCCCTGCCGCCTTGATCTTGCGCATCTGGTCGAGCGCAAAGTCATAGTCGCCGTAGTTGTGCTTCGCGTCCCATTCGCCGTTCGCGAGGAACTTCGTCCCCTTGTCCGCCCCGTGGCAACACACCATGATATACGTGGCGGGCACAGGAATGTTCGTTTCGGCACAGACTCCAACATACGCAGCCACGACAGCAACAATCACGAGAAGCTTGCTTCCCGAAAGTACGTTACGCTTAGGCATCTTCATGTTCATTTCTCTGTTCTCCATACGAGAGGTTTGGCGGCGCACATTATAGAAAAAAAACAGCCGTTCTGTTGACAAGATCAAGTTGCGAGAAGCGCGAGACGCCGGATCGCAAAGCGGTTGCCCTTGATCTCCGGACGGAAGAAGAACGACAGCTCGCAGTTTCCGGTGAACTCCTTCCCCTCCGGTAGCTTGAACGGCATGACATACCGCAATACGCCGGGCTTGCCGACCGGCGTCTGAATGTGGGACAGTTTTCCGCAACCACCCCCGCGGAGCGTCACGCCCCAGGCATGCCAGTCGCCGTCCTCCTGCTCGGTCTCGATATCGACGACAAACTGGTTGACGCCGTTGCGCACCGCGTCCTTCAGCGCGCCCTTCGGGAAGCGGAACTGGCCGTGTACGGTCTTGGGCGCGACGAAACCCTCGGCGTCCGGCTCCAGCGGCTTGCCGCCCTCGTAATAGCGCATCTCCTTCATCGGATCTGCGCTCTCCCAAAGCGTCTTCAGCTTCACGCCGGACGGCACGTCGACTACGAGCGGACGCCCCTCGCGATAGAAGAAGTCCATCGGCGTCACGGACAGGCGGAAAGCGTCAGCCTCCGCAAAGAACCCGGAATGGAGGAAGTGGACGACCTTTCCTTCGCGGTCTTTCTTCGCCTTCCAGAACTCGGACATCAAATCGTCGCGCGCGAATGTCTTCCACGCGCCGGAAGCATCCTTGCGCTGGATGCGCACCCGGTAGTTGTAGGGCGGCTTCCCGTCCGCCATCGTCTCGGGAATCGTCAACTCGTAACACGCAAACGGATCGCCCTTCGCGACGAGCGAGACGGACGCCCCGTCGGCGAACTGCGGAACGGCGAACTTCTTCTCGTGCGCACCTGCGCGATAGGGCGCGGTCGCGGAGACAAAAGGAAACGGCACGACCCAGACCGGTCCGACCTCGGAGCCATCGCGCACGTCGTGGCGGTAAGCGATGAGACGATCAGGAAACACGTCGATTACGAGAACGGCGTAGCTGTTCTTGTTGTTGGCGCGATTCGTCTGAGAGCCGGGGAGGAACCCATCCCAACGCTGGAGACACCCCGCGTTGATCGCGGTGAATTCGCCCTGCCAGATGAGTCGCTCGTTCGCGAGCGAGCCGTGGACGTGCCCCGAAAGCGAGACAACCTGGGGGAACTTGTTCAGAATCCGCCTGCAGTTGACGTTCCCCCAGAACCAGCAATGGTACGTGGTGCCGGCGGGTGGCACGTGGTCGACCACGAACACGGGCTTGCCGGGATTCGCCGCGCAGACGCGGGCGACGGTTTGCTCGTATTCCACCCACGTCGGGAATCCGGTGCTTCCGGTGAATTCCGACATCACGACGAACGGCAGGCCCTTCCACACGAAATCGCACACGACGGGATCCTGCGCCCCCAACTCCCTACGCACGTTCTCGAAAGCGGCCCTGTAGTCCTTCGGATCCGCATGCGTCGCCCGCTGGTGTGCGCACTGGTCGTGCCAGGCGTAGGCGAACACCTCGCGCGGGCGCGTCGCGGCGTCAGGGAAGACCTCGTTTGTCACCTTCCGGTAGAGCCGGTACGCCTCGGGGATGTGCCGGTCGGCGATGTCGCCGTTGTTGATGATCATCTCGACGCCCTTGGCCTTGAACAGCTCCAGCGCCATCCTGACGCGCGCGAGGCTTTCGATCTTGCCGACAACGTGCGTGTCGGTCATGTGTCCGATGCGGGCGATTCGCCCCGACGCGGGAATCCCGAACGCAGACAATGCGCCCGCCGCAGCCACACCACCTATAAAATCCCTTCTTCCGAGTTGCATTTTCATCCGTTCTTGTACTGCCCCAAGAGCCCGATTCACTTCTCTCCGTTACAAAGAAGCTCCGTCCAGTCATAGTCGAGAAGCGCGCCGTTGACGACGTTCGCGAACGGGATGAACGTCCCCTTCCGCACGGAGTCTGCCCAGCTCGGCGGCGTGTGGCAGCAGTAGATGCTCGCGAAGAGGTCACGCCGCGCGGCGTAGGCGTGCGCCGCCGCGATCGCGGCGTTGCCGTGCGCGACGATTTCCGTCTTGAGCCCCAAACGGCGCATCTGCGCGTCGGCAAGCGCGATCATCTCTTCTGCGCGAACGCCGACCATCGACTTGCCGAGCATGTAGAGCATCATCGCGGGCACTTCGTCCGGCGTGTCGGTGCCCTGCCAGGTCCTCCGGTACATCGCGCCCGTCTCGCCAATGCCGGCAAGGTCGGCGACGGTTATCGCCTTGCCCTCTGCGAGCGTCTGCGTCACGCGCATCCTGTGGATTCCCCTGTCCGCGCGGTCATCAACAACCAGCACCGCGCCCTTCAGAGCCCCCTTCGGCAGGAACGTCACGGCCGGGACCTTCTGTCCGTCGCTGAAAGAATAGACCTCACGCAGAATCGTAAAGCCATCCGGGAGACGCTGCGGCGCGGCGACCTCCTTGACGGACACGCCGATCTGTTCAAGCGGACGAATACCAGCCCGACGACACACTGCCTTTGTTCGGCAGGGCGCGCTCGCCGAGCGCGCCGAATCCCCCTGGTAGGGCGCGATCACCGAGCGCGCCGCCTCCGCCGCCGCTAGGTCGTCTTTCAGGTACTCGAAGATGCTCTTGAATCCCGGCAGCTTGTCGACGCGCCCGTCCGGCGTGACGTTGCACGCCTTGCCTTCAAGTCCGTGATCCACCTTAGCAAGGTTGAAGCCCTCGTCCAGCTTCCGCACGGCCGCGACGTCGATTTCGGGAACCGTCTCGTCGCCGGCGAGCCAGCGGCGCATCCACTGGATCGCCGACGCGCGAAGCGACTCCTTCCAGCCGTGCCGTCCCGCGACATCTATCATGCCGTAGCGCCGCGCGTCGAGTCCGCAGTTGCGCACGACGTCCTGAACGACCGCGTACGTCTCGCGCGAGCCCGCAATCGGGAAATAGTCACCCTGGCAGCAGTGCATCCTCACGGCGTTCGCGCCCATCAACACGTAGCCCGCGTGATTGAGTCCGAACGACAGCTGTCCGAAGACGTTCTGCTCGGCATCCCCGATCTGCGAGATGTCCTTGCCCGACGTGCTCGGAACGACTGTGCGCAGCGAGCTGATGTAGCAGGACGGACACGCCGCGATGACGCGCGGATCAAGTGCCACCAGAAGCGCCGTCATCGTTCCGCCGCCAGAATTGCCCATGCACCCCACGCCGTCCTTCATCACGTCGTCACGGGAGAGCAGATAGTCGATCGCCCGCATTCCGTCGCGGATGCGCTGGCGCGCCATGCTCTGTCCGAGCAACGCGGCGAGCGCCCCGTAGCGGTTGTGCTGTGAGCAGGCGTCGTGTCCGTTGCCCACAGAACGCTCCCCCTGTGCGAACGGGTCGTAGGTGAGGACCGCAAACCCGGCGAGCGCGCCCATCGCGGCTCCGCGCTGGTAGGCGTCGGCACCCTTGCCGTTGGCTGAATGTCCGCAGGGGATGAGTATTCCGCGATACGGCGGCTTGAACTTCGCCTCGTCGGGCAGGAACACAAGCCCCGTCACATAGACGCCGGGACGACTCTCGAAGATGACCTTCTCGACGCGGTAGCCGTCGCGAACCACGCAATCCACCACCTTTGCGTTGAGCGGCGTACGCTCGAAGTCGACGCCCCCCACGGCCTCGGCCATCTTGGCGCGCAGTTCCTGACGGCGGGCGTCGTACTCCGCACGGCTTTTCAGCGTACTCCAGGCGTCGTCGGCCGCCTTGTCCGCCGCCGAGAACTCGGCAAGCACAGCTTTGTACGCGAGGAACTTGTCCGCATCCGGCAACAGACGCTTCCTGAGCGCGTCGGTCATTTCGCTCCGTGAACAGTCCTCCATGTAGAACTCGGGCCGCGCGTCGGGCGTGGCCGTCTCGACCTTCACGTTCTCGAAGCGGACGTCGTCCGCATGACGCACGTAAAACCCGTATGCCGGAAGCGCCATCTGGTTGAACATGAACGCCTCGGGGTACGAGCAGTCCTTCTCCGGCACAACGGCCGACGCCTCCTTCGGCGTACCGCCGCCCGGAACCGTAAGCGAGATGTTGCGCAGGGTGATGTTGCGCGGACGGCGCGCGGGCATTCCGTCGCGCGCCGGCACGCCCGTGATGGACGATGCGATGCGTCCGTCGCACGTGCCGGTCACGTTCTCGATCAGGATATTGCGAAGGTACGTGTTGCCCTTGCCTTTCGGGCCGTGGCGGTTGCTGTGGCGGATGAAGATGGGTGTCATGTACCCTTCCATCGTGATGTTGCGGATCGTCACGTTCTCCATGCGCCCGCCATCCACGACCTCCAGCGCAAGCCCGGCGATGCCACAGTAGCGGTTCGTCACGCCCGGCATCCCCCTCTTTCGCCAATCCCAGCGCCAGGCACCGGGAGATCGGCGCAGTTCGCAGTTCTCGATGGTGATGTCGCGGAACGCGTTGTAGCTGCCCGTGCCGAACTTGATCGCGTTGCAGATCGACCCCATGCGGCAGTTGCGCACAACGACGTTCGTGACGGGGAACGTCTTGTCGCTCTCGGCCTTGAAGCAGAACGAGTCGTCGTCCGCGTAGAAGTCGCAGTCCTCCACAGTCACGTTGCACGACTCGATGTCCAGCCCGTCGTTCATCTTGTTGCAGTAGTTGAAGCAGCTCGTGCCCTTCACCGTCACGCCGTCACAGTTCCGCAGGTGACACGCCCACGAGCCGGGGTTCGTGTAGTGGAAGCCCTCCAGGCGCACGTTGCGGCAGCGCGAGAAGCGCATCAGGAGCGGCAGCGTCTTCGGCTGGTCCTCGCCGCGGAGCTTGGCCGTCTCCCGGAACCCACCGCCGCGTCCGTTGATCGTGCCCTTGCCGACAATGGCGACGTTCGTCGCGTGGTTGGCGTAGATGAACACAGGGCACTCCCCCCGCGTCGCGTAGTCGGCGATGTTGGTGCTCGCGAGAATCGTCGCGCCATTTGCGAGCTCCAGCGTGACGTTGCTCTTCAGCTCAAATGGCTTCGTCTCGTGTTCGCCCGGTTCAACGCGCACCACACCTCCGCCCTTCGCCGCCGCCGCGTCGATCTGCGGCTGCAGGTCAAGCATCGCACCAGACGCAAAGGATGCACAGATTACATACGCAAGCACCATGAACTCTTTTGTCATAAACATTGCTCCTTATTTTGTCGAAAAATCGTACGCGCCAAGAATGCGGCGGGATTCGTCCGCCGCAGAGACCATCATCAAACGGTACGTCTGTCCGTCGGACGCCACGTCGATCACGGCATGGGCGCCGGTGAACGATTCGGGCGCGACGTCCTTCAGCCACGGCTCGGCGGCGTCCTTCTGTCGGCGCTTCGCCGGAAAGAGCCCCGGCGCGTAAAGACACGGCCACGTCGCCTTCGCGAGGCGGCGCATCGTGGGACGGTTCATGTGCTCCTGATGCCACACGCCCGTCACGATTACGCGCGCGCGAAGTGCCTTCACGAGGGCGTCCGTCATGCTGTGGTATCCGTGATGGTTGGCGTTGGCGACATCTACCTCTGGACATTCAGGCGCGAGGAAATCCTCGATGTCCGCGAACGCGCCCGCAGGCGTCTTCACGTGCCATGAGAAGTCGCCGCCGTTGTAGTAGCGGAAGTTGCCAAGCGAAAACACCATCGCCGTCGAGAGCGCGTTTTCCGTGAACCGGCTCCGGGGGACGCCGATCGCCTCGCCGATGTCGAGAATTGAACCGTCGCGCTTCAGCACGCAGCCACGCGCGCAAAGCGGCGCGAAGCCAAAGCCCTTCCATCCGCCGTGCTGGAGCCTGATCTGGTCCGATCCCTTCTCCAGACGGAAGCGCTCGATCTTCGTCCCGCGCTTCTGGGCCTCGGCATAGACTTCGCGCAAGTGGGCGACGATTCCCGCCGAGAAGCCGTCCGTCGTGGACGATGGATCCTCCATCTGCGGCCAGGAGCGGTCGATCATCGTGCCGAAGTCCAAGACCTCCATCGCCTGCCCGATCCCGCTCAAGGCGTAGTTGCCGCGCTTCGACCGCCCCGCGCTGTACTTGCCGTTGCCGGCGTGGTCGCTGTGGTAGTGGGTAAGAAGGAAGTAGTCGACATTCTTTCCGTTCGGGTTGTCGGCAAGGACCCAACGCGCTGTCCACTCCCCCGGACGCCGCTTCGCGTCCGGCAGATGCTGCACGCCGGTCGCGCCGATGTCGCCACAGTCGATGAGCGCGGTCGTTCCGTCCGGGAACGTCAGGAACGTCGCCTCCGACCCGCCCGTGTAGAGCGTCGCGATGCGGAACACGCCCTTTTTCCACGCGGGAAGCGTTTGCCCCGCGAGCGGATGTTCCGCCATCTCCGCCCAGGTCTTCCAGGGCAACGCACCGATTCCAAGCGCGGCTAGGCCGCTACCAATAAAATCACGTCTCTTCATTTGACCTCGCTTATGGTTCAGAACCGGATGTGGGTCAGGCGTTCGCCGTCGAAGTAGCCGAAGGAACGCTCCGAGCCGCCCTTGGGCAACGACACCGAACCGGGATTGAATATCGTCAGGCCGCATGTTAGGCGCTTCAGCTCGGGGACGTGCGTGTGACCGTGCGCGAGGACCGTGCCCATGCCGACCGGCGGCAGGCGGTTTTCGTTCCAGAGATGTCCGTGCGTGAGGAAGAACGTCTCCGTCCCCGCGTCGAGAACGGCGTAGTCGCCCATCATGGGGAACTCGAACATGAGCTGGTCGACTTCCGCGTCGCAGTTGCCGCGAACGGCGACGACTTTCTCCTTCAGACCGTTCAGCGTCTTCGCGACTTCCTCCGGGTCGTAGAAGTTCGGCACGCCGTTGCGCGGACCGTGGTAGAGCAGGTCGCCCAGCAGCACGAGCCGCTCGTAGCCAAGCGTGTCCGCCGCCGAAAGCGCGGCCTTCAGCGTCGACGGCACGCCGTGTACGTCACTCATGAAAACGATTTTCATCTCATGTCTCCTTGTCTGCCTGTTTGAGAAAAATCACCATGTCGGTGCCTTGCCGGGAAGCGAGGGGATCGGCTTGCCGTCCATCGTCACGTTCTTCGCGTTGACGACCACGATCTCCTCCTGCGTCGTCTCGCCGCACGTCACGTTCTTGAGCGTCACGCCGTCCACGGGATCGCGCGCGTCGCCATGGACCATCAGGAGATGCCGCGCCCGCTGTGCTCGGACGTTCTCCGCGCAGATGTTGCGGATGCGCGTCACGCGCACCTCCCACGTCGGCAGGTTGCGCCACTCGTACAGGACGTCCGTCTCGATTCCCACCACGCTTGTCGGAACGGACTTCCCGCGCATCTCCACGGAGCAGTCCTTCATGTAGATGTTCTCCACGAATCCGCCGCGTCGCTCGTTCGTCTTCACGAAGAAAATGTTGTTCACGTTCCCCACCATCTGGCAGTCGTGCATCAACACGTTGCGGATTCCGCCCGAGACGTCGCTGCCCGCACCCAGGAGGACGTGTCCGTTTCTCACCGTGCAGTGGCGCACGACGACGTTCTCCGTGCTGCGCCCGAGTCGCCAGGCGTCGTGGTTGCGTGCGGCCTTGAGGATGACCGCGTCGTCGCCCTGGTCGAAGATGCAGTTCTCAACGATCACGTTTTTCGTCATGTCGATGTCGATTCCGTCGGTGTTGTGTCCGTGCGAGTAGATGTCGACCCTGCGCACGACGACGTTCTCGGAGTGGAACAAGTGAATGTTCCAGAACGGCGATCCACGGATGAGGAAGTCCTCCAGCAGGATGTTCGCCGAGCGGTTGATCTGGATGAGGTGCGGGCGGGCGTGGGAGCCGGGGAAGCGGGTGATGTCGCGCTTCTCGAGCGGGATGCCCATCGAGCACCAGTCGTAGAGCGTGGCGATGAACGCCTTGTGCATGGGCGTGTTGCGGTTGTCCCACTTCGTGCGCCACAGATCCGTCTCCGGCGCGATCCGCCCCTTGCCGACGATGGCGACGTTCGTGCAGCAGTAGGCGAAGATGAGCGGGGAGTAGCCCATCGCCTCCACGCCCTCCCAGTTGGTGTGGACGGCGGGGAGGTAGTCCGCCGGGTCATCGGTGAACACGATGCGCGAGCCTTCACGCAGGTCGAGCGCGACGTTGCTCTTCAGGTGGATCGCGCCCGTGCGCCAGTCGCCCTCCGGCACCACCACGCGTCCGCCGCCCGCCGCGGAACACGCCGCGATCGCTTTCGCGAAGGCCTCCGTGTTCTTGACCGCCCCCGTCACTGCGCCGTAGTCCGTAATCGGGAACTCGCACGCCGGCACGCGCCACACGGGAACGTCCGGCATCTTGAACGGCGCCTCCGGCGCGGACACGTAATCATACTCCGCCCCCGCTGCGACGAACGTGCCAATTAGGCATCCACCCATCAGCAAAATATTCTTCATCGACATTATTCCTTCATCCTTTAGTGTTTCAGCGACAAACCGACAAATGCCATTACTGACATGCCGCTGCTTCAACGCAATAGACCTTCACGTAGCGCCCGCTTCTGCTGTTGAAGAATATGCGTTTTCCGTCGTGGGAGTAGATGGGATGCGGGTGCGCGTCCTGTCCGAGCCAGTCGCTCGAATGTTTGCAGAGCGGAATCCACGTGAGAACGCCTCTGTCCCAGTCGGGGACCACCTTGCTGATGTACTCGCCGTCCTTCTTGTGCGGATCGGGCCCGTTGTCCGTACTGTTCTCGCGCACGACCTTCACGTCCTCCGGGAACTTGAAGTAGCCGTCGCACACGAGGTTCATGTCGTGGTCCATCGTGAAGTGCCCGTAGGCGTTGTAGTCGTCCGGCAGGGCGATTTCCCAGTACCGTCCGCTTTCCAGTTCGTACCGCCCCACCATCGCGGGACCGTTCTCGTACCCGCCGTGGTAGATGACGATCCTGCCGTCGTCGCTCCACATCTCGTGGCACACCCAGTCTCCGCGCTTCCGGGCGAAGCCGCGCGGATTGCCAAGCGTATCGGCGCCCTCGGTACGCACCTGGCGGATCGCGTCCTGCCGATGGTCGTAGATCCATATCCTGCGGATGCCGCAGTCGGAGATCGGCCACTCGTGGTTGTACATGATGATCTCGGGATCGACGGGGTTGAACTGCACGTGCGTAATCCAGCAGAGGGGAAGCTTCTTCTCATAGACGAGTGCGCCGCTTGCCGTGTCGTAGACGCAGAGGTAGGAACTCAGTTTTTCCTGCTGTACCCGGCCGTCGATGTTGTAGATCGGACGCCTGTCGAGTCCGCTTCCCTCCGTCTCGGGATCGTAGTCGAGCGCGCGGGCGTCCGTCATGGGCACGCAGAGGAGGCGTCCGTCGGACGAGACGTGCGTGAACGCCGTCACGCGGTCCGCCGGTACGGCGGCCAGCTTCGCGACCACGCCGTCCTCGCCCACGCGGCAGATGGAGTTGTCCTGGATGAAGTAGGCGATGCGCCGTTCGGCGTCGAGGCACACGCTCGCCTTGCTCAACCCTATTCCCGGACGGCAGTCGAAATAGACGTAGCTTTTCATCGTGCCGTTGCTGTTCTGCGTGAGCGTCTTTTCCGTCCCCTTCTCAAGGTCGCGCATGACAATGTTCGGCGAACCTCCCTTGTCGGAGATCATGAAGAGCCGCTTGTCATCCCGGCTCAAGGACGAGCCCGTGAAATACAGCAGCTGCGTGTTCCAGCCGTCTTCCTCGCCGGCGCATCCGCCGACCAGCGTCTTCTCTTTTAACTTCATCTTCGCTTATTCCTATTTTATGTATTCACTGACGTCTAACAAGCATTGGCGCCATGTAAAGTGGCAGATAGACAACGCCGTCTTTGACTTGAAGATCCTTCTTGTGCAGGACAAAAGGCGTGTCAAGGAAAGGTGCGTATTTGGCACGGAACTTGTCCATCGAAACCGTCGAGTACTTGCGCCCGCTCTTTACCTCTATCGGCGACACGTTTCCCCGCGTCTGCGTCTTTGACTTGGCGATGAGGAAATCAATCTCCATGCGGTTCTCGGCAACGTTACGGTCGGAATTGGAGTAGAAGTACAGCTTGTGCCCCGCTGCTCGGAGCATCTGCGCGACCACGTTCTCCACGATCATCCCCTCGTTTAGTTCGATGTCGTCATTGAGAAGCCGATTGTGGATGTCCCTTGCAGCAAGTTCGCTTTCATCGAACGCCAGCGAGACAAGAAGCCCCGTGTCGCCAAGATAGCATTTGAGCGTCGTGCGATCCATGTTGATCCTGAGACCGACGTTAGGTTCGCTCGCCCCGTAACAGACGTTCACTGTCATCGCCGCCTTCAGCCACTCGAAGGCCCCATCGTAGTCGCGCACCCTGGCTCCTTCCGCTAGAGAAGACACGGCAAAGCGCTTTTCGTGCTTTGATAACTGCGCAGGTATCTCGCTGAATATGGACGCGACCTTCAGGCGGAGAGCTCCTGCGAACTTGTGTATGTCGTCGCGGTAAAGACTGATGATGTTGCGCTTTTCAAACTCCACCTTGGCAAGGTCGTGCGTCTCGACGAATGTCTTGATGACCTGCGGCATGCCACCAACCACAAGATATTGGCGGAACACGTCCATCATCTGCCTGTGCATTCCCTCGCCCATCGGCGCACGCTCGGCAAAACGTCGCTCAATCAGCGGCTGCATGGCCGCATTCCCAGTCGCCCAGAGAAACTCCTCGAAGTCCATGGGGAACATCTTCACATGGTACTCCTCCGACGGTATGACGATGTTCTTGACGTTCTTGCGGATTGAAATGAGCGAACCTGTCTCGATGTAATGGAAACGTCCGTCCGCAACAAGGTACTTGATCGCCTCGCGGGCTCGCGGAAACCTCTGCACTTCATCGAATATTATTACGCTGTTTCCTGGGACAAGCGTTACGTGATAGGCGGCACACAAGTACATGAAGAAGGTATCGAGGTCATCAAGATAGTCCTCGAAATAGCCTTTGACCTTGCGCGACGCCTTCGCAAAGTCAATAACCAGATAGGCAGCATACTCATTTTTAGCAAACTCCT
>CACWIW010000063.1 GCA_902761035.1 uncultured bacterium | reverse complement strand
GAAGCTTGCGGGCGTGGAGGTAGTCAAGGATCAATCGGCATGAATGTTGACGAGAGGAATTAAAATCTGAAATGACGCCTCGCCTCCCTGTTCCGCACCGTAAGTTCACACCCCGTACCCGGTACGTCACATATTCGCATAAGTGACATACCGCGCACGTGAGCGCCGCCGGCGAGGTGGGCGTACGCGCGGGGACGTGAGACGATAGACGAGTCGAGACGTGAGACGATGAGACATTGGCGAGGCCGCATTGCCTCATGGTCTAACGTCTTCAAGTCTCCGCTCGCGTCTATCGTCTCGCGTCTCTCGTCAACCCCTGCGCCCCCACGCGCAAAACTTCAATTTTCCAAAATCCCGCTTGCGTTGGGCGGGGGAATGTGGCATACTATTTCCGTCTTGCCTCTCAAAGGGCGGGATGTTTGATCTTTGATATCGGCGGGTACGGCTTTTCGTGACGCGATTGCGCGGCGAAGAGCGGCACCGAGTACCCGCCACCGGGCCGGAAGAGTGTAAAATGTAAAGTGTAAAATGTAAAATGGGCGTCTCGCGAGGGTGCCTGAACTTTGCAAATTACACTCGAACGGCCAGAACCTCGGAACAATGGTAGGGTCACGCGTCCCGCGTGACCGAAACGGTAGGGCGGTTTCGATGAAACCGCCGCTCCCCTCCGAGGAGCTGGGCAAGCCCGAAAGGCCCCCAGCAACGTACGCAACAGCGTAGAGTAGCTTTCTGAAAAGCCGGTAACTTCTTCAGGATGGAGCGAAATACGACTGTGCGCACGTGTGGATTCACATCCACGCGGCGCACTTTCTATTCTTGTTTCATCCAGGCTCTTACCGGCGCCTTCAGAAGACTCGAATCAAGAGAGTGCGCCGCCTTTCTTTTCCGTGCCGCCGGTCTGCTCTCATCGGAACAGGCACGGAAAAGGAGAATAGAACTGGATGGACACTTACGAGAACGACTGTGAAGTCGTGACGAAGAATGTTGAGCGGACATTTGCCCATAACCCTATTCTCAATTCGCCATACGAATACCCAGCACGGCACTGGGACATGGACGAGAACAACCAGCCGACGGCGAAGGTCAACGAGTTCCGCCGTCCATCGAGTTTGAAATCCCCCATTGCAGCCGCACGCCGACGCGGCGGCATGGCACAAGCCGATCTTTTCGCGGAAAACGAGGACGGCGTCGATTACGGGACGAACGACTTGATCAACTCTATTCGCAAGGAAGTCGATGTGTGGCGCAGGCTTCAACAGGATCGGTGGAATGTGACGGCCGAGACGGCGCGTCTGCTCCGCCACTGGCGCAACAAGGAGAATTTCCCGGATGTCAGCCCGTTCTTCTGTCAGGTTGAGGCCGTCGAGACGCTGATCTGGCTGACGGAGGTCGCGCCGTCTTCTGCCGTCGGCAAGAAGTTCCTCGCGAAGATCGCCCTTGCGAACGACGATGCGGACAAGAACCTCTACCGCATCGCCCTCAAGCTCGCGACGGGCGCGGGCAAGACGACCGTGATGGCGATGATCATCGCCTGGCAGACGGTGAACGCCGCACGCCACGGAATCAGCGCCAAGTTTACAAACGGATTTCTCATTACGACGCCCGGTATCACGATCAAGGACCGTCTGCGCGTCCTGTTGCCAAACGACGATGAGTCCTACTACCAGCACAGGAACCTCGTTCCCAAAGACATGCTTCCGCTCATCGAATCCGCGCGCATAGTCATCACGAACTACCACGCATTCCAGCGGAAGAGCTTGCTTGAACTTTCAGCGGGGACGAAGGCCATGCTTGTCGGTCCCTCTGGAGAAGGCGGGCCTCAGACGATAGAGACGCCGTCGCAGATGGTGTCGCGCGTGCTGAAGGAAGCGGCTGGTCTCAAGAACATCCTCATGATCAACGACGAGGCGCACCATTGCTACCGGCATCGTCCTGATGATGCAGAAGGGGACGCGGAGGAGGAGATAGACGCAGACAGCCGTGATGAGGCGAAGAAGAACGAGGAGACGGCACGCCTTTGGATATCGGGCCTTGAGGCCATCCGCGCCAAGATGCCGGATGCCCGCGTCATCGACCTTTCCGCGACGCCGTTCTTCCTGAGTGGCAGTGGCTACAAGGAAGGGACGCTTTTCCCATGGACGGTGAGCGACTTCTCGCTCATGGACGCGCTTGAGTGCGGCATCGTCAAGCTGCCGCGCATCCCCATCGACGACAACGTCGTCACGCAGGCGGAACTTCCCAAGTACCGCGAGCTCTGGAAACACCTCAAGGAGAGCAAGGAGGGCAAGGCGTTCTGCGCCTTGCGCGGAAAGGCGAAGGCGGACGCCTACGACCCGCGCAAGATTCCAAACCTCCTCCACATGGCTATCAATGTGCTGTATGACGGCTACAGGAAGGTGTTTGACGACTGGGAGGCAGCAGGCTGCAAGGCGCCGCCGTGCTTCATCATCGTGTGCCAGAACACGGCCATTTCAAAGATCGTCTACCAGTTCGTCTCCGGTTTCGACATCACGGATGCGGATGGATCGGTTCAGCACGTCAAAGGTGCTTGTGAGCTTTTCGACAACTACGACGAGGAGGACCAGCCGCTGTCGCGTCCTCACACCCTGTTGATTGACTCAACGCAACTTGAATCCGGCGAGGCGTTGGCGGACGACTTCCGCGTGGCGGCCGCCGCTGAGATCGAGACGTTCAAACGTGAACTCCGCAACCGCGGTGAAGTGCAGAAGGCGGAGAACCTGAGCGACGAGGACATCCTCCGAGAAGTGATGAACACGGTCGGCAAGCCCGGCAAGCTTGGCGAGTCCATCAGATGCGTCGTCTCCGTCTCCATGCTCACGGAAGGCTGGGACGCCAACACCGTGACGCACATCCTCGGCGTGCGCGCGTTCGGCACGCAGCTCCTCTGCGAGCAGGTCGTCGGGCGAGGCCTGCGCCGCCTCAACTATGAGGTCAACGACGAGACGGGCCTCTACAATCCCGAATACTCGGACATCTTCGGCATCCCGTTCCATTTTGCGTCAGGAGTCAAGAACCCGCCGCCGATTCTTCCGCCGGATGTCGTGCATGTCCATGCCGTGAAGCCAGAGCGCGACGCGCTCGTCATTCGCTTCCCGCGCGTTCTCGGCTACTATCTCGAACGGAAACACCCAGGTGAGAAGCTTGAGGCGAATTTCGACGAAAGTTCCGAACTCGTCATTTCCCCGCGCGACATCGGTCCAAATCAAGTCATAACCGCAGGTGCCATCGGCGAGCGGGAACATCTTGTCTATCGCGGCGGCAATCGGCGGCAATCCGACATCGTCATGCATCTTGCGAAACGTTTTGTCGATAAGTTCTACGGTGAAAATGCCGCGATGGACAGGGTGCTGCTGTTCGGTCAGGTCCGCGCCTTGTTCACCGAGTGGATAAACAGCGGATATCTTAAATGCCAGGGCGGTGCAACGGCGGACATTGTCGTGGAGTTCCCCAACTACACGGACGAAGCCTGTAACCGCGTGAACGACGCCATCGTCCGCAGGGCGACCGAAGAGGAGACGGCGAGCGTGTCCGTGTTGCTGGACGACTTTCTGCCGACAGGTTCTACGTCTTCCGTCAACTTCCGCATTTCCAGCAAGAAGATACTGCACGAGACGGCACCGGACAAATCGCATGTCAATTACGCCGTCTGCGATTCGGGGTGGGAGGAAATCCTCTGCCACGTCGTCGAGGAACACCCGCAGACGCTCGCCTACGTGAAGAACAGCGGACTTGGCTTTGAGGTGCCGTACATGATCGGCAACGAGCAACGGCAGTACCTACCTGACTTCATCATTCTCGTGGATGACGGACACGGCCCGGATGATCCGCTCCACCTTGTCGCCGAGGTGAAGGGTTACCGTTACCTTGACGCGAACGCGAAGAAATCGACGATGGAGACGTACTGGATTCCTGGTGTCAACAAGCTCAAAACGTACGGACGTTGGGCGTTCGTCGAGTTCAACGAGGAACATTTCACCGGCGGCATCTTTGCCGACGACGAGGCGAAGCTGGAAAACTGCCGCGCCGCATACGCGGCACAAATAAAGGCGTTTACGGAGAATAGCTGACATGGCAAGGAACACATCGAAGAAACCGGCGGCTACGCCGATTGAAGACTACGAGATGCACGGGGAGTTCTCCCGTCCGACTCTGCCGACGGGCGAATACAGCGGCATCGCCACGGAGGAGTTGCTGGGGCGTCCGACCCCGAACGTTTCCTATTCGCTGGAGCGTACAGACGCGCCCGACCTCTCCGAGGAATTCGCTGCGCGCGATTCCGATCTCGACCCGCAATACATCTGGCGCGGCAAACAACCCGGCGGAGCCGCCACGCTGGAAACGGCGGCGCCATTCATCTACCAGCAGGAAAAGATATTCCCGCGATTGCTGATCGAGGAGATGAAGCGTCAGACGGCGATCCGCCGCGACGCGGCAGACGCACAGCTGACATTTGCCGCACTCTCGGAAGACTTCGACCCGAACGCCCGCCCAAGCTTCTACGAACACGAGGAAGGGTGGAAGAACCGCATGATCCTCGGCGACTCGCTCCAAGTGATGGCGTCACTCGCCGAAAACGAGCGGTTGCGCGGCAAGGTGCAGATGATCTACTTCGATCCGCCCTACGGAATCAAGTTCAACTCCAACTGGCAGCCAAGCACGAAATCGACGAACGTCAAGGACGGCAAGAAGGAGGACATTACACGAGAGCCTGAGATGGTCAAGGCATTCCGCGACACATGGCACGACGGGATCCATTCGTATCTCGGTTACTTGCGGGACAGGTTGACAGTGGCGAGGGATTTGCTGACGGAGAGTGGAAGCGTTTTTGTGCAGATAGGTGATGAGAATGTTCACAAAGTACGTGCCGTAATGGATGAGGTATTTGGAGAGAAAAACTTCGTCAGCATGATTGTCTTGAAAAAAGGAGGCACCGCGACATCTACTACCTTGGCATGCGTGGCAGATTTGATTTTATATTTTGCGAAAGATAAGTCACAATTGAAATTCAGAGAGGCGTTCTTTGAAAAGAGACCAGGAGAAGGGGAATCAACTGGAGAAAGGTATGATCAAGTAGAAATTGATGGAATAAGGCGCCCTTTAACTTCTGATGAGAAAGAGGTGATTGATACATTGCCTGCTGACTGGAGAATATTTAAACAATCGAATCCATGTTCACAACATGATAATCCCAAACACAGAGAAACACCTCTTGTAGTGGATGGGAAAAATTATTATCCTCCCAAAGATCGGCAATGGTCAACATCAATTTCGAATATGTATCGAGTTGTACGTGCTAATCGTATCATGTCGACAGGGCGAAATCTAGCGTATGTTATGTACGTTGATGACTATCCGGTTATGCCAATGAATAACATCTGGACCGATACCCTAAATAGAAAGTCGCGAAACTATATCGTAGAAACCGCTCCTTCGGCTATTCAGCGTTGTATGTTGATGTGTACTGATCCTGGTGACCTTGTGCTTGATCCGACTTGCGGTTCGGGGACTACGGCGTATGTGGCGGAACAGTGGGGACGGCGCTGGATCACGATTGACACGTCGCGTGTGGCGCTTGCGTTGGCGCGCAAGCGGTTGATGACGGCGAAGTATCCGTATTATCTGCTGGCCGATTCCGAGGCGGGGCTGAAGAAGGAGATGGAGATTACGGGACGTGTGATCCAGCGTCCTACATTCGGGAAAATTTCGCAGGGGTTCGTCTATCAGCGCGTGCCACATATCACGCTCAAGGCGATTGCCAACAACAGCGAGATCGACACCATCTGGGAGAAGTACGAGGCGGAGAGCGAGAGGTTGAGGAAGGGGTTGGGGGAGGTGACGGGCAGTTCGGCGGTCGCGGGGCGACCGCCCTACCAGGAATGGGAAGTGCCGTTTGAGGTGCCGGAGGGATGGTCGGAGGAGGCGAAGATGCTGCATGGTGCGTTCATGGAGATGAAACGCAAGCGGCAGAAGGAGATCGATGATTCGATTGCGCGCACGGCCGAGACGGAATATCTCTACGACAGGCCGTACGAGGACAAGAAGCGCGTGCGCGTGGCGGGGCCGTTCACGGTCGAGTCGATCGCGCCGGTGCGGTCGCTTGTCAGCGAGGCGGACGGAACGCTCTCCGACCCGGCCGTGAAGTTGGCGAACTCCATTGACTACGGCAACGGCGCGAACTACGTCACGCGCATGATCCGCACGTTGCGGCGGAACGGCGTCAAGCAGGCGCGGAAGTCTGACCGCATCACGTTCCTGAGCGTCGAGCCGTGGGCGAACGGAAAGCACATTGCGGCGGAGGCGTGGGGTGAGGCCGGCGAGAACGGGAAGTCCAAGCGGTACGCCGTCGCGTTCGGTCCGGAGTTCGGCAGCGTCACGCGGCGTGACGTGCGCGAGGCGTCGCGCGAGGCGCTGGAGTGCGGGTTCGACGTGCTGATTTACTGCGCGTTCAACTTCGAGGCGTACGTGGAGGAGGGGAGCGAGTCGTCGATGGGGCGGCTCAAGGTGTTGCAGGCGCGCATGAACTCGGACCTCCACATGTCCACCGACCTGAAGGATACGGGGTCGGGTAATCCGTTCGTCATCTTCGGCGAGCCGGACATCGCGCTCGTCCACACGGAGGACGACCTCTTCACGGTGGAGATCAAGGGTGTGGACGTCTATGACCCGAAACGGAACGAGGTGCGGAGCGACAACTCGGACGCCATTGACTGCTGGATGCTCGACACGGACTACTCGGGAGAGGCGTTCTTCGCGCGGCAGGTCTATTTCCCGGGGCGCGAGGACGTGTACAAGGCGTTCAAGGTGTTCCTCAAGAACGACATCGACGAGGAGGAGTGGGCGTCGGTTGCCCGGAGCGTGTCGCGTCCGTTCGCGCGCCCGAAATCGGGGCAGATCGCGGTCAAGGTGATCAACCACTTCGGCGACGAAGTGATGAAGATATTCGAGGTGAAGTGAAATGGCGTTTATCATCGCGGAGACTTTCATGAGGCAGCTCAAGAGGCTGCCGCAGAAGGAACAGGGGATTGTCTCGCGGACGGTCCTTGATTTGGAGATGGATCCGACGGCCCGGACGCTCTCCCTGCACAGGGTGGACGGCAATGGAGGATGGTGGAGCGCCTATGCGAACGGCGACTTGCGCATCATCCTGAAACGCGAAGGCGACGGCGGGATGATCCTCTGCTGGACGGACCACCACGACAAGGCGTACCTGTGGGCGTCGCGTCACGTCCTTACGGAGCATCCCGTCACGCACGCCATGCAGATCGTCGAGATTCCGGAAGTGACGGCAGAGCCGCCGATTCCGGCACCGATTACAGAGCAGGGAGCGCATGGTGCAGCGATACCGAAAAAGACCTTGTGCGATCTGGTAGGCGTAGGCCGGGACGATCTGCTTGCCTTTGGCGTACCCGAGGCGTGGATTGAGCGGGTGATGTCGGCGACGGATGAAGACGAACTGCTGGACATCGGCGAGCATCACCTGCCGCCAGATGCCGCGGAGGCGGTGTTGTCCATTGCCGTTGGGGAACGTCCCGAGATACCGAAGCACGATGATGGCAAGAGCGAAAGCGACACGTGGAATCCGCAAAGCTGGTGGGTCGTCTCCAAAGACGACGATCTCAAGGCGGTTCTTGGAAGCGCAGATTGGGACACCTGGTGCGTCTATCTCCATCCGTCGCAGCGTAGGATCGCCTACCATTCATACAACGGGCCGTTTCGCGTCTGTGGTAGCGCGGGAACGGGAAAGACGGTCGTGGCGCTCCACCATGCCAAGTACGTTTTGGAGGCGGATGCCGGGGCTCGGGTTCTCGTGACGACATTCTCGAATCCGCTTGTGTGCGATTTGCGGCGGCGGTGTTGTCCGCTGATGTCGCCGAGGGCCCTGGAGCGTTGCGACGTGACGACGCTTGCGAAATTCGCGCGTGGCCGGTTTGACGTTCTGTTCCCCGGGCATGGACCGATCATACCGCATACGGTGCTGCGTCGCGATGCACTGGCGGTCTTGCAGGTCCACGCGGCGGAACTGCCTGACGGCATCACGCCACAATTCGCGCTTTCGGAGTTCGAGCGCGTGGTGGAGCCACGTCAGATTACGACGGAAGACGAGTACCTCAAGACGCGGCGGCGCGGTGTCCACATACGATTGTCGGCTGAGAAGCGCAAGGCGATCTGGCGTGTCCTGCAATATGTCTATGAAAGCATCAACCGTGACGACGGGTATGTGACGACGGAGCAGATGTACGCACGGCTCGCCGACTATTACCGCACACATCCCGATGCGCCGCGTTACCATACGCATGTCGTCGTGGACGAATGCCAGGATCTTTGTGAAATCGAATTGGACTTTCTGACGGCCTATCTTGGTCCCAATGGAAAGGCGTTTTTCGCCGGGGACATCGGTCAGCGGATCATCCGCTTCTCATTTCCGTGGAAGCCGCACGGCATAGACCTGCGCGGCCGGAGCCGCGTCCTGAAGGTCAATTACCGCACGACGCAGGAAATACGTTCGATGGCGGATCGACTGACGAACCTTGACGCAAATGATGCAGACGATATTTCCCAGAACCGCGAAGGAACCGTTTCGCTCCTCTCGGGGCCTCAGCCTGAAATCCGACAGTTCAAGACGCAGGAAGAGGAAGAGAAGGGCGTTGCCAAATGGATTGACCGCTTGGTCAACGAACTGAACGTCCCGGCAGACCAGATCGCGATATTCTACCGCAGTGAAAACGAATATGGTCGGGCGGTTTCTGCGCTTGAGCGGAGCGTGTGCGGGAATGATCAAGTAAAGCCAAGGCTTGCAGAGATGTTTGAGGCAAAAGGGCTGGAATACCGAGCGGCTGTGGTCATGGCGTGCGACAGCGGCGTCATACCGTCGCCCGACCGCCTTGCGGAAGCAGACCTCATTGCCGGGCTGGAGGAAATCTACGATACGGAGCGCAATCTGCTGTATGTCGCCTGTACTCGTGCGAGGGATTACTTGCTGATAACATCTGCGGGCACTCCTTCTGAACTGTTGCTGGACATGGCGGTGAGGGGACAGTAGGGGTGCGGCTCGCTGCAGTGTAAAAACAGGTCTGACCTGTTTTGATACTACAGTGAAAGGATGGAGCGGATCAGGAAGTGGCCATGGCGTACGGAGATGACTTCGGGTGTTCTACGCTTGACGCGGTAGATGACACGGTAGTCGCCTACAATGACCTCGCGAATGTCTTTACGGTTCAGTTCGCGCACGATCGTTCCGGACTCCGGAAAATCTTCAAGATGCTCGACGGCTTCGTAAACACGATTACGCCAATTGATGACGGTCGGCCAGTCCTGGCTTTGCTCGGCGATATACCGCATACAGCCGAGAAGCCGTCTTTTGCCTCGCGGGGACCAGCGGATCATAGTCCGAGTTCCCTGCGCATCGCTTCGCCTTCAACCTCGACCTGGCGCTTCAGCTCGGCGTGAGGAATACCTTGCCCGGCGTCCAGTTCCGTTTCCGCCGCACGCACGTCAGCCATCAATTCCTGCGTCTCGACGAATGCATCCCAGTCTTCGATGTTGCCGATGAAGGAAGTTGGGCGTCCGTTCTGCGTGATGAAGATGAGGCGATGCGTCTCGCCTACGCGTTTCAGACATGCGGCGAGGTTGTTGCGGCATTTGGAAAAGGAAATGACGTCCTCGGAGAGACGCGGCGTCCAGTTAAACGGGCGCTTGCGGGGATGCGTGGAGGTACTGGTTTTTACTTTGGCTGTCGGCATGGCTGGTGTTCCTTGTTGGATGCCAAGTAGTGTACATGATTATGTGCATATAGTCAAGGGGGGATTAAGGGAGTGCGAAAACAGGTGACCTGTTTTCTCATTTTGTGGTGGTGACGTTGGCGGTGAGTAGAAAGCGGTTGAAGGGGCTACGGCGGCGGAGAAGGCGGCGATGCGGTTCTTCAAGGTGGTGGTGGTGGGGCGGTAGGGGCCGCAACGGGCAAGATGCCCGTTGTCCCAGTTGCGGGCGCGGAGGCCCGCCACCCCGACAAGCGCGACCATCCCGCAACGGGCGGGACGCCCGTTGGCCCAGTTGCGGGCGAGACGCCCGCCACCCCGACAAGCGCGACCATCCCGCAACGGGCGCGACGGGGGGCGTGTTTGGCCTGTGGTTCAGAACGCGGTGCCGTCGCGCATGAACTCCGGAAGGTTTGCGTGTATGATGCCGTTGCGCTGCTGGATGGGATCGTTGCGCGTGAGGATGTACTTTGGATAGTTGTCGCGAATCTTCTCCAGCGTCGCGTATTCTCGGTCTTCGGTTTTGCGGTCGTTCATCATGGTCATGCACGCCTGCACGTAGGCGTATCCGGCATCGCCCTTGCGGAGAATGAAATCGCATTCAAGCGGACCTATTCGCCCGATGCTTGCCGCATAGCCGTGGGAACGGGCGTAGGTGTAGACCACATTCTCAAGCGCGGCCCGTAGTTGATTCGGTTGTCGGTATTTGTGGCGAAGTAGAAGCCATAGCAGATCTGCCGCGAAATGGCAAGTTAAGGGGGTGGTTTTATTTAAAGAACCTAAAAATACCCCTTTAACGGGGCTGTTGATGTGCTGAATGGCGAGTGGAAGTCGACGGCGGCGGAGAAGGCGGCGATGCGGTTCTTCAAGGTGGTGGTGGTGCAGTAGGGGCGGCGGCTCGCCGGGACGGCTCGCCCCACCTTGCGGCGCGCTCGGTGATCGCGCCCTACCGCACGGCGCGTTGGGTACAACAAGCGTACGACAAAAAGAGGGTAGGGTTCGAGAGGGGGGGACGACGAAGTGAACGGGCTGCAGCCCGTTCTACTGGGCGGCGGCGACGTCGGTATGGTCGGGGGTCGGAGTTTTTTGGCTGTTTCTGCTTGACTTTGGCCGCACAAAAGCGTATAACTATACGGGAAAAAGCACAGACTAGGAGCAGACAATGGCTATCAACAAGTATCTTGACTCGTTCATGAAGGCGTTTCCCTACGAGGGACTCACCTACGACGACGTGACGCTCGTCACGCAGTATGCGGATTTTCTTCCGGACGACACGTCGCTCGAGACGCAGCTCACGAGCCGCCAGAAGATGAACATCCCGTTCATCTCTGCGGCGATGGACACCGTGACCGAAGCGCCAATGGCTATCGCGATGGCGCTTGCCGGCGGCATCGGCGTGATCCACAAGAACCTCGAGAACGACGAGCAGGCCGCGCAGGTGGCCAAGGTGAAGAACTACCTCAACGGCCTCATCGCGAAGCCCGTCTGTTTCCACGCGAACGACGACATCAGCTTCCTCCGTGCCGAAAAGAAGCGTATGGGCCTCAAGTTCAACGGCTTCCCGGTTCTCGACGACCAGGAGCGCCTCGTGGGCATGATCACGAGCTCGGACATGCGCTACGCGCCGATGACGGCCGCGAAGCTCGCCGAGGTGATGACGGCCGCCACCATCACCGCGAAGCCCGGCACCTCGCTCAAGAAGGCGTACGAGATCATGCGCGCCAACAAGATCGGCAAGCTGCCGCTCGTGGACAAGGCGGGACGTCTCGTGGGCCTCTACTCCTTCACGGACGTGCAGCAGATCGTGGAGAACAAGGACTCCACCATCAACCGCGACGACAAGTTCCGCCTGCGCGTCTCCGCGTCCGTCTCCGGCGGCACGGGCGACTACGCGCGCATGGAGAAGCTCTCCGACGCGGGCGTAGACGTGGTGGTGGTCGATTCAGCGCACGGACACACGAAGGGCATCATGGACATGACCACGTGGATCACGAAGCACTTCCCGAAGGTGGACGTGATCGCGGGCAACATCGCGACGGGCGAGGCGGCCGTGGCGCTCGCGAAGGCCGGCGCGCACGCCGTGAAGGTGGGCATCGGCCCCGGATCGATCTGCACCACGCGCGTCGTGTGCGGCGTCGGCATCCCGCAGCTCACGGCCGTCTACAATGCGGCGAAGGCGCTGCGCGGCACGGGCGTTCCCGTGATCGCGGACGGCGGCATCAAGCTCTCCGGCGACGTGCCGAAGGCGCTCGCGGCTGGCGCGGCGAGCGTGATGCTCGGCAGCGTGCTCGCGGGCACCGAGGAAAGCCCCGGCGAGAAGATATACCAGAACGGACGCCAATATGTAGTGTACCGTGGCATGGGTTCGCTCGGCGCGCTCAAGAACGGCAAGGGCTCGCGCGCGCGCTACTTCCAGGACAACGAGGCGGACGACGACCTCGTGCCGCAGGGCATTGAGGGCATGGTGCCGTACTCGGGCCGCGTCCACTCCATCATGACGCAGTTCTGCGGCGGTCTTCGTGCGTCGCTCGGTTACTGCGGCACGAAGACGATCACCGAGCTGCAGGAGCGCGGCAAGTTCTACCGCATCACGACGGCGGGCCTCCGCGAGGCGCGTCCGCACGACATCACAATCACGAAGGAAGCTCCGAACTACCGGGCGTGAGGGTGTTGCTTCATACGTGCTGCGGGCCGTGCGCGAGCGCGTGCGTGCCCGCGCTGCGCGACCTCGGTAACGAGGTCGCACTCTTCTTCTCCAACTCCAACATCGACACGGAGGCGGAGTTCGAGAAGCGGCTCGCGAACGCGCGCAAGCTGGCCGAGGCCGACGGCGTGGAGCTGGTGGCGGATTCCTACGACCACGAAGACTGGCTTGAGAAGGTCGCGAAGGGTTTTGAGGACGCGCCTGAGAAGGGCGCGCGGTGTGCGCGGTGCTTTCGCTACAACCTTGCGCGCGCGGCGGCGTGGGCGGCGGAGCACGGTTATGAGGCGTTCACCACGTCGCTCACCGTCTCACCCCACAAGGTGAGCCCGATGGTGTTTGAGGCGGGTGCGGACGCCGCATGGGGCGTTTCCGCGAAGGACTGCGGCGGTTCGGCGGCGGCCGCGCCGAAGTTCCTGCCCGTCGATTTCAAGAAGAAGGACGGCTTCCTGCGCTCGCTCCGGCGTGCTGCCGAGCTGGGCCTTTACCGGCAATCTTACTGCGGCTGCGAGTTCTCGCGCCGAAACATGGTATAATATGCGCCATGTCCTTGCGCTTGACATTCCTCGGGACGGGTACTTCCGTCGGCGTGCCCCAGATCGGGTGTACGTGCCCGACTTGCACTTCCGACGATCCGCGTGACCGGCGCCGTCGCACGGGACTCTACGTGCAGACGCCGGGTATGGCGTTCGTGGTGGATGCGCCGCCCGAGTTCCGCATTGCGTGCCTTGAGTTGGGTGTCTTGGACGTGCGTGCGTGTCTGCTCACGCATGTGCACATGGACCACATTGCCGGATTCGATGACCTGCGTCGGTTCAACACGCTAAACGGGAAGACGGTTCTGCCTTGCTATGCCTCGCCCGAGACGATTGACGCAATGCACCGCATCTTTCCATACATCGGCACGAAACCGAACGAACTGGGGTTGTACCGTCCGATGATTGAATTCCACCGAGCGACGCGCGCGTTCCACCTTGGCGACGTACGCGTGACGCCGCTTCCCGTCGTGCATGGCAACACGCCAACGTGCGGCTACCTCTTCGAGCACGATGGAAAGCGCGTGGCATACGTGAGCGACTGCTACGATATTCCGCCGAAAACGCTTGCAAAAATGCGCGGCGCGGACGTTGCGGTGCTGGACTGCCTCCGCGATACGCGTCCGCACCCTACGCACCTCACGCTCGAGCGCGCGCTCGCCTACATGGACGAGATCGCGCCGCGGCGCGGGTATTTCGTCCACATGTGCCACGACGTGAAGCACGCCGAATTCGAGGCGCGTCTGCCGCGCCGGATACGGCTCACGTATGACGGAATGAAAATCAGAGTATAGGAGAAAAACAATGAAAAGAACGACAACCATGCTCCTCCCGCTGTTCGCCGCCTGCCTCGTGCGGATGGTGTCTGCTGCTGCGCTGCCTACCGAGATCACGGTGCAGCTCATAATGACCCACGACGAGTACGTTGAGGGCGAACGCATCCGCGCCGTCGTGGACGTTGCGAACGCCTCTGCGGACGTGGTCGACTGCCGCAAGCCGGGCGCATCAGACCGTCTCTTCGTGGAGTTGTTCCGCGCGCACGACAAGCATCGGTACGACCGCATTACGGACAAACCGTTCGTGGCGCCGTTCGCGCTGCTTTCCGGAGAGGGACAGAAGCTGGAGACGTTCCTTGCGAACCACTTCCGCTTTGACGAGAACACGCGCTATCTCGCCCGTGCCGTACTGGTACACGGCGGCATGCGCTTCGAGAGCTCTCTCAAGAGTTTCGACGTGGTGCCAGGTCTCCACTGCGCGAATGCGCTCCAGATGTTCTCGAACCGCGAGGGTCTCCGTCGCAACTTTGAGCTTGTCCACTGGGGACGCGACCAGGTGGAGCACCTTTTCATGAAGGCGCGCGACGAGGGCATCTCCACACGGCGGTGGCGCACAACCGACTTGGGACCCGTCATCCGCGTGAAGCCGCCGGTCATCTCCGTGATGCAGACAGGCGAGGTTGTGGTGCTTCACCTCGCCACGCAGGGCAAGTTCCTGTACAGCACGTTCTGGAGCCTGCCCGACATCCTGGAATACAGGGGGCGCGAGATGATGTCCGACCCGGACGTCGCTGGCTCGGAGCGTGTGAAGGAGTTTTACAAGGACACGGGCGGCGTGGAGCCGGTGAAAAAGGCCTGGTGGAAGTTTTGGTAATGAATATCCTGGGAATTGAGACGAGCTGCGACGAGACGGCGTGCGCAGTGGTTAAGGACGGACGCGAGGTGCTCGCGAACGTCGTGTACACGCAGATTCCGCTGCACCAGCCCTACGGCGGCGTTGTGCCGGAGGTGGCAAGCCGCGCACACATCGAGAAGATACACGGAGTGGTGCAGGAGGCGATGAAGGGCGGCGTGTCTATCGACGCCGTGGCCGTGACGTACGGTCCCGGACTCGCGAGCTCGCTTCTCGTGGGCCTCAACGCAGCGAAGGGTCTTGCACTCTCGCTCGGCGTGCCGCTCATCGGCGTGAACCACATCGAGGCGCACCTCCACACGCCGTTCCTCTTTGACGCTGGCTCCGACGCGACCGTGGACGCCCCCGAATCCTGCATGCCCGCGCTGGGACTTGCCGTCTCGGGCGGACACACCACATGGATCGACATGCCGTCCTACGGCGAATACAAGATAATTGGCCAGACGCTCGACGACGCGGCCGGCGAGGCGTTCGACAAGGCGGCGAAGTTGCTCGGCCTCGGTTATCCGGGCGGGCCCGTGATCGATCGCTGGGCGCGGAACGTGCCGATCACGGACGACCTGCCGCGCTTCCCGAAGGGCGCGCCGCGTCCCGGCACGGCGGCGCTTGCGGGACTCGACGCTGAGCTCTGCGTATCCTTCTCCGGCCTCAAGACGGCGCTCCTCTACTCAGTGCGCAAGAACCCGCCGAAGGACGACGCCGAGAAGGCTCGGATTGTGGCGGGCTATCAGGAGGCGATTGTTGGTGCGCTTGCAAACCGTACGGTACGCGCGCTGAGACGCCGCGAATACAAGGCGCTCGTGGTGGGCGGCGGCGTGTCGCTGAACGGACGCCTTCGTGCGCGCCTCGCGGAAGTCGCGCAGGCGGCGGGCGTGCCGCTACTCCTCGCACAGCCGAAGTACTGCGGCGACAACGCGGCGATGATCGCCGGCCTCGCCTACTGGCGGCGCAACGTCACGGGCGACGCTGCGCTCGCGGTCGACGTCGACCCCACCCTCCAACCCGGTGACTGATCCGCTGTGAACGGCTGGGAAACTGCGCAATCATTGACAGCGAAGCGCGGAATATTGTAAAATATACGCGGTTTGGGGCATTATGCCCTTGAACAAATCAAGAAAACGAAAAAGCAAAAAAGTTGGCAAATATGCAGATGCGCAAAGTCAATACATTCCTCGCAGGCGTGGCCGCAACGGTTCTCGCCGCAAGTGCCGCGTTTGTTCCGGTTCCGTTCGGGAACGGCGCTAATTCATCCTTCCTCGACGACGAGGCATACGACCAAAAAGGCGGGTTCATCGACCTCGGCAGCAACGACCTGCGCATGTTGCCGTCCGGCGAGCAGGACATCGGCGGCATCCCGTTCCAGATCGCGCCTGCGTCCACGAGCGCGGACAAGGCGTGCATCGTCCTCGGCGGGCACAGGCGCACCTACCTCGCGCAGTCCGCCGAAGTGAAGCTCGCAAAGCCGCTTCGCGGCGACTGCCTCTACCTGCTGCACGCCTCGTCGTTCACTTCGCCGGACGACAAGCCGATCGTCGGATCGCTTCACCTCGTCTACGAGGGCGGCGCCAAGGAAGAGCTCCATGTCCGCATCGGCCGCGACGTGGGCGACTGGTTGGCCTCGCGCAGCTACCGCAACGCCGTGCGCGCATGGACGATCTACAACAACAACACGCAGGTGTCGCTATTCGTCTCGACCTTCCCCCTCGCGCGCGGGAAGAAGCTCGCTGCCTTTTCCTTCACAGCCGACGAAGGGCTTTGGGTCGTCGCGGGCGCGACGGTGGGCGATAGGCGCAAACCCCGCCAGGTGCCGGTCGATCTGCGCATCACGCGCACCTACAAATTCCCCGACCTCTACGAAAAGCCGCTTCCCGTCTATCCCGTAGGGGCGAAGCCGCGCAACGTCGTGTTCATCCTGGGCGACGGCATGGGCATCGGGTCCGTTACGTTCGCCTCGAACTTCCTGCGCCAGCGTCCGGGCGCGCTCGTGATGAACCAGCTTCCCTACGCCGGATTCGCGACCACTTACTCGGCGAACGCGGATGTGACGGACAGCGCCGCCTCCGCGACGGCGTTCGCCTGCGGACGCAAGACCAACAACAGCATGCTCGGCATGCTGCCCGACAAGTCCCATGTCGATTCGATCGCCACGCGCGCGCACGCGGCAGGATTCGCGGTGGGCCTGATGACTGACGATCCATTCGTCGGCGCGACGCCGTCCGTCTACTACGCGCATGTGCCGGTCCGCTCGTACAGTGAGGACATCATCCGCGACGCCGCGAAGTGCGACTTCGAGATTCTTCTTGGCTACCACTGCAGACGGTATTTCCTCCCGAAGGCGAAGGGCGGAAAGCGCAGGGACGGCCGCGACATCCTGTCCGAAATGACCGGGAAGGGCTACCAGCTGTGCGAGACGTTCGCCTCGTTCCTCGAGGCCCCGCGCGACAAGCGCGTCCTCGCCCAGCTGAAGGACGGCGAGCTCGACGAAGAATCACGTTACAAGCAGTTGACGGAGACGGCGCTGAACCGCCTCTCGCAGGACGGCAAGCGCTTCTTCGTGCTAATCGAGAGTGGCGATCCCGACCACGGGTCGCACGCCAACAAGCCCACGCAGACCGTTTTGGGCGTGGTGAAGATCGACTGGGCCGCGCGCACCGCCGTCGACTGGTCGCTTGCGCACGGCGGCGATACGCTCGTCGTGGTCATGGCCGACCATGAGACCGGCGGCGTGAACGCCACCGTGAGCCCGGCGACTGGGAAGGCAACGGTCCACTACGGCGCTACTAGCCATACGGCGACGCCGGTTCCCGTGTTTGCGTTCGGCCCCGGCGCGGAGCTGTTTGAGGGCTTGTACGACAACACCGACGTCGCGAAGCGCCTTGCGCAGCTACTGGACCTCACCCTCTAGCAACAGGATCGCGTGAACGGCAATCTCCAGCTCTTCGTCTTGTTCGCCGTCGCGGCGTCATCCGCTTTCGGTGCCGTTTCCGGTGCCGTGCCTATCTCGCCGCAGGCAGCGTCCAACGACCTTGTCGTGGCGCGTCGCGCGCTTGGCGACGGGAACTGGTACACGGCCGAGCACCGTGCCGAGAACGCGGCGAAATTGCCGGCTCTGCGCACCGAGGCGCGGCTCGTGCAGCTGGAGACGCTTGCGCGTTCGGGTAAGACATCTGAGATTCCGTCCCGCCTCGAATCCTGGGGCAATCCGGCGGGCGACGCATTCCGCTACTGGCGCGCTTACGCGCTTGCGGCGGAAGGGAAGATCAAGCCTGCGCACAAGCTGCTGGAGGCGCCAATCGCAGACCCGCAGCTCGCCGTGCTGGCCGCGCGTCTGATGGCGCGCCTGGAGGTGGCGGACCGCAGCTGGGAAGCCGCCGACAAGCATTTTGCGGAAGCCGCCTCGAAGCTGCCGTCCAACTCGGTGGCGCGCGTGGAGAACGCAAGCGAATGGGCTGAGGCGCATTTGTCCAGGGGCGACCCGAAGGGCGCGCTGGACCTGTTGCGGCGCGAGGGTGCCGTTGACGCTCCCGGCGCGCCGGGCGACGGGGTACGCCTGATGGCGGCGGACATCGCGGAGGCACTTGGCGACACGAAGGAGGCGCGTGCTTTGCGGGAGCGGCTCGTGAAGGCCGGCGAGAAGACGGCGGAGGAGCCGTACGTATACGCAGCCCTTGCGCTTTCAGACGTAGATTGGCTCTCTGGCAGTACGAACGCGGCCCTCGCGATGGCGTCAAACGCCGTGGCGCGCGCCAAGAAGGGCAAGTTGACCACGCGCGCGGGCTTTAACCTCGGATTCAAGGAGATGTCGGTGGCGGCGGCACGCGAGGGCGGCGCGGCGCGCATCGGCGCGCTCGTGCGCTCGCATCCCGACGATCCCGGCGCGGGCGACGCGCTGCTCAAGCTCGGCGACGTGCGTCTCATGGCAAGCGAGTGCGAAGAGGCTCTAAAGGCGTACGACCATTTCCTGCAGGCCTATCCCGCCCATCCTCAGACGCTTCACGCGCTGGAAGGGCGCGGACTTGCGTTCAAGGAGCTAGGACGCGACGCGGAGGCCGTGGGCGCTTTCGCGCGCGCGGCGCAGATGGCGACGAACTCGGAGGACCGTGCGCGCTGCCAGTTCCGTCAGGGGGATGCGCTCGTCGCCTCTCGCAGATTCGCGGAGGCAGCGGGCGTTTACGGCGAGGTCACAAGCTCTAACCTAGTCGAATTCGCGCAGTACCAGCGTGCGGACGCCTTGTCGCGCGCAAAGCAATCCAAGGAGGCTGCGGACGTTTTCCGGTCAATTCTGGACGGCGGCGGGAAATACTCGATCGACGCCGGACTGCGTCTGGCCTCTGAACTTTCATCCGCCGGAAGGACGACTACGGCAATCGAGATATACAACCGCCTCTTGGGCGAGAAGTCTGGTTCGGACGCAGCCCTGTTGGACGAGGGGGATGCGGCGTCCGCAAAGGCGCGCCCGCTCCCCGCGCTCTCGCCCGCGCAGAAGGCGAAGGCGCTGGAAGGGCGCGGTCGGGCCAGCTACCGCGACTACCGTTTCCCTGCCGCCGAACGCGATTTCACGGCAGTGGCTAAGATCGATCCCTCACGGGCCGGCGAGATGCGCTTCTTCTGCGCGCTATGCCGATACGGCGCGGGACGCGACGACGAGGCTTACGCATCCGCGCGCGCCTTGCTGGACGAAACGCCAGACTCGCCGTTGCGGACGGACGTCCTCATCTGGTTGGCAAAACTAGACTTCGCCAAGCGCAACTACGCCGCCGCCTTAGCCGAGTTTGAGGAATGCGCGACGAACAAGGACGTGTCGGCGGGGCGTCAGCTCGACGCGCTCGTACACGCGGCGCGGTGCATGGCGGCCCAGTCCGACTATCCAAAGGTCATTGAGATCGTGTCGCGCGTCGTGAAACACCCGGCAGCGGTGTCCGCCGCCGCGCAGGAGACTCCCGAAACGCCCATTCTCGCCGAGGCGCTGCTGCTGCAGGGCGAGGCGCTCATCGACCAGGCACGGTTCGACGAGGCGGTGCTGGTCCTTGAGCGCGCGTCGCGCATGCCCGTCTCCGACGACATGCGCAGGCGCGCGGCCGTTCTGAAGGCGGACAGCCTGTTCGCGCGCGGGGCCGACAACTCGGCCTACTACAGCAAGGCGGTGGACGCATACCGTTCCGTGCTGCAGGACGCGGACGTGCCGCCTTCGATGCGCATCGTCATATCGTTCAAGCTGGCGCGCACGCTCGAGAAGATGCACAACTACAACGAGGCGTACGACCAGTACTACACGAACGTGGTGATGGCGTATGTGGACGGCGTGCGCGCGGGCGTGCCGTTCGACGTCAACGCGAGTGCCTTCTTCGCGCGGGCGGCGTTCAACCTTGCCGATGCCTACGAGGCTTCCGGGAACGTGCGCCAGGCCGAGCGCATGCTGAGGTACGTGGTT
Organism: uncultured bacterium; assembly: GCA_902761035.1. GTDB lineage: Bacteria > Verrucomicrobiota > Kiritimatiellia > RFP12 > UBA1067 > RUG572. Next base: position 34,165 of record CACWIW010000063.1, on the reverse strand, counting down.
GACGCGCGCGTGCCGTCAGCCGATTCAGCGCGGCAGCGCATTGCGCGTCTGAGAAAGGAGAGAGCTGGCAAATGAGCGTTTGGACTATGCTGGGCGGCCCCGTGTTCTGGCTGCTGATCGCGCTGGGGGTGACCAGCGTGCTGCTGTTCTTCAACCGTCTGATCGCGCTGAGGCGCGCGCAGATGGGCTACGAGGATTTCGTGCGCGGAGTCGGAAACGTGCTGGAGCAGGGCAACGCCGAAGAGGCCCTCGCGCTATGCGACGAGACACCCGCTCCGGTCGCGCGCATCGTCGCGGCGGCAGTGCGGCACCGCACCGCCTCGGCGCGCATCTTGCGCGAGGCCGTGGATACGACTGGCCGCGCCGAGGTGGGGCGCTTCGAGCGGCGTCTCGCGTTGCTTGCCATCATCGCGCAGTCCGCGCCGCTTCTCGGCCTTCTCGGCACCATAGTGGGCATGGCGCGCGTGGTGATAGCGGTTGGCGGACAGCCCCTCGTGGCGCGGGTGGACCTCATGGGCGGAGCGATGCAGACGCTTGGCGCGGCCGCGGCGGGCATCGTGGTGGCCGTATCCGTGCAGGTGATGTACGGCATGCTCCGCGTGCGCCTAGACCACCTCACGGCCGACCTCGAGGCCGCCGCGAGCGAGATACTCGGCATCCTTGCCGCCCACAGGGAGGCCGTTGCATGACCGGCCGCGAGTGGGGATGGCGTCCGGCGCAGGCCGAGGGCATCTGGCGTCACGGCGAGCGCTGGACGAAGCCGCTGTTCGCGGCGGCGCCGTGGATCACCCTTGCGCTTCTGCTTGTGATGTTCGGCCTCATCGACGGCCGCCTCACTGCGGCGCCTGGGGTGGAGTTCGACCTCCCCAAGTCTACGGGGCGGCAGGCTGTAGTGCCAGGCGCGACGATGCTCGTGCTGCCGTCCGCAAACGTGGGCGAGAACGGTGGTACGCTAGCGTTCTTCGACGATGCGCGGTACGTGCTGGACGATCCGCAGTCCGTCGCGCTTCTGTGCGAACAGCTTGTAGCGCGGGTGCAGGAGAACTCCGCCAACTCCACGTTGCTGGTGCTGGCAGACCGGCGCGTGTCCTCGGGCGACCTCCTGCGTCTCGCTGGAATCGCCCGCACGTCGGGCGTTACGCATGTTCAGATCGCGGAGCGGCGCGAATGAGGGACTTCTTCCACGAATGGTGGCCAGTGGCCGCAGTTACGCTGTTCACGTTGCTGCTCGTGCTGCAGATACCGCGCAAGACGATTTTCCCCCCGGTTTCGGAGGAGGGTACGGTTGAGCCGTTCGCCTCCTTCGTGACGCTTGACGACGAGGCATACGCTGCGGCGTTGCAGAGCTGCCGCATGTCGTGGCAGCTGCGGGCCCGCATGCGGCTCAGCGGCGGCGAGAGCCGCACGGCCTTTGAATTCGAAGAACCAGTTCCCGCACCGCGTACGTTGCCAATCGGGAATGCGTTCTCTTCCCCGTATTGCGTCCCCAGTCCGGCGCCGGCAGAGCATCCGCGGCTTCTACCCGTCTCGCTCGCACGCTCCGGCGTGGAGGGGCTTGCCAAGGCAGCAGAGTCCGCCGCGCGTCCGCGCGACGCAGAACTGCTCGCGCTGCCCGATTCGCTTAAGGAAAAAGGAAAGGAAACAACACCATGATGACAGAAGAGGAAATCCTCAAGATATTCGCCGATACCGGCGCTCTCCTCGAGGGCCATTTCGAGCTCCGCTCGAAACTCCACTCCGACCGCTACTTCCAGTGCGCCAACGTGCTGCGCTACCCGCGCATCGCCGCGCGCCTCTGCGACGAACTCGTCGCCAAGATGAAGGCCGCCTGCGACATCGGCCCGATCGACGGCGTGATTTCGCCCGCCGTGGGAGGAATCCTCGTGGGACACGAGGTCGCCCGCGCGCTCGACACCAAGTGCGTGTTCGCCGAGAAGGTGCAGGCTGGCGACGAGGTTGACGCCACGGGCAAGCCCGTCACGAAGCTTGCGATGCGCCGCTTCTCCCTCAAGCCCGGCGAACGCTACGTTGTGGCCGAGGACGTGGTGACGAAGGGCGGCCGCGTCCAGGAGACGATCGACCTCGTGAAGGCCGCCGGCGCGGAAGTGGCCGCAGTGGTGCTGCTCGTGGACCGATCCAAGGGCAGCGTGAAGTTCGGCGACATCCCGATGTTCTCGCTTGTGCAGATACAGCCCACAACGTGGGAGCCGGCTTCTTGTCCGCTATGCGCGGCCGGTGGACATCCCGTCCACCCCGGTTCGTGAACGTCATCGCCCAGCTCTTCTGGCGCGACGGAGAACTCTGGTCGGAAAGCCAGGGGTGTCCGTCGCGCGCGTGGAGGCGTCCCGCAGACCTTGCAGAGGCGCGCCTTGCCACTGATCCAGCAGTTGATTCCCTCGCGCTCGCCGATGGGCGCGATCTGCTCACGGCGGCCTTTTGCGTGGTGCCGTTCGCGCACGGGCCGCTGCCGGAGCCGGTCTTCGGCGAAGCCGTGACGTCGGCCGCGCGCGCGGCGTTTCGGGCGTTTCTTGGAATCGACGGCGAGGGCGATGCCTTTCACGTCATGCGCGGCGAGCCGGATGATTTCCTCGTATTCGCACGGAGGTTGCGGCGGTCGCGGGGCGACCGCCCTACCGGGGCCGTATGGCAGGTGGGGGGATTCACCGTAGATGCCACCACGCTCACGGTGCGCTTCGAGGATGTGTGGGAGTTGACGCCGCCAGAATTGCGCGTTACTTCCTACTCCGTGGAGGTTTTGCGAGACGGCGTTTCCGCCGTCTCGCAAAACATCCTCCCCGGCATCGCGCCCGATGCGCGCCTCTTCATCGACCTTGCCGCGAACGGAGGCTTCCTCTTCACCTTTACGCCCGAGGAGGCGGCGCAATGACGGACGCCCACTACCATCGCGACGGCTACGCCACCTTCCTCTCGCTTGGAGACCGCGAGTTCCGCTTCTTCGGGCTTCACCCCTGGCAGGTTCTCGACCTCGGGGAAGCGGCACTCTTGCCGCTTCGTGAAAAATTGTCGTCAGATCCACACGCGGGCGTGGGCGAGATCGGGCTTGACCGGCTGAAGAATCGCGTGATTGATCCGGCGCAGCGTACTGCGTTCGCCGCGCAATTGGAAGTTGCTGCGGAGTTCCGTCGCCCCGTGGTACTGCACGGCGCGAAGTGTTGGGGCGAAGTGGTGGCGGCGTGCCGTCCGTATGCGGGACGTATCCCCGCTTTCCTCTTCCACGGCTTTTCGCGGAGCGGCGGCTTGTTGCCGGATATTGCGGCGCTCAATGGATTTGTGGGCGTTGGCGCGGCGCTGCTCAACGACCACGCCGTCAATTACCGTGCGCTCGTGAAGGAGATTCCGCTGGAGCGCCTGTTGCTGGAAACTGACGCAGATTACGCTTCCTCGTTGAAGCGGCAAGAGTGCCGCTTCCCCGACGGGCGGCCTCACATCGGGGAAGCGGCGCTCTCGCCGCTTTCACCTACGCCGGGTGAGATATTGGCCAAACTCGCGGAGATACGGGGAATGCAACCGGAGATGCTTGAGGCGGCCGTGGACGCGAACGCGGCGCGCTTCGTGGAGGTGCTGGCATGACACCCAAAGATTTCACGCACAAGATGCTCATCGGCTGGGGCGGGGATTCCGTGTTCAGCCAGGCGCTGCAGCTGGGCAAGCGCGGAGCGGTGGTGAATGCCGAGTGGAACCCTGAAACCCATGAGGCGACAGGCGCAATCACGCTGTCCAGCGGCTGGGACATGCGCACCGGTTTCAAGCTGTTCGACGACGGACACATCCAGTCGCAATGCCCCTGCAAGACGAACAAGGAATTCGCGATGGTGTGTCCGCATGTCGTCGCCATCGCCCTCATGCTGATGTACCGGATGAACGACCCCGAAGCCGAGGCGAAGCACCAGGCCGAGCGTCGTGCGGCGCAGCGCGTGGCGGAGATCGATCCGAGCGCGTACATCCAGCGGAAACTCACCGGCCCGCGCATGCGCGTGTTGCTCACGTGGGGGCGCGACTTCGTGCGCGAGTTCTACGCGGGCGGAGTGCAGGCGCATCTCGCGCTCGTGGACGAGGCGGGCGTGCGCCACGCGCCGGAAGAGCCCGCGCTGCGGGAGGGCGTGCATCTCTCGAAGGGCGACGACAACCTCCTCAGCGTGCTGGAGGACGTCTGCGCAGGTCCGGCGACGTCCGACATCAAGCTCGTCCCCGGCGACTTCCTCAACATCCTCGCCATGCGTACGCAGGCCGCGCGCGCGCGGTGCGTGCTGAAGGCGGAGTATTTCGAGGAGGACGGACAGTTCGAGCTGTTCCCGTGGGCGGAGCTGCCGTTCGAGCACGTGGCCTCTGCGGACCGTTTCCTCGTACACGGCTCCACGGGTTTCGTATGGACCACGCCGCTCACGGAGCAGGGCGAGGGCACGCCCATGTTCGTGCCGCTTGCGAACGTGCTGAAGGGACCGTTCCAGAGCATTTACCAGCATGACGAGGTGATTCCGCGCGAGGCGATGTCGGCGTTCATCCGGAACAATCTGCCCGTGTTGCGCCAGCAGATCGAGGTGCAGATGTCGCCGAGCGAGGATTTCTTCCGCTTCGTGCCGGACGCGCCCGTGATCCACGTGAAGCTCTCCGGCTCGCGCGCGTCCATCTCCGCCCAGCTCTTCGCGCGCTACGGCGAACAGGAAATCGGCTGCGGCGCGCCGGCGGGGCCGGACGCCATCTGCCGTCCCGATCCCAGCGACATGCTCCTCTACCACGTGCGCAACCTGAAGGCGGAACAGGCAGCCCTTGCGATACTTCCCAAACTCGGCTTCGAGCCGTCCGACTCCGACCGCTGGTTCATTACCGAGCCGCGCGACGTGCTGAACTTCCTCGGCAGCGGGGAACCGCGCATGAGGAGAATGGGCTGGAAGGTCACGTATTCCGAACGGCTCTCGTCCGCGCTCGACGGGTTGCCGCGCATCGTGCCGGTGGTGGACGTGTCGGACGCGCCCGGCGGCGCGTTCGAGGTGGGCTATACATTCGAGGCGGGGTCGCGGAAGGTCTCGCAGTCCGAAATCCAGGGCGCGATCAACCGGGGCGACTCCTACCTGATGACGTCCGAGGGCACGTATCTCCTCAACATCGGCGCCGTAGAGGAAATGCGCGGCGTGTTCGCGGACTGCTCCGAGACGGGCACGGCGGCGCGTCCGGGACACTTCCGCCTCCCGCGCGTGTACGCGCCCTACGTGCGCGGCGCACTCACAAGCTTCGAGGAGGTCGACTTCGAGGACGAGGCCGCGCCGACGTGGCGCGAGCTTTCCGCCACGCGCGCGAAGGACGAAGACGCGAAGTTCGAGCCCGTGGACCTCGGACAGCTCGAGGGCGTGCTGCGTCCCTACCAGAAGCAGGGCGTCTACTGGATGCGCTTCCTTGAAAAGAGCGGGCTGTCGGGGCTGCTCGCGGACGAAATGGGCCTCGGCAAGACGCTTCAGACGCTCACGTGGATTTCGCTTGAACGCATCGACCCGGAGGCGCGCGGCAAGCCCGCGCTCGTGGTGTGCCCCACGTCGCTCGTTCAGAACTGGAACGCCGAGGCGGAGAAGTTCACGCCATGGCTGAAGCGGCTTGTCGTATCGGGACCCGACCGCGCGGAAGCCTTCGCGCGCATTCCCGAGGCCGACCTCGTGATCACCTCCTACGCGCTCCTGCAACGCGACCTTGAGGACGCCTACCTCGACCGGACCTTCAGCGTGATCGTGCTCGACGAGGCGCAGCACATTAAGAACCGCACCACGCGCAACGCGAAGAGCGCGAAGCGTCTGAACGGTCTTCAGAAGCTCGTCCTCACCGGTACGCCCGTGGAGAACTCCGTGGCGGACGTGTGGAGCATCTTCGATTTCCTCCTGCCCGACTACCTCGGCGGGTACGACACCTTCAGCGTGCGCGTGGAGCAGCCGATCGCGTGCGGCGGCGAAGAAGGGCGGGCGGCGCAGGAGCGTCTGCGCCACAAGCTGCATCCGTTCATCCTCCGTCGTCTGAAGCAGACCGTGGCGAAGGATCTGCCGGACAAGATCGTGAAGGTGGCGTATTGTCCGATGACGCCCGAACAGCAGAGCTGGTACAACCGCCTCCTCGCGGAGGCGAAGGGGAAGATCGGCGACATGGTGAAGGCGAAGGGCTTCGCGAAGTCGAAGTTCGAGATCCTCGCGCTCCTCATGCGCCTTCGCCAGGTCTCATGCCACCTCGAACTCCTCAAGGAATACCGGGAAAAGAATCCTCCCGGTAGGGCCCGCTCGCCGAGCGGGCCGTCTCCTGACCTCTCTGGCAAGCTCGAAGTATTCTTCGAAATGCTCGACGAGGCGATGGATGGCGGCCACCGCGTGCTCGTGTTCAGCCAGTTCGTGACGATGCTCACGATTTTGCGCAACGAGCTGGAGGCGCGTGGCATCCGCTACTGCTACCTCGACGGATCCACGAAGGACCGTCTCGGCGAATGCCGAACGTTCAACACGGACGAGTCGATCCCGCTGTTCCTCATCTCGCTCCACGCGGGCGGTACGGGGCTCAACCTCACGGGCGCGGACATGGTGGTGCATTTCGACCCGTGGTGGAACCCGGCGGTGGAGGATCAGGCGACGGACCGCGCGCACCGCATCGGACAGAAGCGTACGGTGTACGTGGTGAAGATGATCGCCGAGAACAGCGTGGAGGAGCGCGTCCTTGCGCTCCAGCAGAAGAAGCAGGCCGTGATCGACGCCACCGTGGGCACCACCGACACGCAGGTGATGGAGAAACTCACCTACGACGACATCAAGTCAATCGTCGGCTTGTAAAAGTTGTACGTCCGTCTTGCGCCACGCATGGGGATGTGATACAATTTTCGTGTTTTCGGCGGGATGGCGTCGGCCGTGTGGCCGGTGCGGAATTCCCGTCAAACCAAGGCTTTGCGCGAGAGCGCTTAGTCCCACATAAGTTAGGAAACTTCTGATGAAAAGAATAAAGACATGGACAGCCCTTGCGGGGCTTGCGGCGTTGCTTGCCGCGATGACGTCGGGATGCGCCTCGGTGAATTATTCATCTCCTGGGATGTTGAAGAACGTCACCGTGAATGGGGCGAAAGGCGCCGAACACGGGCAGACCGTGGCGATAACCACGTCCGGGTACTATTTTTTATGGACCATTCCGCTCGTTTCGGGGGATCTCCGATGGGATTCGGCGACTGGCGAGATCAAGGGCGGTACCTCGTTATTCAGTGACCAGGTCGGTTACAGTGAGCTTCAGGACGCGCTGCACAAGATTGCCGAGCGCCGGAACTGCGACCTCGCCGAGGTCTATTTCGACAATTCCGACTGTTCGTACGCCGATGTGAGCTACGCCGGTTTGATAGGGGCATTCTTCGGGTCGTCGCACATGAACGTGTCGGCAATCCTCGTGCCACGTAAAAATACTTCCAAGTAAGGAGAAGCAGAAATGAAAATCATTGGAAAGGCATTTGCCGCGCTGTCTTTGACTGCCATCGCGCTTTCGTTCGCCGGATGCAGCTCGTATTCCGAGATCGCCCGTTGGAAAACAAACATCCCGGTCAATGACGGCGAAGTGCCGTTAGCGTCTTTCGTTACGCAGAACTTCTCGTATCAGCTTCTGGGTTTCATCCCGCTTTGCACGGGGCTTCCGTGGACGGAAGGAGATCAGGAGATCGTTGACGAATTCAATGTAAGGCTTTTTGCGAACGAGGCGACGATAGACAACAACCTCATCTCGCTCAAGCATGCGCTGGACGTTGTAGGATCTCATCGAATCACGCACTTGCAGACCTCCGAGGACAACAGTTTGGCTTGGAGTCTATTCCTTGTCAACCGGCATGAAGTCCGCACGCAGTGCATGATCCTCAAGCCAGAGGCGCCCCAAGGCAAGTAGTTTTCCGCGTAACCTTTTGCCGTGGAGGGCGTAAACATGGTAGCGAAACCCTGAGAAAGGAAGGCACTCTATGGCAAATACGATCAATCTGGCGAATGTAAATATTTCGCTCCAGCAGTTTCAGAAGATGTCGTCCGGCACGTACAACGCCGGCGAGGTGACGCTCACGAGCGAAACCACCCTCGGGCGGCTCAACAACCACGTCGTCTTCACGAGGTGGAACGGCAAGTCGATTTCGCATACGGAGGTCCTCGCCATCAAGGAGGCCTTCATCCGCGCGCTCGAGCAGAACGGCGTGGGGCAGGAGGCAATCGAAAAGACCCGCAGGGAGCTAGGGCTCGCCTCCGACGGCGCGGTGGACGTGTCGCTGCGCGAGCGCAGCATCAAGCCGCTCTCCCGCCAGCAGATACGCGCGATCCTCGACCGCAACGCGGACGCGATCAACGGGTTCGCCCAGGCGCACGGCATCAGGGGCATCCGCACGGGCGAGCAGATGCGCGCAGGGCTGTCCGAGCAGGAAAAGACCGCGCGCGACGCGACGCGCGACACGGTGAACGCCGCGCTCGTCGGCAGCCGCCAGATTGCGGAACACCGCGAGATCGCGATCATTGAGGCCGTTCTCGCAGGCGACGTCGACTTCCTTTCGACCGAAGACAAGAGGTCGGCCATCGAGCTGGCCGAGAGGCAGCTCAACACGATGCTGACCAATCGGAAGGGCATGTTGAGCGACACGCTCACGAGCGACTGGAGCATCACGATGACGTCCGGACAGAAGATCACGATGGCGACCGGCATGACCGAGGTCGCGTTCCGGGCGAAGCTTGAGGACATCATCGTGCGCCTCAGGACCGGCAGCTCGCCGAGGAACTGCGACCTCGAGGTCCGGACGCAGTTCGCGGCGCTCGCGGACGCGTCGGCGCGCCTGGCGTTCGTCACCGATCTCGCCAACGACCCTGCCGGCGCCTGCAAGGCGCGCATTGTCGTCGTCCGCCTGCTCCAGGAGCGCGGCATCGCCGACTACGCCACGCTTTCCGTCGCTAACAAGCTAAACAAGCACGAAGCCCTCGCCCTCGCGTCGCGGCTCATCGGACTCGACGCGAACGTCAAGGGCGACGGCCTTCGGAACGACCCAGAATTCGCCGAGCTTTGCGCGAAGCCGGATCTCCAGCTCCAAGCCGGCGAAAAGGCGTACATTCCGGCGACGACCGGACAGGTGTGGAACAGAGACGTGTTCGAGAGCGTCAGGTTGCGCCAGAAGCACCTCCTGCCGCAGTTCGAGGCGTTGTGCATGGATGTGGTGTTTGAGACGCGCGGCATCTACGGCGACAGGGGTTTTCCCGAAGGTTCCCACGTCTTCGACAGCTTCGGGGAGCAGAAGTTCCGCGACGCATTCGACTTCTCTGGCCCGAACGCCCCGCGCGTGACCGCGGAATCGCTGCGCGACCCCCTCCGCGAGGCGGCGCGGATGACGGCATGCCGTCGGGCCGCGGAATCGGCGGTGAAGGACGCCCTCGCGGCGGTTGGCGGGGATGCCGCAGACTCCACAAGGGCCAAGAACTACGTCCTCGCACGCCATCCCGAGATCATCGACGACCTCTACGCGGCGCAGTCGCGCAAGGATGTGGACAGGGTGCTTGCGCAGTACGCCGGCCGCATCAATGACATTCTGAAGACCTTTGTCGAATGCAAGGGGGGCCGCGGCAATCTTGAAAAGTGGGTCAAGGAAGACCTCGCCGCGCGGTTAAACCTCCCGCAGGCCATGCTCGACGGCGACACAATGATATTCATCGACCTGAAAAAGGCCGGGGACGCCCTGCTGGATGATGTCGTCAAAGGTAAGAAGCCGCTGAAGACCAAGGCGGAGTACGAGGCCGCGTTCCGCGAAATGGCGCGCGATTACGTGGACCGGAAGATGGCGTGCCTCGGGAAGATCGACACCCTGCCGTATCCAGAGCAGATCAAGACCCGGATGAAGGCCGAGGTGATCAGGCTGGAGACATTCGGCGACATCAATTTCGACGTACTTGTGGAGGAGACCGCGAAGATCGACGTCACGGAGCTCCAGGGCCTTCTCGCGAGCAAGGCCGCCCCGAACGACATCCTGGCGGCCATGAGGGGGATAGCCGAGAAGGTCGATGCCGCCACGAACAAGATGCTTGCGGGGAAGGGCGAAGTCGGTATGGACGACAGGAACCTTCCGTACAAGATGTTCGCCTACGCGGTCATCGGCTCCCGTCCCGATCTGGTGCGGCTCGTGAAGGAGTTCTCGGAGACCCGCCTCGCCGAGGCTGACGAGAACATGCTCGCGGACAACACGGGCGTGATCGCCGACATGCTGTTCTTCGCGTACGGCGTTAATACCGAAGGGGACCAGACCATCGTGGACGCGCACGAGATCGAGACGCGCTTCGCGGAGGGCGGCACCGCCAGGCAGCGCGCCCTCGGCATGGGCTACGTCAGCTCCGAGCTCGACATGCTCAAGCACACGGCCATGATCTACCGCAAGGCCACCGGCTGCACGATCGACGATGCGGTCAAAGTCGCGCTCGACCACAAGAGCGCCGCGCGCCGCCTGGTCGCCTACGGCGGGCGGTTCACCGAGTCCATCGAGAACTTCAACGCCGGCCTCAGGCTCCTCAAAGACTTCAGGACGTGGTTCGCGGCCACCAACGCCGCCGTCGCGCCGATGCGCGAGCTCAACGGACACCCCCCGGCGGGCGCGACCGTCACGGTCCTCAACACCGTGACAGCCAACCTCGACCTGGAGTCGGCGAACGCCTACGAGAAGTTCCTCTTCGAGGAGATCGCCATCAACAAATCCATCCCGCTCGACGCGCAGGACCCCGAGCGCGTGTTCGGCATGGAGGCGAACCCGGACATGCGCTTCGTCGCGCGCGGCTACACGACGTCGATGGCGAACACGTGCGCGCAGATTCCGCCGGAGAAGAGGCAGCTTCTGTACGACGTGTTCGACCTGCTCGCGCCGCTCGGCCGCACGGAGGCTGAGGTCGAGGCGAACCAGCCGATCAAGGCGCTCAACGTGGAGATCATGGCGCGCGTCCTCCGCCACTACGACGAGATCGCCGCGATGAAGGCGGCAGGCGAGCTGACGAAGGCGAACTTCCTCTCGCGCTTCTTCACGGACATCCCCGGCGCTGCAGACATGACGCCCCGGCAGATGCTGGACACGTTCTTCGCGAGGCTCGACGGACCAATCACGACCGACATCCTCAAAGGGCATTTCGAGCACGTCCCGAATGTCACGATCATGGTGCAGAACGCCGGCGCCACGCTTGAGGAGGCCGCCAGGGCCGCCATGGAGGGCAGGCGGCTCCCGCTCGCGCCGTATGTGACGGACGTGGCCGGCATGCTCAAGGAGCTGGACGGCACGGCCGAAGGCGGACGCAAGACGATGCTGAGAGACTTTGTCAGGCCGTCGCCGCCCCATCGCATCGATGACAAGACGTCGGTGATCGACGGGGCGAACACGGTGTTCAAGGTCGTGTTCCCGGACGGAACCGAGATGAAGAGCATGTCGGGCGACGAAAGAGACGCCGAGGTCGCAGCGAACAACGGCGCGATTGCGGACAAGGTCGCGGAATTCTGCGGGGACGTGCATCCCGCGCAGCTCTCGTCGGTCTATTTCGCGCTTTCGCAGGCGGCCGCGTCTCCGGTCAAGGACGGCTTCCTCAACCTGGGGATCAAGTCGGACGAGCACACCGCGCTCACCTACACGCTGTCGAGGGACGCCGAGACCGGCGCGATCATGGTGACGTACAGCGAACCGGAGGGCTTCCCGTTCCACTTCCACTGGACTGCTGCCATCGACATCAACGGCACCACTACGACCACGCAAATGATCGTTGATTAAACATAAAATCCTCGGTAGAAAGTCTCACGCAGAGGCGCAGAGAGGCGGAGAGCGCAGAGAAAGTTCAGAAATCCGACTGAAAAGAAAACCATGAAAAGAAGAATCTCGAAAAGTTATTTCACCCAATTGGTGAAAACAAATACATACTCAAGCAATGGGATAACCTCTGCGAACTCTGCCTCTCCGCGCCTCTGCGTGAGATATAAGATGGAGCGGTAAATCGAAATGAGGAATTTAGGTTAAATTATCGGCCTGTTGCGGTTCACACAAAATGTAAAATGTGTTTGTCTGTCGTGAAGAATTAGAATAAATGGCAATAATATGTTGGGAACATGCAATTGACCGGCGTTACACGAAATGTAAGGTTTTACAGGCATTGTCAAAAACAAGGGATTTTGGTATACTAACCGCCCATGAGAGCAAAGTTGCCATCGGAAATAGCAGTTCTTCAGGAAATCAGCTCGGCGCTCGTGCGGGAACGCAATGTGCGCGTGCTGCTTGATGACGTGCTTGGCATTCTCGAAAAGAGCATGGACATGTGCCGCGGCACGTTCACGCTGCTGCAGGGGAATGAATTGTCCATTGAGGCGTCACGGGGGTTGAACGCCGAGGAGAAGGCGCACGGGCATTACCGCTTGGGCGAGGGCATCACGGGGCGCGTTGCGCAGACGGGGCGTGCGGAGGTGGTGCCGGACGTGCATGAGGACAGCCGGTTCCTCAACCGCACGGGTGCGCGCGGAGGGGCGTGTCCGATTGCGTTCGTGTGCGTGCCGCTCGTCCATCTGGGGCAGGTGATTGGCACGCTGTCCGTGGACCGTCCCAACCCGCCGGATTTCACGGCGGAGGCGTTCAACCGGGACGTGGCGCTTCTGCAGATCATCGCAAATATCACGGCCGACGCAGCGGCGGTGTGTCTGAAGGAGCACGAGGAGCGCGATGCGCTCGTGGCGGAGAACCGGCGTCTGCGCGACATGCTCACTGCGAATCCCGGCGACCTGCTCGGCAACTGCCGCGAGATGCGCGCCGTGTACGAGCAGATACGGCAGGTGGCGCCGAGTGACGCGACGGTGCTCGTGCGCGGGGCGAGCGGCACGGGCAAGGAGCTCGTCGCGCGCGCGATCCAGCGTTTGTCGTCGCGCAAGGACAAGCCGTTCGTGGTCCTCAACTGCGCGGCGCTTCCCGAGACGCTGATTGAAAGCGAGCTGTTCGGACACGAGAAGGGTGCTTTTACGGGCGCGGACCAGCGTCGGATCGGCCGCGCGGAGGCGGCGGACGGCGGCACGCTGTTCCTTGACGAGATCGGCGACCTGAGCGTGCCGCTCCAGGTGAAGCTGCTCCGGTTCCTGCAGGAGCGCACGTTCTCGCGCATCGGTTCGAACTCGGAAATCCATTCCAACGTGCGTTTCATCGCGGCGACAAGCCGGAACCTCGAGCGCATGATGGCCGAGGGCAAGTTCCGCGAAGACCTCTACTACCGACTCTCGGTGTTCCCGATCGCGATGTACGGCAAGCAGGTCACGAAGATTTCCGCGCCGGCCGTGAACATGCTGCTCGCGTGGAAGTGGCCGGGCAACGTGCGCGAGCTCGAGAACTGCATCGAGCGGGCGGTGCTCACCGCTACGGACGACACGATCCACGGCTACAACCTGCCTCCGCAGGTGCAGGCGGAGGAATTCGCCGAGACGCCGTTTGACGCGGGGACGGAAAGCCGGACGCTGGAGGCTAAGCTGGCGGCGTACGAGCGGCATGTGCTGGAGGACGCCCTCCGCCGACACGGCGGCAACCGTAGCGCGGCAGGGCGCGAACTGGGAGTCTCGCCGCGCATGATGAACTACCGCCTTGGAAAACTCGGCATTAACGGGTAGTCGGACGAGACCAAGCATGAAGCCGATCTACCTTTTTGTCACGCCGTACTTCCCCTCGCCCGAGTCGTGGCGCGGCGGGTTCTGTCTCGACGCCGCGCAGGCGTTGATCCGCGACGGACGTTTTGACGTGCGCGTGTTCGTGTCTGGTACGGGGCCGGACTACGAGGTTGAGGGCGTGCGCGTGCACCGCTTTCCGTGCAAGATACTGCCATGCGAGTTTGCGCCATTTCTCGTAGACTGGCTAAACGTGCGTGCGTTCTTACGATGCGTGGATGAGGCGGGCGTCGCGTGGGCGGATGTGGCCGTCTGCCACGTCCACACCGTCAACTTCGCGCCGTACGCCGTCGCCGCGAAGCGCCTGAACCCGCAGATCCTGTGCGCGCTGCAGCACCACATCATGTGTCCGGTGCACCTTCGGAGCGGACGCCTGGGCGAATTGCCGGGGCATGCAACGTGGCTTTACTTCTACTGGCGGCGTCTCTGCGAGGCGATGGACGTGCATGTGTTCACTAGCGAACAGGCGCGTGCATCCTTTGGGAAGATGTTCGTGAGGGGCATGGAAGGACCGTGGGCGGATTTGAAAGAGCGGCTTCTTTTCGGACGCTGGATGCGTCCGTTCAATCCGCCACAGTCTTCATACGTGCTGTACAACGGCGTGGACGGCCGTAAGTTCAGTCCTGCGGCGGAGCCGCGTCACGACACGGGTTTTGTCATCGGCTGCGTGGCGAACTTCCATCCGCAGAAGGGGCAGATGACGCTACTGCAGGCGGTGGCACGCCTGAAGGGCGTCATTCCCGACCTTACGGTGCGGTTCGTGGGAAGCGGGGGGACGTTGGAGGATTGCAGGGCGTTCGCGAAGGCGCAGGGAATCATGGACGTGGTGCGCTTCGAGCGCGAGATGCCGCACGAGCGGCTGGCGGATTTCTACAGATCGCTCGATCTCTTCGTGTTGCCATCATCAAACGAGAGTTTCTGTTGCGTGTACGCCGAGGCCCTTGCGTGCGGTGTGCCGGTTATGGGTTGCCGCGGCATCGGATTTCTCGACGAGTTGCTCACTGAGGCCGACAAACAGAAGTGGCTTGTGCCGCCGCATGATGCCGCCGCGCTTGCGGACCGCATCCTCAAATGGTGGAAAAACGCGGAGCGAGGAAAGGTGCCGGCACTGACGGCTGATCTCAACATCGACTACTTGATCGGACGCTGGCTTAACTTCGTGCAAACCGCTGCACGGTAGGGCGCGCGCACCGCGCGCGCCGCTTTATCGACCCGTCAGTCGGAACCAGAGTGCATCAAGCGGCTTCTCGATGAGCCGTGCAAGATTCCAGAAAAAGCGGAGAAAGCCGTTGGATGGCCGCATGTAGCCGGGTACTACGGACTGGAAGGCATGGTCCTGCGTGGCGGTGGCGGGTGTGGCGCGATAAAGCTCGATGTGTCCGCGTGCGGCGAACCGGGTCCAGCTATCTAGCATCACGACCATCGGCGAGTTGACGCGCAGGAGTTCGCGCGCGGCGGGAAGGGTGATGAGGTAGGCTTCCGAGCAGTCGCCGCACGTGGTGCGTGCGAAGGCTGCGTCCGTACGCGGAAGGGGTTGTTGTGTTCCGTCTGAAAACAGGAAGACCTGTGGACGGTTGGCGTCAAGGAGCGTTTCTGCGGCGGCGAGGGAAGTGGGGAATGCCGGGGTCAGGAGTACGTCGTCCTCGAAGACGAGCACGGCGGGGATGTTCTCGGCGATCATTCGGCGGTAGATTGCGTGGTGGGAGAGCGCGCAGCCGATTTGTCCTGGCGTGTAGAGCCGTCCGCGCGCGAGAAGGGCGTGGAAGCGCGCGACGGCGGCGCGGCGCTCTGCGGGGGAGAGCGCATAACCGTCCACGGCCGCCACGCGCTCGGCGTGTACGCCCGCTTGTGCTAGGCGCGTCTGCGCGGCGGCGAGACGGTCGGGATGCCGGTCAAGGTTTATGAGAAATGCGGTCACGGGAGATAAGTATGGCAGTCGTCGTTTAATGCGTTGTTCGCCAGATCGGCTTGGACGCGCGGCACGAGGTTGATGATGTCGCCCGCGCCGAGGAGCATGAGGATGTCGCCGGGACGGGCCGTGCGGAGAAGATGTTGCCAGCCTTCGTCGAGCGAACGCGCCAAGGTGACATGTGGGGACTGTCCCCCAACGCATGGGGACTGTCCCCCGAATGCGGCGTAGAGGTCGGTGATGTCGCCGCCGGGAATGGGCTCTTCAAAGGCCGCGTAGACGGGGGCGAGCACCACTTCGTCCGCAGCCGCGAAGGCTGGCGGAAATTCGTCGCGCAGCGCTTTCGTGCGTGAGTAGCGATGGGGCTGGAACATGACGCGCAGACGGGCGGGCCGGAGCGCGCGCGCCATGTCGATTGCGCATTTCAACTCTGCTGGATGATGGGCGTAGTCGGTGTAAACGCGCACGCCGTTTGACTCCGCGACGAGTTCGAAGCGTCGGTCTGGAAGGTCGGCGACGGCGTCTGGAAGGGCTGCGGAGATTTGCTCGCGGGTGAAGCCGCGCGAGAGGGCCACGGCAATGGCGGCGAGCGCGTTTGCCACGTTGTGGCGTCCGAGAACGGGGATGTCCGGCCAGTCGGCGGCGTTCACCTGCGCCTCGGGCGCGAAGCCGAATGTCAAGACATTCGGCTTTTCCGGCGGTCGTGGGGCGACCGCCCTACCGGGGTGGGAATCCATTTCGCGGACGAGCGCAAGGGCCTGCGGGTGGTCGGCGCAGACTATGACAGTGTCGCTCGTCTGGCGGATGGCCGCGCGGTAGCAGTTGAAGTAGTCGTCCTTTGAGTTGAAATGCTCAAGATGGTCGAAGTCGACGGCGTTGAGGACGAGCGTGCGCGGACGGTAGAGCGCGAGCGTGCCGTCGGACTCGTCGGCTTCCACCACGAGGGGGCCTGGCCCCACGCCAGCGACGGGCATTGCTCCCGTTTCGCCGCCGATGCACCAGGAGGGGGCAGCGCCGAGGTTCTGGAGAAGGCGGGTGATGAAGGTGGCGGTGGTCGTCTTGCCGTGGGTCCCGCACACGGCAATGCCGTCGGCGGCGTTGACGAGGGAGGCGAGCACTTCGCCGCGGCTACGGACGGTGAGATCGGCGGCGCGCGCGGCTGCGAGTTCGGGATTGTCGGGCGGAACGGCGGGCGTGACGATGAGCTCGTCGATGGCGGGCGTGATGTGCGCGGCGGAATGTCCAACGGCCACGGGAATGCCGCACTCCTCCAGCCAGCGCGTACGGGGCGTGGAATAAAGATCGCAGCCCGAGACCGCGCGGCCTTGGGCTTTTAACAGAAAGGCGACGCCAGCCATGCCGACGCCGCCTATTCCCAGGAAGTGGGCACGACCTGTCATGTGAGGATCGGCGTGCCGCGCTTCACGAACTGGATGGCCATGCCGAACGGATCGCGGAGCATTACCATGTCGAAGCCGGGCTTGTGTACGGTTTCGAGAAGGATGGCGCCAGCAGCGACGAGGCGGGTGGCCTCGGCGTCCACATCGTCAGAAAGGAACGCGATGTGCATCGAGAGCGGGTCCATGTTTGCCCAGTCGGGGACCGGCGCGTCCGGATTGTTGTAGAACTCAAGGGCCGTCTGGCCCGTGGAGTCCACGATGAACGCGGGGTGAACCTGCTTGAAGCCGAGGTTCGCGCACCACCAGTCCATGAGCTTCTGGGGCTCGGCGACGTTGTAGCCGACGTGCTCAAGCTTCATGGCTCAGCCCTCCGCCTCAAGCGCGGCGTCGACTTCGTCTGTCGTCTCCATGTTCGTGAAGACGTCCTGGACGTCCTCAAGATCCTCGAGCATGTCAACGAACTTGTTGATGGCCTTGGCCACGGCGACGTCGCTCACGGGCGCGGTCATGTTCGGCACGAGGCCCACGGAGGAATTCTCTTCGTCCACGGTGATGCCGGCGGCCTTGATGCCGTCCATGACGGTGATGAAGTCGTTCGGCTGGCACTTGACCGTGAAGCCGCCCTCTTCGGAGATGACGTCCTCGGCGCCCACGTCGAGCGCGACTTCCGTCACCTTGTCCTCGTCCACGCCGTCGGCCGCCGGGATCATGATCTGGCCCATGCGGTCGAAGAGACGTCCGGCCGAGCCCTGCTTGGCGAATTCGGTGCCGTTCTTCTTGAACACGTTGCCGACTTCGGCGGCGGCGCGGTTCTTGTTGTCCGTAAGGACGTTCACGACGATGGCAATGCCGCCCTTGATGCCCTCGTAGGTGGCGTCGACGAGCGCGGCGGACTCCAGTTCGCCCGTGCCTTTCTTGATGGCGCGCTCGATGTTGTCGTTCGGCATCTGCGCGGCCTTGGCCTTGGCGATGAGCGTGCGGAGGGTGGGGTTGGTGTTGGGATCGCCACCCTTCGCCTTCACGACGATGGTGATTTCCTTGCCGAGCTTCGAGAAGATCTTGCCCTTCTTCGCGTCGGCGGCGCCTTTCGCGCGCTTGATTGTCGCCCAGTGGCTGTGACCAGACATGTTTTACTCCTTTTTTTGAAAAATTGATTTGTCAAGTTTACCAAAAAGGGGGCGGAATGGCAAGACGGAAAGCGCGGTCAGTTGGGAAAAAACAATTGGGGCGTCCGACCGCTGCTGCGTATGGTATAATATTGACCACAGGAAAAGGAAGAAAATACCATGCATGTCAAAAGAAATCCATTAGTGCTATTTGCAGTTGCACTCGCCATAACGCTTTCGGCACATGCGCTGCATGAATGCCGCTTGACGTTCTCCGGCTACGAGGGCAAGGAGACGCTGACGGACTTCCCCGCCCTCGTCAAGATCCCCGATGGTCTAACGGGATTCGGCTACAGGGATTCGGCCGCCGACGGAAGCGACCTTGCGTTCTTTGGCGCGGACGGCAAACGCCTTGCGCATGAGATCGACACCTGGAACCCGGACGGGGATTCCTACGTGTGGGTGCGCGTGCCGGAACTGACGAAGGCGACCGCCATTACGGTGCGGTGGGGAGGCAACGGGCAGGATGCCCGTTGTCCCAATGCAACGGGCAAGATGCCCGTTGTCCCAGTGTGGAACGACGACTATCTCGCCGTGTGGCACTTCTCGAAGTTCAAGAAGGGCGTGACGAAGGATTCCAAGTACGGGCTTGATGCCGTGCTGCGCGGGAAGGACATGCGGAAGTTCATCCACGCTGACGGGCTTGTGGGAAAATCTTACTTCTCCTCGTCGCAGACGACGACGTCCGGCCCGTACCTGCAGGTGGCGAAGGACGACCGCTGGACAGCCTACGGCAAGACGGGCAAGCTCACGGTCTCGTTCCTCCTGAACAGCGCAATCCCCGAAAAGGACGTTGGCGACCGATATGCCCGCGTCATCTCCTCCAAGCCCTTCAAGGGCCATCCCAAGGGCATTGACGTGGTGGTGTGCGGGGGCGAAGACGTCTATGCGTGCGGACAGGGAAAGACGAACTTCATGTTCTGCACAAAGGACAACGTGGGCAGCGACCTTTATTCCTTCCATGACGGCTGGGCGTATGTGACGGTGGTCTATGATGGCGTGGCACAGGAGGCTCGCATCTACTACAACGGCCGCCTCGGAAGCACGAAGCGCGGGGCTGTGTTTGCGCCAACGGTCTCAGACTGGCCGCTTGCGATCGGGCACTACGGCGACGCCGTCCGTCTTGAACCGCAGGGCCACGAGTGTTTCTTCTGTGGTTACATCGACGAGGTGCGTCTCTCCAAGGCTGCGCTTTCGCCGGACCGCATCCGCGCCGACTATCTCACGCTCACGCGCCCCACGCAGTTCGCGGTGGCAGAGGGCGGCAAGGCGCAGAGAATCTTGACGCGCCGGCTTGCCGATGGCGACACGCCGCCGGAAGTCCCTGCCTACGGCACGTGGCGCGGCGCGAATATCATATCAATGCTCCTTCCGCCATGGAATGTGTCCGATCCCATTGCGCCGGGACGCTACATCGAGGAGGTGGAGCTTGAGCTTCTTGAGAAATGCGGACTCAACTTCGCGCGCCTTCCCATCGACTACCGGTTCTTCCTGTCGGCGGACGACTGGGAGCACTGGCTTGAGGATGGCCTTGAAAAGGTTGACAACGCCATAGAGTACGGACGCAAACACCACGTCCACATCATGCTCAGCCTCTACCGCGCGCCCGGTTACCGCTACTACTATCAGGACGTCGTCATCACGCTGAAGAACAATCCCAAGGCGCAGGAGGCGTTCAAGCGCATCTGGCGCGAGTTCGCCCGCCGCTACAGGGGCATCCCCAATTCGGAGCTGACATTCAACCTCGTGAACGAATCGGTGGGATTCAACGAGAAGGAATTCATAAAGGTGTTCGGCGAAACGGTCGAGGAAATCCACAAGGTGGATCCCGGTCGGTTCGTCTGGTTGGACGGGAAAAACACAGGCAAGGTCCCCGTGAAGCATTTCTTCAACGTGCCGCTCACGGGACAGACCTTCCGCGGCTACCAGCCGCATCAATTCACGCATTACGGATTCCGCGGCCAGGCCAAAGGACCTGTGCCGCGCTGGCCGAAGGGGCCGGACGACAAGGACATGCTCTGGGTACAGGAGAAGCAGGCATGGGAATTCTCTCTGCAGGACTGCGTTCCGAAGGACTATCCCGCGATGATCGGCGAGTTCGGCTGCGTCGCCTGCGGCGTGTCCCACGAATCCGCGTTGAAGTTCATGGAGAGCAACATGGCGAAGTGGCGTTCGCGCGGCTACGGCTGGGCGATCTGGGACTACGACGGCCCGTTTGGCTTCGTCGAGTCCGGTCGTCCCGACGCCGAGTATGTGGAAATCATGGGACGCAAGGTCGACCGCAAGATGCTTGAACTGCTGCGGCAGAGATGATTCGTGGCAAGGTGCAAGGGAGTGTGCATGATGAAAGCCAGCGTGTCGGCAAAGGTATGGGGCATTTCCATTGTGATTGCCGCATCGGCGTTTGCAGGCGAAACCTTCACAGCGCTCTCGATGCTCACGCATGATGGTCGGCGCATGATCTCTCGGCGGAAGGGCGGCAAGACCGTTTACGAGCTCGTGCCGACGAACACGCTCCCGGCGAACCTCCCGCCCGTACGGGAATGGACCATCTACGCCGTAAAGTCGGCCCACACCGACATCGGCCTCCACAACTCGCAGTACATCCAGCGCCACGGCACGGTGCGCCGCATCGACGAGGCGCGCCGCCTTATCGCCGCCGATCCAGACGACTCGGACCCTGGCGCCTTCCGCTACGTGGCCGAGGGCGCGTGGTTCTGGGGCAACTACCCGCAGGACCGCGGCGAGGCCGCGGCGATGTCCGTCGCCACAAACGAGATCGCCCGCGGCCGCCTGGATGTGGGCGTCACCTGCGCCGGCAACCATACCCACCTCTACGGCTTCGAGGAGCTATGCCGCAGCATCTACACGAAGCGCGAGCTCGAAGACCGTTGGGGGATCAAGACGCGCACGATGCTGATGACGGACAACCCCGGCATCTCGTGGAGCATTGTCGCGCCCTACGCGGAGGCGGGCGTGGAGCATGTCCTGTTCAGCCCCAACCACTGGAACCCGCATCCGTCGACGATCTGGAAGATGGACGTGAACCGTCCGTGGAGTCGGAACAACCCCGACGCCGGCGGCGGCGGAAGTCGCATTGACGTGCGCTGGGATAGCGCGATTCCGATGCTCTTCTGGTGGGAGGCGCCGCAGGGCGGCGCGCGCCTGCTCGTGTGGACGTGTCCGCACTACGGACGCGGCGGCGAACCTTTCGGCATCATCACGGCATGGAACAAGATGAAGCCGATGTCGGAGAGCGAGCCGATGATGGCGCGGCAGCTAGCGAAGATGGAGGCGCGCTACCCGTATGACGTGTGGCTCTTCGCCGACTACGAGGACGACGAATGGCCCTCGACCCGCCAGGCCAATCTCTTCAAGAAGTGGAACGCCAAGTGGAAGTGGCCGCAATTGAGGACGTGCGGTCGCCTCGACGAGCCGTTCGACCGCGTGAAGGCGCGCTGGGGCGACAAGATCCCAACGCTGCGCGGCGAAATGACGAGCGGCTGGCTCCAGCACGCTGCCTGCACTCCTTCGCTTCTCGCCCGCAAGATGGCGGCGGACAGGGCGCTTGCGCGCGCCGAGACGCTGACGGCGATCAAGTCCGCGAGAGACAAAGCGCCGTATCCTGCGGAGGATCTCCGCCGCGCATGGGACGCGCTCATCTGGAACGACGAACATTCCTACGGCGTGAGCGGCTATTCCGGACGCCGGGTTTTCGAGACGTGGATGCAGCACCGCGACTGGATCGAGCGCGCTGAGCGCACGGCCTCGAACGAACTCGCCAGGGCCGCCGCAAAATTTGTCCCGGATGTCTCGGTTGTCTCGGATGTCCCGGCCCGCGCTTGCCCCAACGGCATTACCGAAAACCGCTGGTATCGCGTGGCGGTGACGAACGGCGTCATCTACTCCATCTACGACAAGGAACTCCAGTGCGAACTGCTCGAAGGCCCCGCAAACGAGTTCCGCTACACGCGCGACAACCACAAGACCTGGATGAGGGGCGACGAGGCCGCACGGGCGCTCGGCGCGGAGATGGTGCAGAAGGTGTGGCTATCGCAGGATGAAAAGAAGATTGTCCTTGAATCCTCCTTCCGCCACGCCCGCGACCTCTTCAACACAAAACGCTACGACCGTTTCGGTTATATGGCGTTTCCGTTCGCCGTGCCGCAGTTCCGCTTTGCGGCGCAGCTGAATGGTCCGGTGATCGATCCCATCCGCGACCAGAGCGGACTGACCTCTGACGCATTCACCGCTGTGCGCGATTGGTGCGCCGTGGAGAACGGCGAGTTCGGCGTGGCGTTGATAACTGCGGACTCGTGCCTCACGGAGTTCGGCGAAATCCATCCCGACAAGACATGCTACGGAGGGCCGGTGAAGTCGTCCGGCATCTATCCGTATCTCTTCACGGACTGGCTTCAGATGCACAACCCAGACGGCGACAGCTTCAACTTCCGCTTCCGCTATACGATAACGTCCTACGCGGGCACGTGGCAGAACGCGCACATCCCGGCGTTCGCCGAGCGTGCGCTCGCGGCGCTCGATGGCGTTCCGGTGATATCCGCCGAAGTTTCAGAATGGCTGTACCTGGGCGCGCCGAACGTGCAGCTGCTCACGCTCAAGCGCGCCGAGGATGGTCGTGGATTGATCGCGCGCTTCCACGAGCGCGAGGGGCGTCCGTGCCGGGTCACTGTGCGCCAACGCCTTGCGGAGGACGCGGAGTACACGCTCTGCAACGTGATAGAGCGCGACGTGCGCAAGCTTGACGGATTCGCTTTCGACCTCGCGCCGTTCGGCTATGCGACGATCAGGATCGACGCGCCGTCGCTGCGCTTCGCCACGAAGCCGCCGAACGACTCCGCGTACGCCTACACGGGACTGATCACCGCGCCGCGTGCGGGACACGGCGGGAAGGACGGGCAGATGTACGTCCTGTGGGGCGCAGAGATGTCGCCCGACTTCGACCACTACGAGCTCTGGCGCGACGGGAAGTTCCTCGCCAACGTGACGAACGAGGCGCCAGACGGCGTCGCATATCGCGTCGCGCGCTACGAGGACCTAGGGCTGCCCACGCACTCGCGTCACGAATACCGCATCCGCAAGGTGTGGAAGGATGGACGCAAGGATCCGCTTTGCGAGCCGTTCTACGGGCTTACGCGGGCACATCACAACGGCACAACGCTAACCCTTGGCACGCCTTTTCGCCGTTCCTTACTGCCAGCCAGCCTAAGCGGCATCAGCTGGGCGGTGGACAACGCGTATTACGCCGTGTCCGACGATGTCTTTACAGGCGAAGTGGGACTATACCCAATGACCATCGATCTTGCAACCAACGGGCTGTCGGTCATCTCATGCTCCATCCCGTCGCCAACCAACCGCATTTCGCTCGCGAAGGCGTATGACCTAGAGGATGTGGCGTTCGATGCGGTGAACGGCACCGTGTGGGTGGCGGACGAGACGCGCGGAACGATTAAGGAATACAGAGTTGCGGACGGCACCGTTGTGCGCACGTTGTCGTTGCCCGAAGAGCTGAAGAAAACCCGTTCAAACCTAGGCATTGAGTCGTTGACGCTGAGTCCTGACGGCAAGACGCTGTGGACCTGTACGGAGGAGGCGCTTGCGTGCGACGGGGCGCGGTCCTCTCCGACCAACGGCACCACGGTGCGGCTTTTGAAGTACACACGTCCTACATCTAAGGAAGGTTTCGCGCTTGCGGGCACGTATTCCTACACCACGGACGCATGGAGCCAGCGATTCGACTATGGAGGCAAAGGACGTCGTGGCGTTTCGGGATTGTGCGCGTTGCCGGATGGTTCGCTGCTTGTGCTTGAGCGTGAACTGAGCTTCGGCGGGGCGCATCCTTTGAAGGCTGCCGCCACGGCACGCCTTTCTTTCGACGTCTATCGCGTGGAATTCCCGCGCGGGAGCGGAGGGCTGACCAACGTGAGGAAGGTCAAGCTCGCGTCAGGCGGCGGGCCAGTCTTCGCTTTCGGCAACTACGAGGGCATTTGCCTTGGACCGTGCCTTCCAGACGGCAAACGGAGCGTGCTGCTCATTTCCGACGCTGGTGACGGCGTCTCGCAGCCAATGATCCTGCCGATGGTACTCTCCAGCGCTCCATAGCGGGCCATCAATTCCGTCTTGCCCCGAGGGCGGGGATTTGGTAGAATCTTCGCCGTCAGGACAAAGGAGTCAGTTAGAAATGGTAACATTCGAATACAAAGGCGTCGTCGAGATGAAGGGCGAGACGAAGGCGTTCGGTCAGAACGGCTTCACGAAGCGTGAGCTCGTCGTCGGAAATCCCCCCGATTCGCCTAGCATGTATCCCAATCCCGTGCTGTTCACGTTCAAGAAAGACCGCTGCGCGCTGCTCGATCCCGTGAACGTGGGCGATCCAGTGAAAATACAGTTCACGATCGACGGACGCAAGTGGGACGGACCTAACGGCGTGCGCTACTTCACCGACCTGACAGGCTGGAAAATCGAGGTACTCAACGGCAACGGCACCTCCACGGAGCCTGTGCCCGCACCGCCCGAAGAGCCGGATAGCATCCCGGACGGCGCCGATCCGGACAACCTGCCGTTCTGATGCATGCCTGGCGGGACATCCTCCGTCTGAGCGCGGAGTACCTGGTCCAGAAGGGCGTTCCGGACGCGCAGGTCGCGGCGGAACTTCTAGTGGCGCGGCTGCTGAAATGCGGCCGCGGCTTTCTTTCGCCGCATCTTGACGAGACGCCCGATCCCAAGTACGTGGAGGCCATGAGGCGCGGCATTGCACGCCTCGCCGCAGGCGAGCCTGTACAGTACGTGCTTGGCGAGTGGGATTTCCGTTCGCTCACGCTCAAGTGCGACCGCCGCGCGCTCATTCCGCGTCCCGAGACGGAGGAGCTCGTTACGCGCGTCCTCGCGTTCGCGAAGGGATACGCCGTGTCGCGTCCGTTCGTGGTGGACGTGGGGACTGGCAGCGGCTGTATCATACTCTCGCTTGCGAAGGAGATGGCGGACGGCATCTTCCTCGGACTTGACATCTCGGCGGACGCCGTGTCGCTCGCCCAGGAGAATGCCGCGCGGTGCGGCCTTGCCGAGCGCGTGAAGTTCGCGGTGGCGGACGGTCTCGACGAATTCGACGAGCCGGAGACGGTGGACATCCTCGTCTCCAACCCGCCGTACATCGCCACGGCGGACTGCTCCGCGCTAGACCCGCGCATCCGCAACTGGGAGCCGATGAACGCGCTTGACGGAGGACCTGCGGGACTCGACTTCTACGAACGGCTGATCGGTGATGCGCTC
Organism: uncultured bacterium; assembly: GCA_902761035.1. Lineage (GTDB taxonomy): Bacteria > Verrucomicrobiota > Kiritimatiellia > RFP12 > UBA1067 > RUG572. The sequence goes on along the minus strand of CACWIW010000063.1, from coordinate 8,714 downwards.
AACGTCCTCAAGCCCGGCGGCGGCGTGTTCTTCGAGATCGGCGACGGACAGGGCGAGTCCCTGCGTAAGCTCTTCTTCGACGCGGGCTTCAACGACATCCGCGTGGAGAAGGACTACGCCGGACACGACCGCTATGCGTCGGCAGTGCTTTCTTCCGGCAACGCGATGCCGCAGGAGGAGCAACCATGAGCGCCGTCATCCCAGTTGTCGATCCGACGAAGCCGCTGGAGTGTCCGGCGTTGTACGATTTGTCGCGTCCGCTCGAAGTGGAAGTGGGCTGCGGACGCGGCCGCTTCCTCACGGGGCGCGCCGCGCGGATGCCGGACTGCGAGTTCCTCGGCGTGGAGCGCATGAAGGAGCGCGTGAACGTCTTCGCCTCGAAGTGCCGTCGCCTCGGCCTCGCGAACGCGCACGTTCTGCGCCTCGAGGCGCTCTACACGTTCCACTACCTGCTGCCCGCGCACCACGCGCGCCGCGTGTACGTGTTCTTCCCCGACCCCTGGCCGAAGCGGAAGCACCACTCGCACCGGCTGTTCGGCCCGCTCTTCCTCAACGCGCTCTGGAAGCGCCTCGAAATCGGCGGGCGGCTTGAGTTCGCGACGGACCACGAGGAGTACTACCATGTGGTTGAGGAGTGCTTCGCGGTGGACGCGCGGTTCCGCCGCGTGGATCCGATGGAGCGCGGGCCGGAGGAGTGGACCGAATTCGAGACGATGTTCCGCGGGCAGGGTCTGCCCATCCACGCGGCGGCGTGGGAGGCGCTGGAGTCGGACGACGCGCCGCTCGCGCCGCTCACGATCGCCCCCGAAGACGAGCCGCGCGAGGGAGTGGTGCGCCGCGAGAGCCGCGGCAAGGAATGGAGGGAAGAACATGCTGACGGTGACTAAGTCCATCAAGTTCGACGCCGCGCACATACTCACGAACCACCAGGGCCTCTGCAAGAACCTGCATGGCCACACGTACCGCGTGGAGGTGGGCGTGGCCCAGCCGCCGGACGACACGGCGGACATGGTGATCGACTTCAAGGACCTCAAGCGACTGGGCGAGGAGCTGATCGTCGCGCACTTCGACCATGCGTTCATCTACGACAGCACCTCGCAGGGCGAAAGCGAGATCGCCGCAGTCGTGGAGAAGCACGGGATGCGCACTGCGGCGCTCCCGTTCCGCTCAACGGCCGAGAACCTCGCGCGCCATTTCTTTTCGCTCCTGGCACCATCCCTGCCGGGGCTTCGTTTCATCCGCGTCTGGGAGACCCCCGAATCCTGCGCTGAATATTCAAAGGACTAGACATGGCCATATTCCATCTCCATACAGTTTTCTCGTCGCTTCAGGGAGAAGGCCGCAACGTCGGCCGCCCAGCCACGTTCGTTCGCCTCTCCGGCTGCAACCTCGCCTGCAAGTGGTGCGACACGCACAAGGACGAGCGCATGACCTGCACCGCCGAGGAAATCGTGAAGAAAGTTGGCGAGCACAGCAACAAGAGCGTGATCATTACGGGCGGAGAGCCGACGGTCCAGAAGGACCTCGACGTGCTTGTCCGCGAGCTCAAGGACGCCGGGTACTGGGTTGCGCTTGAAACAAACGGCGTGCGCGCGCCGGCGGGGGCCGAACTTTTCGACTACATTTCAGTGTCGCCGAAACCCGACTACTTCTCGCGCTACATGGACAACATCATGCTCCGTGAGGCCAACGAGGTACGGATCGTGGCGACGACGGACGAGATCGTGGGCTTCTGCCGCAGCATGCGCAACCGCATCAAGGCGACTGATTACTACATCTCGCCACTGGAGACCGATGGCCGCATGCACTACCGCCGCGCGCTGAACCTGCTCGTGAAGCTCAACAAGGTTATGCCCGACGCGAATCCTCCTTGGGCACTGTCGATTCAGATGCACAAGGTGATTGGGGTGCGGTGATGGGGGCGTTCCCGCCATGAGGGCGCGGCTCGTAACCTCCGCAGTTGTGTTCGTCGCCGCGCTGGCCGCGCTGGCGGTCGCCCACGCGCTGTGGATTTCGCGCGCTCCGCGCGACCCGCGCTTCGTGCGTTTCATGCGGCGGAACAACCAGCGCGCCAATGCGGACGAGGTGATCCCCGAACGCGGCTCGTCGCTTGATCGCTACGGACAGCAGCTCTCCATCGCGGAGGAGGGTTCCACGTTCCAGAAGGTCCTGGACGAACTCCAGCTCGCGTCAGGCGCGCCTGTGAAGCTGACAATTGACGCCGACCTGCAAGAAAAGGCGGAGTCGCTGATGGCGGGGAAGCACGGGGCGCTCGTGGCGCTTGAACCTACGACGGGACGCATTCGCGCGCTCGTGAGCGCTCCACACGCGGCGTACCTCAACCGCGCGCTCAACGGACTATACCCTCCAGGTTCGACATTCAAGGTCTTCATGGCTGCTGCGGCGCTTTCGGCTGACGTCGATCCCGTGTTCGAGTGTCCGGCGGCGGGGTGGCGTCCCAATAGATCTACGCCGCGAATCCGCGATGTCCAGGCGGCCGAGTTCGCGCGGCGGAAAAAAACGTGGAAGGGCTTCGGACGTATTGGAATGGGAGAGGCGACCGTCCATTCCGCCAACACCTACTTCGCCCAGCTTGGATTCACGCTTGGCGCGGAACGGTTTGACAACGCGGTCGCGTCCGCACGTCTGCGGGACTCCGCCACGGTGCTGCCGGCGGGCACGATCTCGCTCACGGGCGCGGGTGGCGGAGTGCCGGAGGGATTGTCCGATGCGGCACTTGCGCAAGTCGCGATCGGGCAGGGCGCGCTGCAGCTCACGCCGCTTGCAGTGGCGCTCATGACGGCGGCCATAGCGGATGACGGCTTGATACTCGCGCCGACGCTCTCCGAGACGGCGAAGCCGACGCTGCGGGCGCGTCCTTTCACGCTTGCGGCCTCGCAGCGCGTGAAGAAGATGATGCGCGCGGCGGTGCGGCGTGGCACGGGACGCGTGTGCGACGTCACCGGTCTCGACGTTTGCGGCAAGACTGGTACGGCGCAGACGGGTAAGGGCGCGGACCACGCCTGGTTCACTTGCTTCGCCCCAGAGTCGTCGCCGCGCCTTGTCGTGACCGTGTTGGTGGAAGGTGGCGGATTCGGTGCGAAGGCGGCTGCGCCCGTCGCCCGCGAGATTCTCATCGAAGCACGGAGTTTGGGGTATTTCAAATGAGAGGGCGCGACAGATGGATGCTGTCCGCGGTGGGCATACTTGCGGCGCTTGGCTTCTTCTTGCAGATACGCATCGCGGAGGTCGTGCCTGGTGCCGGGTTCTTTCTGCCGTACATGCTCGGAGTGTCGTGCGGGATCGCGGCGATGTTCGCTTTTTCCGGCGAGCGAACGGAGTTGGTGGTGCGCGGACGCTGGATCGCGCTCGGCGTCGCGCTCGCGCTCATGGCGGCGTTGCTTGTGTTCGGGCGGCGTTACCGGGGCGGACTCTACCTGCCCGGACGGATCAACCCGTCCGAACTCGTGAAGCTCTGCATGGTGGGGTTCGCGGCGGGTACGCTGTCTGACGGACGCGTCACGCCACGCCGCCTGCTGGAGCTGGGCGCGGGGTACGGCGCCGTGGCGCTCGCGGTGGCGGTTGCCGGGGACTTCGGACTTCTCGCGCAGATCGCCGTTGCGGGCGCGGCGATTCTTTTCGCGGCGTCGTGGTTCTGGGGGATTGCAGCATTCACGGTGCTGGCTGGCGGCGCGGCGCTGATGTTCGCGCGGCCGACGGGACACCTCGCCACGCGCCTTGCGGTTTGGCGCGACCCGCTGGCAGATGCGTCTGGCGCGGGCTGGCAGACTCTCCAGGGCCTGACGGCTGTCGTGAGCGGCGGCTGGTGGGGCGTGGGCGCGAAACTGGGCGACGTGCGCAACGTGCCCATCGTGGCGAGCGACTTCGTGTACACGGCCCTCGCGGAAGAGTGGGGGTTGATCGGCTGCATGGCCGTGCTCGCGCTCTACGGCGTCATCTTCGTGCGCGGGCTGATGGCTTCCGACCGCCTTGCGCGCGGGGGCAACACTTGCGGTGCATTGCTCGCGGCGGGTCTAGTGGCGAGTCTTGCCGTGCAGGTGCTGTTGAACGTGGGTGGCGTGTTGAACGCAGTTCCGATGACCGGCATTCCGCTGCCGCTCCTATCGTTGGGCGGAAGCTCGCTCATGGTGACGTTCGTCTCACTCGGACTCCTAATCGGCTTGTCACGCACAGACGAAGAGGCGGAGCAGCCTCGCGTTACCAAGGGGGTAACCAGGCGACGTTCTCGAAAAACCTCCAAGCCTGTCACTTGAGGTGCCGCACAATTGAAAAGATGTGAATCTTTCAACTACAGAAAATTGCCCGCTGGCGGGTCATGTAACCTTCACATTTTCAGGAAAACGGCATCTTGCCTTACCTTTTGAGTTCTCTTATTTGCTTTCAATATTGGGAGATTAGGTGTCTTGGAGTTTAGGAGAATACTTTGCTCGTTCTCCAAAACTCAGAAACTCCCAACAGCGAAAGCAAATAAGCGGAGTCACGAGGAAGTTATAGGCAAGGCACATTATGTATGTATATAAGGTCGCGCGCGCGCGTGAGAGATTACGCTCTCCCTTTCCCAAGCACATTGACATGTTCGTTTGGTTCCATGCACCTTGGGGTATAACGCAAAAGTCTAGGCCCCTACTACGAGTGTGTCATTTTGACACAGTTGGCACACTTCAATGCTGCGCACCGTCGAAGGATTTGGTGCGCACCATTTGATGCTTTGGTGCGCACCATTTCATGCTCTGCTGCGCACCAAAGCAAATTCGGCTGCAAATCGGCCTTTCCCCACGAGGCGAGTGTGCCAAAATGACACACTCAATTGAAAGTCCAAACGCGCGCGAGTGTATGTTTGTTGTAGCGGTGGAACAATGATGATGCTATAATATACTGCTGCAAGAGGAAAATAGGTGATGATTAGGCGGAAAATCTACGATATACTGCTTGAGTGGAAACGCAGGGATGCAGGGCGGAGCGCTCTGCTGATCGATGGCGTTCGCCGCGTGGGTAAGAGCTACATCGCGGAGGAATTCGCCAAGCGTGAATACAAGAGCTATATTTTGATTGATTTCAGCAAGGCAGCCGATGATGTCAAAGATGTCTTTCGCAACTACTTTGTTCAACAGCCCAAGAAAGGAAGAAAGCCATGACAACAGGAAAAGCACTCAATGGAAAGCCGTATGCGGGAAATCCGTACGTACGGTTTGACGAAGGGGAAGTCGCATCTTGCACCATAGAAGCTTTGCTTCGGAGGGGACATTGCCGAAGGCAACCTGAAGAGTGCGCAGGCGGGTGCGCGGCAACGCCGAGGAGTGGATCTCTACTCTACGGCAAGGTCCTTATAGTTGTCATGTGTGCGTTGACGGCACAGGGCGGCGACTGGCTGCTTGACCCTTCGCCGTACAGGGCCGAAGTGCGCGAGGAGGGCGGCGCATGGGTGCTGGAGAACGGACTTGCGCGGCGCGTGATCGCCACGAAGCCAGGTGCGGCGACGGTGTCGCTCAAATGCCTGACGACGGACGAGGAGTATGTGCGCGGCGTGTCGCCGGAAGGGCGCGTGAAGATTGACGGCGTGGACGTCCAGGTCGGCGGCATGGAGGGCCAGCCGATCTTGAACTACATCCGCGAGGAGTGGCTTGCGAATATGACGCCGTCCAAGGGCGCGTACGTCCTTGCGGACGCGAAGGTCGGCGAGATCGAGGAGCGCTTTGCGTGGAAGCCGCGCCGGGAGTGGCTTGCCCGCGACGTCGCGTGGCCGCCGAAGGGCAAGCATCTCGTGATGCGCTATGCGCCCCCGGCGGGCGCGGCCCTCCCGAACGTCGATGTCCACTACGAGATATACGACGGCGCGCCGCTCATGTCGAAGTGGCTTGTCGTTTCCAACTCCACCGGCAAGGCGGTGAAGATCGATTCGTTTACGGCGGACGAGCTGCGCCTCTGCGAGGTGTCGGGGAATTTCTCGCACGAATGCCTGCGCACGCCGTACAACCTGCACGTCGAGAGCAACTATGGATTCTGCGAGGCCATTCCCAACTGGCGGGGTGATAAGACAGTCGCCCTGCAGTACGGGACCGATCCCGCGTACACGACGCAGGAGGCGTACCATTGCGACGCGGTCAACACCCTGCGGTGCACGCCGGCGACAGGGCCGTCCGTCACGCTGAAGCCCGGCGAGACGTTCGAGACGTTCCGCGTGTGGGAGCTTCTTTTCGACTCCACCGAACGCGAGCGGCGCGGCCTCGCCATCCGCAGGATGTACAGGATCGTCGCGCCGTGGACGTGCGAGAATCCGCTGATGTTCCACAAGACGACGTCGCGTCCCGAGGACATCCGCGAAGCGGTCAGGCAGTGCCGCGACACGGGCTTCGAGCTGATCATCATGAGTTTCGGATCCAGGTTCAACCTTGAATCGAGGGATCCGAAATACCGCGCCCTCTACAAGCAGCTTGCGGACGAGGCGCGCGCCGCCGGAATCGCGCTGGGCGGCTATTCGCTCACATCTTCGCGTTCCGCCGGAACGCCCGCCGACAACGTCCACAACCCCAAGCCGAGGTTTGGGCGAGGCCCGTGCCTCTGCTCGCGCTGGGGGCACGACTACCTCGACGCGCTTGCGTCGTTCATGGACGAGGCGGGGTTCGGCGTGTTCGAGAACGACGGACCGTTCCCCGGCGACTCCTGCTCCGCGACGAACCATCCGTATCATGCGGGGGAGGCTGATTCCGTGTGGAGGCAGTGGCGCGCGCAGAGCGACCTCTACCGCTTCTGCCGGGCGAAGGGCATCTACGTGAACCAGCCGGACGGCTACTTCTTCGAAGGCGGCAACAAGACGGGCGGCGGATACAAGGAGACGAACTGGTCGCTCCCGCGCGCCTATCAGCTCGTCATCGAACGTCAGAACGTCTATGACAACAACTGGACGCGCAACACGTCAATGCACTGGATGTTTGTGCCGCTCACGCAGTACCACGGCGGCGGCGCGGCCGCGACCATCGAGCCGCTTTCAAAGCACCTCGACCACTACTCCGGACGCTTTGCGAACCTGCTGGGCGCGGGCATACAGGCGATCTGGCGCGGCAAACGCCTCTACGACACGCCCGAGACGCTCGCCATGGTGAAGAGGTGGGGGGACTTCTACAAGCGCAACCGGCGCGTGCTGGACGGCGACATGATCCACCTGCGCCGTCCCGACGGACGCGACTGGGATGGCTGGGTGATGGTCGATCCGATGCCCGGAGACGGAATGCGGGCGATCGCCTCGCTCTTCAACCCGCTGGACAAGCCGATCCAACGCCGCATCGTGCTGCCGCTCTACTACGCGGGGCTGTCGGGCAATGCGGAAGTCGCCGTAGGCGACGGTGCGCCGTTCAAGACCTTTGCGCTTGACGCCGCCTGCCGTACTGCGGTTGACGTGGAAATCCCCGCGAATGGAAATATCCGCATCTACGTCAGGACGGCAAGCGGACATTGTATGAATGCGGGTTTCGTAACCCGTCAAAACGTGTATTGAGGCGGCCACACGATTGCGCTATTCCGAATACGTAAAGGATAATATGATGCGACTCATACGTGTTTACTCGTTTTCCGTGGCAATGGCTGCGTTTCCTGTCCTGGCAGGGATTGACGATCCGGCGAAGCCGTGGAGTTACTTCGTGCATCCCGTGACGTGCATCGGGATGCCGCTGCAGACGGCGCGGACCGGCATCCAGGTGACGCCGGAGGGGACGGCCTTCACCGGCGAGCACGAGCTGGCGCTGTTCTTCGGCGACGAGCGCAAGCCGCTCGCGTGCCGTCAGCGTCGATTCGTGGACGACATGCCGATTGTGGAGGACGAATGGCGGGATGGCGCCTGCCAGTACCGCTGGACGCTCTTCGGCGCGACGCTTCCCTGCGATGCGCGCAACGAAAACACCGCGGTTTTCGCACGGCTCGAGGTGCAGAATGTCGGCACGGACGTGGCGAGCCCAAAAATCTGGGCGAGCATGAAGGCGAGCGGCGGATTCCGTCGCGAAGGCCGCGCGCCGTTCAACGCCCACTGGCGCTACCGGTTCAGCGGCGACGAACTGTGGCGCGGCGACGAGGGACGCGAGCGGCTGCAAGTCATCTACCCTGCGGGAGCGGATGCGAAGTTCGTCGCGTTGGGCAAACCGTATGACAGGCCGTTTACGGCGGAGGAAGTCGGCATCGACGCCAACACCGATGCGGGCATTGTGCTGTACCATCCGAACCTGAAGCCCGGCGAGGCGCGGAGTTTCATTTTCAAGCTGCCCCGCGCGCCCACGGCGGACGCCGTCTATCTGGCCCAGCTGCGCGGTGCCAGTTTCGAGGCCGAGCAACGGCGTGTACGGGATTACTGGCGAAAACTCCTTTATACGAAGAGCGAGATCCTCACGCCGGGCGAGCCGAAGGTGGCGTCCATCCACCGCCAGACCGCCGCGCACGTGCTGCTCGCCAGCCGCTGCTACGGCGGCAAGCCGCAGCAGACGGACGCGCTGCCTTATCCGATGTGCTTCCTCACCGCGCAGTACGAGTACCAGCTGCTCTACCATGACTTCGGGTGGCTGAAGATGTTCGCCGCCTACCTCGACCGATTCATCGAACGGCAGCAGCCAGACGGGCTTTTCGTGGATACGTCGATTTCACACGGACAGAAAATCTTCTGCGGACACGGGCAGCCCCTGTCGTGCATCTGCAACACCGTCGTCGAGCTG
>CACWIW010000062.1 GCA_902761035.1 uncultured bacterium | reverse complement strand
GGAACCCGCGAGGACTTCGACGACCTGGAGTTCATGGTGACCCGTGCGCTCGGCGAGCTGAACGGAATCAAGAACCTCCTCTCGCTCGCCCGCCGCATCGTGTAGCGGCAGCGCTCATCAAGCGGGCGGCGTCGATCCCCGCCCGCATCTTTCGACGGGTGGAACGCCCTGCGCCTTGCCGTATGACCGCCCACGCCAGCACCACGCACACAAAGCCCGCCACGTTGCCCCGTGTCGGGCTTTTCGCAACCGCCCGCCCTCGCGCCGGAACGCGCCACAGGCCGCCGTGCCCCGCGCTCCTTCAGTCTCTGCCCAGAAAGGGTCCCGCCTGTTCGTCGGTGGCCTCCAGCTTGAAATACACCGGCCTCAGTCCATCGTTGCAGCCGGGCGGCACGTGCGTTTGTCCATTTGCCGCCTCACTTCCACCAGGGGCATTGGAATTTCCCCATTCCCTCCGTGATTTCGGAGGTGACTCCGTGGATACCTGACAATTTCATTTCGGGCGGCGATCCCCAAACCCGCGCAAGCGGGGCAGACACGCCGGAAACGGTCACGTTCGTCAGGGAAAACGTGCGCACGTTCGCCAAGGAGAACACCTCGGTCTGCGGTTTGGCAAACGAGATGGTGCTGTCGGACATCGTGAATTCTAGCGGCAGATCGCCGGCCTCCGCCTTTCCGCCGTTCAGCGCAACGGGAAGGCAAATGCCGGATGCCTCTATGCCCTCAAAGTGGATGTCGGCGAGCGGATGGGCAAACTGCCAGGCATCTCCGCCAAAGTTGTAGCGGACAAGTCTCACCGCGTTCTCGACCTTGCAGTTGCGCACCACGATGTTTCCCGGCTGGTACCTCACCGGCATCGTGTAGTCGCAGATGTAGATGAAGAACGTCGCCATTGTGTGCCGCCCCGGAACGACGGTCGGATTCCTTTTCCACGAGTTCCGCACGTGTGATTCCCTTGAAAGCAAGCTGCGGACTAGACGTCACATACGTTGAGGTAGAAGGCGACTCCGGGTCATGTGCATCCATCGAGTATAACGGCGATTCAACACGGGCGACGTCGGCGAACACGCTTGCGGCAGTCATCGCAACCGTAGCACATAGAACTGAAACTCTCATTTGCATCACTCCTTTGAACTCCACGACAGATATATTATCAATTTCAAAAAGGTACCACAAGCAGAAAGTACCTTTTGCCTTTTTGCCGTTTGACCCGCGTCTGGTACGCTGTGGCTCCTCACCTCACCGTCATCAGCTCGTCCCACCGCGTCGTGGGGCGGCGCGAAAGCTTCTGCCGCTTCATGTGCCACGACCGTGCGCCCAACCCCTGGGCGGCGGATAATACCTTCTCAAAGCGGTGCCGAATTGACCGCACCAGAAAGCGAAAATGATTGTCAATCCATTTTGGGAAATCGTTTGTTTGAGATCGCTGACAGAAAATGATATAATGCGTGTCGCATTTCTTGTTGGAAAAGTTTCGCAATATGGTACTCTGTTACAATCGGCTTTGGAAGCTGCTCATTGACCGGGGAATGACGCGTACGCAAATGCGTCTTGCCGCCGGTATATCTACCACTACCCTTGCAAAGCTTTCCAAGGGCGAGGACGTGAACACCTCCATCCTCGTCAGGATTTGCGACGCGCTTGGATGTGGCATTCATGACATCGTGGATAGTATCCCGGAGGTGCGGTCATGAGGAATATTGCCGATAAGCCCGTCCGCCACATCCTCTCGATCTCCGGCGGCAAGGATTCATCAGCTCTTGTCTTATTCACAAAGGAATATTCGATACGCATCGCGTATCAAATTGGGATGGACATAGACAGGTTATGGGAGAATCCAACATGAGCGATGTCCCAACAAAAAATAATCTGACCAACCTGTTTTCGGCCACGGGGATTGTTTATGTCAAAGGGCCGGATTTGCTGACAGATGCCCGTGCCATCATCGATGCGGCTCAGGCGTCCGCCTACCGTGCGGTCAATGTCGCGCTTGTCTATCGCAACTGGCTCCTCGGCCGTCGCATCGCAGAAGAAGACCTTGGGGGTAAAGATCGCGCCGAATACGGGAAACAGGTAGTAGTCAACCTGTCCAAGCAACTCACAATGCTCTACGGATCGTCATTTGACTTCACGAACCTTTACAAGTTCATGCAGTTCTACAGGACGTTTCCGATATTAGACTCACTGTGTCTAAAATCTGGTGGACTTCTCGATTGGTCTCACTACAGGACTCTACTGCAGGTCGGAAACGAGGATGCCCGCCGGTGGTATATGGAGGAATCTGGCAGCCAATCATGGGGCGTTCTGACCCTCCAACGCAACATTCCCTCGCAATACTACGAACGTACGCTTCTCTCCAAGAACAAGGAAGCGGTAAAGAACGAGATGGTCCGCGTCACGGCTCCGCTGCAGGACAAGCTCGAGTTTATCAAGAACCCCATTGTAGCGGAGTTCCTCGGAGTTTCGCAGCGGACTGATTTCACGGAGAGCGACCTGGAGACGTGCATCCTCGACAACCTCGGCGAGAACTCCGCAAAGCTCCTCGGCTGCGCGGACGCAGTGTACGTGTTTGACGCAGGGTGTCGAAAAGTTACCCAAACTTTTTGTCCGCGCTTTCATTCGTCCTGCCGATTTGATATACTTTTTCCCGTCATGTTGAGGCAATCGTTTACAGAATTCATCTTCGCCACGAACACGGACGGAAGCGGCAAGGCCGCGTCCTACGTCCGTGCGCTCGACATGTTTGGCCCCATCCTGGCGAAACACTATCCGAAGCCGATCGTTGGTGGCTCCATGAGACACAGCTTTTCGCTCGCTGACATCCACGCCTTCTCAAGGTTGGGGGCTCAATTTACAGACAGGTGTAAGGGGTGCTAAAATGTTATAATACAACGGAAATGGTAACAGAAAAACACGAGGCTTATGAAGAAAAAACTTATTACGCAGAGTGACGACCTGATTGCGCAGGGAGTGGCGAAGAAGTTGATCCGCATCGGCGATGACGGGAAGCGGATCGAGTATCTTCGGCACGGGATTTCGCGCGATTGGACGAAGCCGGAGGCGATTATCGAGGCCAAGGCCTATTTGACGTTGGTCTTGCAGTATGAATATCCCGATGACCGCATCCAGCTTTTTGCGCCGGTGACGGTCGGATCGTCTTTGCGCGAGGCGGACATCGAGGTGTTTGCCGATGCCAAGCACGAGTCGCCGATCATTATCGTCGAGTGCAAGAAGGTGGAGGTGACCGAGGCTGAGTTCCGCCAGGCGGTCGAACAGGCGTTTAGTTATGCGGTGTCGGAAGGGGCGCGTTATGTCTGGACGACGTCCGGGATCAAGAACGAGTATTACGAAGTTCCGGACAAGAAGCCCAAAGCCCGCAAGACGGTCGCGGACATTCCGCGCTTCGGGTCGATGTACATCTCGGAGTACCGCTATGGCGTCAATGGCGGCATCGGTAAGCACGGTCAGAAGACCTTTGCGCTGAAGCAAGTGACGGAAGACGAATTGACCCATCGTTTCGCCCAGGCACATCAGGCGCTGTGGGGTGGTGGCGAGCTGAATCCGTCCGATGCATTTGACGAGTTCGACAAGCTGATCTTCTGCAAAATTTGGGACGAGCGCAAGGAAGATCGCGAAGACGGCGATCCTTATGCGTTTCAGGTGATTGCCGAAGACACTCCGGAGCAGACGAACGCAGCGCTTTTGAAGCGATTGAAAGACCTCTATGCCGAGGGACGCAAGCAGGCGCCCGAAGTGTTCAAAGACGACATCCGGCTTTCTCCGGCAAAGGTTCGTACTGTTGTTTCCTATCTTGAGGACGTCAACCTAACCGAGACGGATCTCGATTCGAAGGGGCGCGCATTCGAGACGTTCATGACGTCCTTCTTCCGCGGCAACTTCGGGCAGTTCTTCACGCCGAGGGCGGTGGTGAAGTTCATCGTCGATGTCCTGCCGATCACGAGCAACTGGCGCGTCCTTGACACGTCCTGCGGGTCTGGTGGATTCCTTCTGCATGCGCTCGACAAGGTGCGCAAAGCTGCCGAGAAGAAATATGGTGCGACGACTATTGGCTGTTATAAGAGCTGGCATGGGTTCGCGCAGAATCGTCTTTTCGGCATCGAGATCAACGAGCAGATTGCGCGGACGGCCAAGATGAACATGATCATCCATGACGATGGTCATACGAACGTCGTGGCGGCTGACGGACTCCAGCCGATTGGGGATATCGCGACAAAGAGCGGGAACAGAGGATTCAAGGACGAGAGCTTTGACTGTATCATCACAAATCCGCCGTTCGGTTCCACCATCAAACAGACGGAGCATGCCTACTTGGGATTGTATGGGCTTGCTGAGCGCGGAGTGGATTGGCTCAATCCGAAGTCCAAGGCGGCGCAACGTCCGGGCGTGTCGTCCGAGATCTTGTTCATTGAGCAATGTTGGCATTTCCTCGTCGAAGGTGGCTGTCTCGCAATCGTCATTCCAGACGGGATTCTGACTAATGCCTCGCTCCAGTATGTTCGTGACTGGCTGATGGAGAAGTTTCGTGTGCTGGCAGTTGTGTCGCTTCCACAGACCACGTTCATGAGTACGGGCGCGGGCGTGAAGAGTTCGGTGCTGTTCCTCCGCAAGCGCACGAAGCGTGAGACGGAGAAATTGCTGGCGGGCAAGGAGTCCCTTCAGCGCAAGATCGTGGCGAGGGGCCAGCTCGTCGAGCGTCTTGCCGAGATCGACAAGACGCGCAAGGCGGAGCTGGCGAAGCTTGACAAGCGGACGGAATTCGCCGCGCTCAAGCCGAAGGAGCGCAAGGAGATTCCTGAGTACAAGGCGGCGGCGGATCAGATTGCCGCAGTTGCGGAAAAGGCCGTCGCCGAGTTGCGCGACAAGCTTGATTCCGAATACAAGTCCGCCGCAGCGGCGTCCTTCCCGGACGAGGACATCTTCATGGCCATTGCCGACGACATTGGCTTTGACGCGACCGGCAAGCCGACCAAGGTCAACGAGCTGGACGCGATCGGCGCGAAGTTGGCGAAGTTCATCGATGCAGCAGCTGAAGAGGGGGGCGGGCGATGAAGAAAGCACGCAAGGCAAAGGCTGCTTTGATCAAGCCGGATGTCGAGGTCGTCGAATCCGTCGAGGCGGAGCTGTACAAGCACGTCCGGTCGTATATCGCGAAGGCGCGGGCGAAGGTTTATGCCGTTGCCAACAAGGAGATGGTCGCCGCCTATTGGAATGTCGGGCGTGAGATTGTCGAGAAGCAAGGCGGGACTGAACGCGCTAAGTACGGGGATGGCCTCATCAAGGGTCTTTCGCTGAAATTGACGGCGGAGTTCGGCCCCGGCTACACATCGACAAACCTCAAGTACATGCGACTGGTATTTCTGGCATTCCCAAATCGTCACACACTGTGTGACCAATTGAGCTGGTCCCATTATCGTACGTTAGCGAGCGTTGAAAATGCCAAGAAACGGCAGTTCTATCTCGAAGAGTGTGTCAAGTCCGGATGGGGAGTGCGCGACCTTCAGCGGCAGATCTCGACGCAGTTCTACGAACGGCTGCTTGCGAATCATGTCGATCTCAAGAAGACATCAGGTTATGTGAAGCGCAGTCATCCAGAACCGAAGGACATTGTCAGAAGTCCTGCGATTTTGGAGTTCACAGGTGTTTCTCCGTTTGCCTACAAGGAAGCTGATTTGGAGGCTGGGCTTATCCATCATTTGGGGAAGTTCCTGTTGGAGTTGGGGCGTGGCTTTGCATTAGTCGGCGAGCAGTGCCCGATTCACGTTGGCAATGAGGTCTATCATTGCGATCTTATTTTCTACAACTTCCTTGCGCGTTGCTTCTTCCTGGTCGATTTGAAGGTCGGCAAGGTCACGCCCGAAGACCTTGGGCAGATGCAGCTCTACAAGCACTACTACGAGCGCGAGCGGATGAATCCCGGTGACAATCCACCGGTCGGCATTGTCCTTGGTTCTGATCGTGACGAGGCTGTGATCCGCTATACGCTGAACGAGCACGAGCGCAATCTCTTTGCGGTGAAGTATCACCTGAACCTGCCGACGGAAGAGGAGCTGCGAAGGGAACTCCAGCGCGAACGCGCCGCCTTTGAAGAAGCACGACTCCTTGCCGCGCCACAAAAGGCGGCAAGGGCGCGGATCAGAGGGGACGCGAAATGACAAGTTTCATCGCCAAGCCGCGCGAATTGTTTGATCGGTTCGATCCGAAGTATGTTGCCTTCAAGCGTCGGGCGGCAAACTTTCGCTATCCTGCGGTCAAAATGGGTTCATTGCTTTCTGAACCACCCGAGTATGGTGCTGGAGAGGCGGGCATTGAGCGGGTGGATGAACAAACGCCGCGTTACATTCGGATTACTGACATTGACGAGAATGGAGAATTGCTGCCGGGATTGGGCATGACGGCGGCAAATGTCGAGTCGCAATATTTTCTCCGTGACGGGGATTTGCTGTTTGCCCGAAGCGGCAACACGGTCGGGAAGAGCTATTTGTACGAATCTGAACGAGTTCCGTATCCGTGTTTTTATGCTGGGTATATGATTCGGTTTCGCTTTGGCGAGAAAGTGTTGCCGAAATATGTTTTTGCTTTTGCCCAAACACCGTATTATCACGAATGGGTTTCGGCCATTCAGCGTTCGGCAGGTCAGCCCAACATCAATGCGCAGGAGTACCGCACTCTGGAGATTCCCCTACCGCCCTTGCCGGAGCAGCGGAAGATCGTTGCCGAGCTTGATGCGGCATACGCGGCAAAACGCGCGGCGGACGAAAAGGCGACGAAGCTTCTCTCATCCATCGACGACATGGTGCTGAACGAACTCGGCATTGCCAAGCTCCCCAAGCCTGGCACTTCGCTTTCCTCGCGCATCTTCACCGTGCCCGCGAGGGAGGCAACAAATGGTCGTTTGGACGCATACTATTATAGGAGCAGCTTTAAGGATTTGACCAAGAAACTGTCATGCTGTAATTGTGTTCCCTTTGGGCGCCTAATAACGGAGATTTATAATGGCATTGACTGCCGAGATTACAAAGAGAGCGGAGTTCCATATTTAAAAGTTGCCAATGTGAAACCCGGAGAATTTGACTTTGACGATTTGAAGTATATTGATCCGCAGGAACTTGGCGCAAAAGACATTGCACTAAGAGCGGGTCGAATGTTGCTGACGAGAAAAGGGACTTTTGGAAATGCGATTGCGCTGAGCGAAAATTATGATTATGCCATAAGTTCGGAAGTCTTTTGCTTGTCGATCAAGAATGAGTTGGTTGATGTGCACTATCTTGAAACCTTCGTTAATTCTTCCATCGGTCGCATGTTGTGCGACAAGTACAAGATTGGTGCTATCATGGGCAGTTTGTCTCAAGAGGCGGTGAAGGCATTGCCGATCCCGCTCCCGGATGCAAAGGTTCAGCATCGTATCGCAAGCAGAGCATCATCCATCCGCGCCGAAGCCCGCAAGTTGAGAGCCGATGCAATCGCTGCATTGGACGCGGCGAAGAGGAAGATTGAAATGCAGGTAATGAAGTAAAGAGGGAAGAATGAGCAAAAGAAACGAGAAATGGTATCAAACAGATTGGGTTAAGTTTGTTTTTTCGGCAGCAGTTTCTGCGCTCTTTGCGTGGATCTTTACGTTTTTTAATCCGATTGACGAAAGTGTACAAGTTGAGATTGAACAATTAAAGGCGTCAACGGAATATCTTCGGGAAGCAACGCAAAAAGATGCTGTTATTGTAGGGCATTTGACAAATCAGATTGAACAGATGCAGAAGGCGCGAGAGAAGGACGACCTAATGATTTCGGTCGTCAGGCAGCTTTCTGGTAATGCCGATGCACAGACCATTGAGAGAATTAAGCAACAGGTTACAACCTATCTTGCAACTGAACTACGTAAATCCTATCTAACGCATGATGAATTTGTGAAGGAGAAAAATGCATCGAAAGAGATAACTCGGTTACTCGCGAGTGCAGAGCTGGCTCGGGGAGGAGATCGTGAATCCTATGATCAGTTGCGAGCGTTTTTAGGTTCGACAAATGAAACTGCAAAGGTTGCTAAGGCGACTATTCGCGAGATTGAAGACAGGTACCGCCAGAAGCGCTTTGTTTCGTTCAACCGAAGCACATTGGTTGACAAACGGACGAACAAATGTGCGCCTTTGGAGGTTTGCATCGCAGCGATTTACACCGACAAATTTGTGATTGAAGCTATCCATTCATTGACGGACATTGGGGACCCCAAGGCGGTTGGCGTTCTTGCACGAATAGTCAAACATTCAAAATCGCTTGATGAGGTGTTTGCTGCAATTGTCGGAATAGGCAAGTTGACGAAGCAGACATTCCCGGCATTGGGGATTGATGAAGTTTTGGCATGGTGGGAGCGTAATTCGTCTGACGTGAAATATCTCTTGCCAGATGATCGAGTGAATAAGTTGTATACTGATATAACAAAGGAGGGTGGACAATTCTCGCCGTACTCTGAACAAGCGTTGAAATTGCTGGACGGTCTTTATGCTATTCTTCAAGACGACAAGACGCACAACTGTGATCGTGTCGCGGTTTGTGCTCTTCAGATTGCATTGCGGCGGGGATTTGAAAACGATGTTAAAAGGCGGGAATACATTCGTGATGTGGTTAAGGTGGCCCTTGAACGTTATGGGCGCAGCGAATTTAGGTTGTCAGACTGGTACGTATACAATGCCGTTTATCTTTTCATATATGAACAGGATAAGTTTGTTGATTTTGTGAAGAAGCGTGGCGAAGAACATCCTGCATTTGAGAAGGAAATGCGTGAGTCACACTTTTTCAACGAAACATTCTTTTATAGTCCGCTTTGGCCGTTACGAGGGGAAAAGGTAGTGGATGTGCGTGGAAAGTGAGTGGTAGGCATTTGCATAGAGAAATGATTTATGACAAAGGACGAATTGAAGGAGCTGATTGTGGACGGCGAAAGTGATTGTCTGGGGTTCAAGGAAACTACAGGCCGGAGCGGTGAAGTCTGCTGGACTCTGTGCGCGCTCCTGAATGGTGCCGATGGCGCTTGTATTTGGCGTGTCTCGCAAGGGCACGATGGCGGGCAGTTGAAGAGCGCCGCGATGTCGGCGATTCAGCATCTACAATAATGAACATTGTGTGGTCATGAGTGAAACAGCGCGAATAATAATGGAATGGGTGACATTTGGCATTGCCGTGTTTGGCGCAGTTTTGTCGCTTGTTAATTTTATCACGGACTTAGTGCGGCATCGTCCACATTTGAAAGTGTATTTTCGTCGAGGGTTCAAAGGGTATCCGGGGTCGTTGTGCGAAACCCGCTCAATTGAGGTTGTGAATGTGGGTGAGGTAGCAGTCGTTGTTACTCAATTTGGTGTGCGGGTTAATCGAAAGAAAGACTTTGTTCCGATTTCGGCAATCTTTGAAGACGGTAGTCGGGGACATCGCAAGCTTGAGCCGGGCGAGACATGTTCGGTCTTTTTGTCGAGTAGGGATTGTTCAGTCAGAGAAATGTCGCATCCTGTTCGCGCGTTTGCTCGGATAGCTACGCACAAGGAGTTTGCCTCTAGGCGAATCAACGAAAACCTTAATTTGGTGGCAGATAAGCTTGACATTTGAATGTGATAACAGTGTAAATGGAGGAGTTATGATGGATGCATATGTTGTAAGCCCTAATGTAAATGCGAGTGCAGAGTGGAGGAGATTTCTCCGCTTGGAGGAAAAACATCATGTTGCTTTGATGGGCTGGTCGGCGGATTCGCCGATAGGAGGCCTGTTTGCGGCAATGAAAGATGGCGATCTTGTGATCATCGCACGAGGGAGTAATAGTAACAAAGAATGCTACTTTGCTGGTTATGTTGACGCATCTCGTCGGGACATCCCAATGGAGTTACAGAATGAAAATGAGATTAGCCAAGTTCGCCATCTTTCATTCTTCACCAGTCTGGAAGGCGAGGATATTCCGTTTACGGATGATTGCGCCTACGGTGCATCATCGCAACCGGTGGCTTGTTATGTGTTGAAGCCATGGCGTTCATCTGCTGACAAGGCGGTCATTGACAAGGTTAAAGCTGTTATTTCGAAGGCGAAAGGGAAAACTATGATTACACAGGCCACGAAGCTGCTGAAGAGCAAGAAGAATCTCATTCTGCAGGGGGCGCCGGGAGCCGGCAAGACTTACGCGACGGCGGCGCTTGCCCTGTCCGTTCTTGGTGTCACGGATGTCGATTTCAATGACCATGCGGCGGTGATGCGGAAGTATGAAGAGTTGCGCGGACAAAAGCGCATTTTCTTCACGACGTTCCACCAGTCGATGGATTACGAGGATTTTGTGGAGGGAATCAAGCCGCAGGTGGAGGACGGGCAGGTTGGGTATTCCGTTGAGGACGGGATATTTAAGAATGTCTGCAAGTCCGTTCCGGAGGGTGGCGATATTGTCGGATGTATCGACAGGTATCTGCAATCCATCAAAGGTTATGAGCACAAGAAGGTGATCCCGACTTTGTCTGGACGCTCGAGTCTCTATGTGTGGTGGAACGAGGGGAATGCAACCATCAGCACGCGCAGTGTGCTTTCCACGGCGGCATTGGCAGAGGGTGAGACGCCGTCTCCGCTCAACATCGAGAAGGTGAAACTGCAGGCATTGGGCGATGGAGAGGAAAACAACTGGCGCCACTATGCACAGGCGTTTATCAATGCGGTGAAGGCGGAGTATCGTGATGAACTGCAGGGACGAGCTCGCCCGGTCGTGCTGATCATCGACGAGATCAACCGTGGGAATGTCGCTCGGATTTTCGGCGAGCTGATTTCTCTGCTGGAGGCCGACAAGCGGAGCAATGCGGTTCACCCCCTGACGGTGACGCTGCCATATTCCAAGGAGGAGTTCTCCGTCCCGGGTGAGGTTTATATCATCGGGACGATGAATACGACGGATCGAAGCGCAGGGACACTCGATTATGCGGTGCGTCGCCGCTTTGCGTTCGTGACGCTGAGGTCTGACCGCGAGGTGGTGCGGAGGTCGTATGCGGATTCGGCGCTGGGCGAGAAGGCCGTCACGGTGTTTGATGATGTCCTGAAGTTTATAAAGGAACACAATGTCGGCGATTTGGACATTGAGGACCTGATGATCGGACACAGCTATTTCATGGCACCGGATGAGGATGGCCTTAAGCTGAAGATCGAGTACGAAGTGCTGCCGCTCATTCGCGAATATGCGAAGGATGGTTTGCTGGCGGTCGCGTCGGACGAACTGGAGAGATGTGGCGCGGCGTGGCGTGAGCTGTCCGTCCCGCCGACTCCTGCAGAGACGGCCGAGTAATATGGAAGTCCACCGGATACAAGAGCACGACCGATTGCCGGAGTGCTTCCGTCCCGACTGTTGGACGGAAGCATTCGGGAACAAAAACTTGTTTAAGTGGATGGTCTCGTCCGAAGGGCGGCGTGGGGAGTATTCGGCCTATTATCGGATCGGTGCGGAATGGGTGGATGACGAACGAGCTTTGGTGGTCGCGCCAAAGGTCGGGATGGAAGAGATTGATTGGCCGGCCATGTTGATGCGGTGCTTCGACACTGAAGAAGGTTGCGCCGATGGCTTGGGAAAGATTTACGATATTGATTTCGCCATGCCGCCGATCAGGGATGCGACACTGCAGAGCATCCTGACACCATTGCTGGTTGTCCATTTTGTGGGAATAGTCAGGCGTATCGTCAATCGTGGGCTGAAGCGTGACTATGTGCAACAGGAGGGCGACTTGTCGCGCGTTCGCGGGCGGATCGGCTTCTTGCAGAACTTCCGGCGGAATATCATCATTGGACGGGCGGATCGCGTATTTTGCAGATACTCCGAGCTTTCGGTGAACACATGCGAGAACCGGCTGATCAAACGGGCGTTACTGTTTGCGGAGCGGATTGTCGACAGGATGCTGGATCAGGGACAGCGAAGCGCGGTCATGCTGCAGGGGCGGCTCAACGGCTGTCTTGCCGCGTTTGCAGAGGTCGATGATCGGGTTGAGCTTTGGGAGGTGCGTCGCCACAAGCGGAATAAGCTTTACCGGGAATATGAGGAGGCCGTAAAGCTGGCGAAGATGATTCTTCGGCGTTATGACAACAGTATTGACCGAGCCTCTGCGGAAGAGCATGTGATCCCGGCGTTTTGGATTGACATGTCCTTGCTCTATGAGCACTATGTCCTGGGCGCGTTGCGAAAGGCGTATGGGCCGAAGATCATCTATCAGGCGAATGTGACAACGGGCAAGCCAGATTTCCTGTATGCTGACGAGGAGCGTCCGTTGATACTGGATACCAAGTATAAACTCGGATACGGCGCAGGAAAGTTTGATATGGAGGACATTCGACAGCTTGCGGGTTATGCGCGGGATCGCAAGGTCTTAAAGTTACTCGGAATACAAGAAGCTGAAGAGCAGAATTCGGCAATCGTGCCATGTGTCATCATCTATCCAGAGGTACGGGGTGTTGATGTCAAATTCGACGGGTCGCATTCGCCGATTGATCAGGTACAGTTGGAAGTTGCGCCGATAGGAGAGCTTGTTGGGTTTTATCGCATGGGTTTCCCGTTGCCAGTTCTAAGTGTAGGGGTTACTGATGGACTTCGCCGTGGCGCAGGGAATTTCTACGTGTCGGGCGAGGCCGATTCATACGATTCACAGACATGTGCCGATCTTGAACGACTCGCCGGCCTCAATCTCTCTGACGATCAAGGTGCTTTGTTCGGTAAGAGTTGGAGTAAAAAGGAGGCCAAGGCATGACAATAACTCCAACGAATATATCTGCTTATGGCGATAGCGGGCAATCGTTGTCGCGAATGAAGGATGATGAGTTGCATAAGGTCAGGTACAATAATGACAATGGCTGGATGATCGGTTGTTTTAATGCCTGCGATGGTGCGTCTTGTGGTAAAATGTCTTGCGGAGGTGCTGTATGACACTTGAAGAACTCAAGAACCTGATAGCCAACGATGAGGGCGAGACGCCGGTTTGCGATTCCAATCCGCGCAACCTGCGCATTGCCCATTGCAGTATCTCTGCAAACTACAGTGGTTTGCAGACGCTTGGTTTTGCATTTGCCAAGGGCAAGCAGAGATTAGTGGTTAGTGGATAGAGAGGGAAAAAGGATGAAGAATACAGGAAACAATGACGTTGCCCCGACGCTCACGACGAAGCCAAAGACGGTAGTGCTTGCGAAGAAGGAAAGAAAGACCGCAATCTCGGTCGATGCGCAGGACGGCGGTGGAAGCAAACGCATGCCCATCCCAAAAGGTGTGAATGAGGACTTTGAGGTCCTAGTAGGGAAAATTCAGTCGGCAACGCATGCCCTCAGACAAGATGCGCGCGGAGTCGTCAATCGTAGCGTGACGGCGAGGGCATGGTTGACGGGCTACTACATCGTTGAATACGAGCAGGGTGGCAAGGCGCGTGCGGAGTACGGCGATGGGCTTTTGAAGAGGCTGGCGAAGAGACTCTCGGAATCGGATTTTTCGGTAAGCAGTCTGAAAGACTATCGGAGTTTCTATTTGATATACCCTGAGTTGTCCCAAGAAATAGCTGGGTATCTTATGGCTCGATTCGGTCAAGGGCAGTCCTTGCCGAAGCTGTTTTCAATCGATGTCTATGCCCTTGAAGCAAAAAGCCACACGGTGTGTGGCCTTTTGCCGGAAAAGGACAATCAGTGTGTGGCTTTTTCGCATAATGAAGGTTTGCTGCGAGAAAACGGGCGTCAAAACTCGTAGGATCGGCGGAGGTACGGTATGACACTTGAAGAACTCAAGAAACTGAACGCCGACGACGAAGGCGAGACGGTGGAGGTGAAAGAGACTACCGGTCAGCGCTCGGGAATGGTTCAGGCAAATGTGGTATAATCTATGTGAATAATCGGAGAACAGAGATGGTTTCAAACGAGAAAAAGAACATCTACGTCAAGCGTTCGCGAGAATTGCTTGATCTGTTGAATGATGTTGACGAGCTTGATTGGCTTGAGGCGAAATCGCTTCGGGACGACACTTCACGCTCAATTCTCGAAACGGTCTGTTCTTTCTCCAACGAGCCGGGATTGGGCGGGGGCGTGATATTGATTGGGGTTGCAGAATCAAAGAACGCAGATGGGCCACGGTATGTCGTTGATGGCGTAGATGATCCCGACAAAGCTCAGCTTGATCTCGCCACGCAGTGCAAGAGCGTGTTCAATACCCCTGTTTATCCGACCATAAAGGTGGAGAAACTACAAGGCAAGACTGTTCTGAAGGTTGTTGTCGACGAGCTTCCTTTCGGGCACAAGCCGGTCTATTTCAAGAAAGACGGGCTCCCGAAGGGTGCCTATCGGCGAATCGGCAGTGCAGACCTTGTATCGACGGAGGAAGACCTCTGGCGGTTCTACGAAGATCCGGAGAGCAAATACGATGAAACGCCGGTGAAGTACTCGTCCATATCCGATGTGGATGAACGTGCGGTGAAGCGTTATCGTCAGATGCGGAAGAAGGTCGATCCAGATGCCGTCGAGCTGGAATACGAGACACCCGAATTGCTGGCGGCGCTCGGTTGTACCAACAAGGAGAATCCGCAGGAACTCAACATGGCCGGTATGCTGCTATTTGGTAACGAACTGGCGATCAAGCGGGCATGCGCAAGGGCGCGGGTAGATTACATACGCATTCTCGGAAACGACTGGCATGCGGTGGCTGACCAGTTTGACGCGGTCGATACGTATGCGCCGATTTTCCTGATGGTGGATAAGCTGATGAGCATCATCTACGGTGAACTCACCACGCGGCATCGCTTCCATCGCGATTCGATACAGCCCGAGACGGAACGGTTTCCCGTTGAAGTGATGCGTGAGGCCCTTGTCAACATGCTCATGCACCGCGACTATCGACATGGCCAGTTCACGCAGATCATACGTTACGACAATCGGATTGAAATCTGCAATTCAGGTTGTTCGCTTAAGCCGGATGACATGCTCGGCATGAAAGGCAGCGTCACGCGCAACGACACAATTGCTCGCGTCTGCCACGACACGAAGCTTGCCGAGACGAAGGGAAGCGGCATCGACCGCATGTGGCGCAAGATGGTCGAGGCCGGTTTGTCGCGTCCGACAATGGAGTCCGACCGCGCGGCGGCGACATTTACGATCCGTCTGCTCTTGTGCCACTTCTTTTCGGAGGAAACGCTTGATTGGCTCAAACGATTTGCTACGTATGAGCTGAACGACAACCAGCGGACGGCACTTGTTTTTCTGCGCGAAGTCGGCGCGATTGACGCCGTTGCCTATCGGCAGCTTACGGGGTGTAACCCAAAACTGGTTGCGAAGGAATTGGCTGGCATCAAGGATCAGGGGTTGATGATCCAGAAGGGGCGTACTCGCGGCACCTATTATGTTCCGTCGGAGATTCTGCTGGCGGGCATCAAGGAAACAACATCTAACTCCGAGCAAGTTGAGTCTGCTCCAGCTTGTGGAGAAACTGTACCAGTTAGTAGAGGAAATACATCAGCTCAAATAATAACTACCACACCTCAGCCCGTAATGAGTACAGCTCAAGGCGTAATGATGACACCTCGGGCCGTAATGAGTACAGTTCAAGATGTAATGATGGCACCTCAACAAGGGGACATACCGGATGTGCTTCAGAAAAGGATTGCAGCCCTCAAACGTCGTGTTCCAGGCAAGGTTATGCAGTCATTAATTGTTGAACTGTGTGCTGTAAGAGCGATGGGAAGGATAGAGTTGTCCAAGATTCTAAAGAGGAGTCTTGTTACGATTGACCGCCTTGTCGCGCCACTAATCGGCAAGGAACTGGACTATCTCTACCCCATGATGATTCATCATCCGAGACAGGCGTATGTCGCTTTGGACAAGAGGAAGGGGACTTCATGAACGCCTATATCTTCAGTTCCATTCAATCCGCCGCCTACGGCAATCTCTTTGAGTGTTCAACACATGAGGTGGATGGTTGCGATGTCGTGTTCTCGTCGATGTCGCACGAGAATGAGGTCGGCGTCATGGACGACGGCGAGGAACTTCTCTTCGCCTCTCTCCTGAACACGGAGGGGCTGAAAGCCAAGTTCTCAAAACTGGCGACGGAAGACGGGCTGGTCATCAGGCATCCAAAGAACGATCTCACGAACCATCTGGCGCTGCTGGGCGAGCTCTTCCATGTCGCCGCGACGCTTCCGCCGGATCCGAATGCCGTGCTGCCGGAGCGGACGGTGCGTATTGCGACGGTCAGAGCGCGTCTGGGGCAGCATCGCTACAAGGTTTCACAAGCCGAGATGTGGGGAAACGCCTGCGCCGTCACAGGCATCACAGGGCCAGCGCTTTTGAGGGCGTCCCATGCCAAGCCGTGGGCGGACTCCAGCGATGCTGAGCGTCTTGATCCGGCGAATGGCTTTCCTCTCGTGGTTCATCTTGACGCCCTGTTTGACGCCGGTCTCATTTCATTTGACTCTGACTGTTCGATGATGATTTCACCACGACTTGGAAAAGACACAATTTCACTCTATGGTCTTTCCAATAAGTTGCGGCTTCGCAATCCACCCACGAAGCGGCAAGAAGAATATCTCCAATACCATCGCAAAAACGTTTTCCAGGTCACTTCAGTGGGGGCGACCTTGCGATGCGATGTTGCAAAGTAGTGCGCCATGACAGCAAAGATCAGATACACATGCTATTCCGTTCTCACGGTTGTTACCGTTGGGATGCAGGCCTTCGCCCGCACGATCCTCGTGCCGACGCAGCCGGTGTCGCCGTATGCGGACACGGAGGTCTTTTGAGTGTAAAGTGTAAAATGTAAAGTGTAAAATGGAGGTGACGACATGATGACGAGGAAAGACAATTCCATTGCCGAAAAGAGCATGGCGTTCGCGGTGCGGATTGTGGGGTTGTTTCGGCACTTGACGGAAAAGAAGCGCGAATGTGTCATGTCCAAGCAGGTCTTAAGATCGGGCACCTCTATTGGGGCGAATGTAAGAGAGGCCAATTCGGCACAGAGCAAGTCTGACTTCATATCGAAAATGTCCATTGCCTTGAAGGAATGCGATGAGACTGGCTATTGGCTGGAACTCCTCATGCGAACCAAGTTTCTGTCGCAAGACGAATATCTGTCGATAGATTCCGACTGCCGTGAATTATTCGCCGTACTTACCGCAATCCTCAAGTCAGCACGGAGGGTGTCTATGTAATGCTTACAGCCATTTTACATTTTACACCTTACACTTTACACTCGCTTTCTGGACTTTGGATAGCGTTTCTCGTTTCACTTTCTGGCATATTGACCATCGCGTGGCTTGTCGCGCTGATGCACGAGAAGGACATCCGCCCCGTGCGGGATATGGTGGGGTTCTTCAAGAAACAGTCGAAGACAGGGCGCGTCGTGTTCGGGATCATGTTCCTTGCGTTCTGGCTCATTGCCAGCGTCAAACCGGACGGCGGAGGCAACGGCGGAGATCCTGGCGGCGGGGACGGCGGCGGCACGAACAACGTGCAGATGGTTGTCAGCCCCGGCAGCGGGCTGGGAAATGTTGCCAATGTGGAAGTGTTGCCAATTACCAGTACCAATGCCCAATTGGAGGGAACTGCCCAATTGGGAAATGGCAACATTGGAACTGGCAACATTTCCACAATGGCAACATTAATAACCTCGACGAATACGCTCCGCACGATTACCGCCGACGACTTCCGGCGCGGTTTCGTGATGACGCGCATCGGCACGGACGAGGCGTTTGACTTCTCCGCGCCGTCCAACGCCGTGGTCTGCGCCGACTGGCGCGCGTTCGGCGCGGCGACGGACTGGATTTATGAGAGTGTAAAATGGAAAGTGGAAAGTGTAAAATGGAGGATGGGAAACGGGGAACAGGGAACGGATGATGAAACGATGCTGCGAATTCATTCCGACGGCTGGGCAGAGGTCAAGAACGGCCCCGTGTTTAGTCCCTTCAAGGCCGTACTCGGCATCGTGCCAGAGGCCAACTGGCAACAGATTTTACATTTTACACTTTACACTTTACACTCTCAATTCTGGCACTACGTCACGCCGTCGAACACGCTGCAGATCACATGGCAGAACGCCTTGCTCGACCGCGGCACCGACACCCCGCTTTCCTTCCAGATCGAGTTCAGGACTGACGGCCAGTTCACCTATCGCTACGACCTCTCGCGATGCGGCGCGCTCGGTGATCGCGCCCTACCGGATGGCATCATCACAAATGTTGTTGTCGGCGCGTCGTTCGCGGGCAACGACTGGACGACGAACGTCATCCCCACCAACGTCACCTCTATGACGTTCTACCCGCTCTCCGCCGAGGACGCAGTAAACCCCGATCCCGACAACGACGGCCTCGCCACCATCGACGAGCTGTTTGTGTACCACACCGACCCCCGCCACCCCGATTCCGACTACGACGGCGTTCCGGACGGCATTGAGATTGCCAACGGCACGAATCCCGCCGGTCGCGACAGCGAAAATGACGGGCTGGTTGACGGCTCCGACCCCGATCCGCTGGCGACTACTCTGCTTGACGACCTTGATGGCGACGGCCTGCCCGACGCATACGAGACTTACTGGTTTGGCGGCACGAACGTCGTGGATTCTGCCGACGAGTTCGGCGCAAACGGGTTCAACGTCGGATTTGAACTCGCGTCGGGAATCAGCCCGACGAACGGGGTCGAGGCGGCGTTCATGTCCACGAACCGCATCGCGGCATGGAAGATCACGGACGGCTTCTTCGCGCAGGACGCCGTTGTCGCGAGCAACATCTACGAGCGGACGTTCCGCATCGCCCGCAACGGCGGCTGGGAGCAGTACTTCCTCTCGTCGAGGCCCGACCGTGCCGGGGCGTGGCATCTTGAGGGGCTTGCGCTCGACTGGGAGGACTCGGAAGGCGAGTCGGGGACAGAAACGGCCTCTCCGCCCGGAGACAGTCTGCACCTCCCCGTCTCGACGAACAGCCCCGCGACGCTGACGATCCGTCTCCGCCAGACGGCGACCGCGACGGCCTGCCGCTCGCCGCTCTACCTCCTCGCATACTCGCCGGCCGTCGAGGTCGAGGACGCGCAGCGGATCACGACGTCCAACGCCGTCTGGACGGTTGCGACCATCAAGGAGGAGACTTCCCTTGCCGTTTCGATAGACCGCTCGGAACGTCCGTGCAGGGCCGCCCTCTATCCGCAGGAAGCCAGCGCGGAACTATCGACGGACGGCGGAATGCTCCGGCTCCAGGGCGACGGCACGCTCCTGGTGGACGCGCCGGGCGTGTACCCGCTTCCGAAGATCGACCTTCCGGCGCTTGCGCAGCCCGTTCTGCGCGGAAGTCCGCCGCTCCCCGTGTCCGCGACGAACAGCTGCTACCTCGCGTTCCTGAACCCCTGCGTCTCCTACGGCGGCGGACACCACTCCGACGGTTCGGGACTCGACTACGATCCCGAATCCGGAACGTACTCCGAGACGTACGAATACCCGCTCGATTCGGGCTGCCTGTGGCGTTCGTGGCACTCCGACTCCTCCGGCGGCTACGAGTGCGACTGCGAACCTGAAGTGTCCGTCGGGTTCGACATCGACGGCTATCCCGACATCGCCACGAACCTCACCGTGAACGGCGAGACGGCGACGGGCACGGTCTCGATAGGCGGCGAAAGCGTGTGGAGCGGCACGGCGACGCACGACGTGTCCACTGCTGGCGGCATGGAGGAGAAGAAACTCCTGTCGGACGACGGATGCGACAACTGCGGCGGGTGCGAGGACGGGAACTGCGACGCCCTTGAGGGCGGCGAACTCGGCTCGCTCAAGTTCCGCATCCCGCTCGGCGTGCCGCGCAAGGGGCAGGTCAGCGGCTTCGCGTGGTTCCTGACGGACGAGCCCCTGTCGATTGGCGTGGACACCCTGCAAGTCCTGTCGCGCGGCGACGCGCAGGTGACGGACACGCCCTCCGGCAGCGGACGCACGGTCGTCTGCGGCGACAACAGGGGGCGGACGCTTGCGATACTGCCCGTCGCAGGCGGAATCGAGGTGACGATAACCGAGACCGCATCCGGCAAGCTGGAGCACACGTGGCGAATCCTGAACGTGGACGGCTCGCCGTCGCGAATCCGCCTCTGGAAGATCAGCCGCCTCGACAACACGATGAGCGACGACACGTACGTCTATGAAAACGGAGGCTGGACGAAGTTCGACAACGTCTCGCAGACTTCGGAAGAACTCGTTTCAAGCGGCGACATCAACGATGAGGGCTGGAAGCGCGAGGAGCGGATCGTCAGCGACGCGTCCGGCACGGTCCTTTCGCACACGGCAACGGAGTCGGAGCGGTTCGGGTCGTTCGCCAACGCCGTCATCCGCGAGACGTACCACGCCGAGAAGAACTGGAGCGGCAACTGGAACGAGTCGTTCGCGTCGTACTACACGGACAACGACAACCCGAAGCGCAACGGGAACGTCCGGCTCGAACGCGGCAACGCCCGTGCGTGGCGGTTCTGCGCCTACGACGCCGAGGGCAGAACGATCCTGACGCTCGACCAGCACAACGGCTCCTGGTGCCCGGATTGGATTCTTGGCAACATGGACGCCGATGCGTTCGACGGCCAGGACGTCCTTCAGTGGCTGGGCGACCAGTGGTTCACGGCCGTCGCCACGGTCAGCGACTACACGCCGCTTGAAGGGGACGACGCCGCTGCCGAAGACGCGGACAAGCCCCGCACCGTTTCCCGCTACCTTGTCGAGAACGGCACAGTCACCCTCATCGGCCGCACCCTCGCCCGCTACACCCACCTCACCCGCGACGGGTTCCCCGCCGTCAAGCGCGAAACCTGGCGCGACATGGGAGGGACGCCGTCCTCGGCGGCCGCCTACTCCTACGAAATCACCTGCTCCGACACCGACCCCGGCGTTCCCCTCGTTCTTCGCGGCGCGACAATCGAATCCCTCGACGAGGATGGCACTCTCACGGTCAACACCTACTCGCTCTCCGGCGGCATCGTGTCCCGGACGTCCCGGAGGTCTTGGATGTCCCGTGAATTCCCCACATACGAGACAGCCGAGACGGACGCCACCTACGGCAGCGTCCTGCGCGAGTGGAGCGTCCACTCGGCAAGCGGAGTGGCGTTCGACGAGAGGCGCCACCTCTACGACGACAAGAACCGGCTTCGCTCGACGATCCACGCCGACGGCTCGTCCACGACGAACGCCTACTCGTGCTGCCGCCTCCTCTGGAGCCAGGACCGCGCCGGACGCAAGGTTCTGAGAAGCGCGGTGACGGGCGAAGACCACCTCTACTACGCGGTGGAGGAGGTGTCGCTGGGGCTGTTGCCGAATGCCAACGGCAACGCTCCGGGATATGCGCCCTACGAGAACTACACATCGGGCGACAACCACTACCGCGTCACGCAGCACTTCATGGACGCGCTCGGACGCGAGACGAACACGGTCGTTCGGACTTGCAAGACTCAGGGCGCGGCGGTGAACCGCGACTGGGAGTGCAGCGGATGGCGGACTTCCGAAACGACGGCCTTCCCCTACGGCGTGTCCGACTACGAAGTTTCCACGGACATGCGCGGAAACGAGACGACGACGATCCGCCACGCGTATTCCGACCGCGACGAGGTGGAGACGGTCGAGTCGAACAAGACGACCACGGCGACCACCTACCGCAACGGCGCGTCCACCATGTACGAGGAATGGTCGGACGGGAGATGGAAGCATACCGCCCAGACGAGTTCGTATGGCGCGAACGGATGCAGGATCGACACGACGACGATAATGGCGTCCGACCATGCCGCCGTCACGGCGCAGACGATCTACCGCGACTTCCTGGGGCGCGTGGTGCGGGAAGTCCGCCCGACGTCAGACGTCTCCTACACATACGACGGCGCAAGCCCGCGCGTCCTGTCGGCGACGGATTCCATGTCGGGCGAAACCGTCACCCGCCTCTACAACGACCTTGGCGAGGCCGTGGGGCAGGTGAAGAACGGCGTCACCAATCGCACCGACACGACATACGAAGTGTCCTCCAACGTCCTCTGGCGCGTGACGACGCAGATTACAGCGGGAGGGACGCGCTCCGTCGCGTCCGTCACGCAAGAGCGCCTGACCGGCCTCTCGGACGAGCTGCGCAGCGAGACGTTTGAATACCGGAACGGCGCGCTGGCGCTCCACGCGTACTCCAGCTTCGATCCGACGAACGCCGTCCTCACCGAGGTTTCCGAATCCGCCACGTCCGGCACGACGACCACGAAAAGCAAGTACGGCGTCGTCATCGAGACGACCACGAGCGCCGGAACAACCACGAACTTCTTCGACCCCTACGGGCGTGTGTTCTACACGGAGAAGGACGGGCGAAGCGTCGACTGGATCGGCCGCAACGACTACGGCGACGTCGAAGAATACGACACGTTCCATTCCGAGGGGAACGCCTACTATGCCGAGTTCTACGGCTACGATTCCTTCGGCAACCGCATCGTCGCCACCAACGCCCTCGGCGCGGTGACTTCTTCCGCATACGACGCCGCTAATCGTCTTGCCGAATCCGGCGGCGCGACCTATCCCGTCCGCAACGGCTACGACACCGACGGCCGCAGAACCTCGCTCACGACCTTCCGCGATGCGGGAGGGCCGGGCTCCGTCCCGGCCGCCGACGGCGACACGACCACATTGACCTTCGACCCCGCGACCGGCTTCTGCACGGTCAAGACCTACGCCGACAACTCCGCCAATGCCTACACGTACACCTCCGATGGCAAGCCGCTCCGCACAACTTACGCCAGCGGACGCTGGCGCGAGAATGCATACAATGCCAGACGGGAGCTTGCCTCGGTGGAATACTCCGATGGAGAAGCCAGCTCATTCGCCTACGACGAGTTTTCGCATGAGATCGCAGCATCCAACTCAGTCGCGTTCGTTCAGCTCCTTCGGAACGACTACGGGCAAGTGACGAACGAGACCGCGACTGTCGGAAGCGAAAGCCGGATGGTCGAGCGCGAGTTTGACGCCCTGGGGCGGTTGACAGGCAATGACGGCTCGACCTACGAATATGCCTCCGACGGACGCATCGCCTCGATTTCCAATGCCTTGGCGAATGTCGAGTATCTGTACACAACGGATCGGCTTGACGCCGGATACGCGCTCACGCTTTCCAACGGTCTTGTGTTCACGCGCAGCCTCATGCGCGATGCGTACCGGCGCAGCCTCGTGACGGACATCACCAACTCCGTAAACGGCATAGACATCGAAACCTTCTCATACGTATACGACGCACTCAGCCGCCCAACAAACCGCAACGCCGACACCTTTGGCTACAACGACCGCAGTGAGGTGACCTCGGCGACAATTGGCGGCAACTATGAGACGCACGAATACGATTCCATCGGTAATTCCATCATCGCCTCAATGAACGGCACAACTAACACCTATTCCGCCAACAACCTCAACCAGTACACCTCCATTCTCCGCGCCTCTGCGCCTCCGCACGAACCAACATACGACCTCGACGGCAACATGCTGTCCGACGGCGTCCTGTCATTCACCTACGATGCCGCCAATAGGCTGAAGACCGTTTGCCTACACGAACGGCACAACATCGACCATTCGCTACTTCTGGGGCAAGGACATCTCAGGCGATTTGCAAGACGCTGGCGGCGTCGGCGGGCTGCTTTGCCTCACCGTGAATGGCACGATCTACATTCCGACCTACGACAACAACGGTAACGTCACCCGCTACCTCGACGCAAACGGTAACACCGTCGCCCAGTACACCTACGATGCCTTCGGCAATCTTATATCCAAGGTCGGCCCCCTCGCTGACTTCTTCCGCCACCGCTTCTCCACGAAATACTACGATGCCGAAACTGGCCTTTACTACTACGGCTACCGCTTCTACCACCCCATTCTCATGCGCTGGCTCAACCGCGATCCCATTGAGGAAGATGGCGGGGTTAATTTGTATGTTTATTGTAGAAATAATGCGTTAACTTTAACGGATATATTAGGAGCGGTTGGTGTAAGAGTCGTTTCAGATTTTAACACTGGGATTTTCGAAAGAATTGTTACAGGCAATAAATTTCACCAGAAAGAGGTTGCCAACGCAAATGAAATCCCAATATCACAAATGCAATCTCGTAGTCTGTGGGGTCAATTCATTGCGCAACCAAATTTTTACGGTTGTGAGGCTGTTATAACGTTATCGATCTTGATTCGTGCTGATTTACCTGAATATGGCAATCCAAATACAACATATTTTTATGTGCCGCACGTCCTAAACAAGAAAGGGATTTCCAGCACTTCAGACGGGACTCCACAACTCAGAGGAGCCGTCTTGGCTCATGAACGTGGGCACGCAGAAGCATTTTTTACGACAATACTTCCTCGCTTTAGAACATTAGTCCGTGAATTGCCTAGTTCGGACAGATCTGCAATTGAGTCTCGTTATAAGCAAGCATGGCGTGAAGGGCAAGCGGAAAGCGCGAGATTGGCTAATGATGCCCAAATTAATTGGTACCGTACGCATGGTTATAAAGTGGAGATTAAAAAATGAAATTAATGTGCATGTTATTAATGACTTTGTTCCTCTTTTGGGGGTGTGCTATCTCAGAAAACATCTCTATTGCCGAAAGAAGGACTCTGGAGGATTTAAGTAACATCATTATTGATGAGACGAAAGAAGATGTTATACGTGTGGCCGCCGCTAGTAATTACTGCGAGGCCGTTCGGCATTGTTTAAAACGTAGGATAGTCGTGCCGAAGAATATTGTATTAAAATCTTTTCGTGTAGATGAAAAACAATGGAAGGACGATGTGTTCGCTTATGGATTTCGCCTGAAATCGCCATCTGAAACAGATATTCCGCACAATGCATGTTCAGTCGTATGCCATTTTGATGACGACAAAGTTTATTCAATTTACTATAATCTTGGAATTGAGTAAATGCCACGGCCCACGATGCACCCAAGAGTTTTTACACATTGCAAACGAAATGATTTTGTGAGGGAGTAAATGACTAGGTTTTATAAACTAGCATTGTATGTTGTCGGCATATTTCTCATTGTAATTGTTTGCATATTGCTATGCCTTAACAACTCCTCGGATATGAAGTATGTTGAGGCCACTTCTGTACACGACGCATATTTCATCTACAATAATATTGACTGTCTGATTGCCGGCGAGGGACAAGAGCTGTCGCAGTTTCTGCCCCAGGATGCCACAGACATTTGGATGTCGCATGAAAGCGGTTTCGGCTATGAGGGCTGGGAAGTTTCATGCGTTGTTTCTGAAACTGACTTCCGTAGATTTGTCAATGAGCGACCAGATATGAGGATGTTTGATAGTGCTGTGTTTGGATTTGACCACACTTCATATAAAATGTGTAATCTGTTCTACCAAAAAAGGCTTGGCATTTCTCAGGAAGCGATAAGTCGTATCAGGACTCGTGATAGGTTTCTTGAATGTTATGTACATGACAAGAATAGCCATTGGCATTTAACTTACTGTTATGATCGTATCAGTAACATTCTGTCCTGTGACTTCGGAAGATGATTGGATGATTCTGCAAGATAAGGCACGTTCAGTAGAATATGTTATACTATCCCCGTAGAACCATCAGCCAGAGACTAACAATGCTGTACCTAATTACCCATCAGAGCCGAGAAGGAGTATCAATGAAAAACTTCTTGCAAGTTTTTGTCCTTACTTTATTTGCCGGGTGCGCAAACTTCAGCAGAATATCTGAAATGCCTGATGTCCTCGCATTGTCGCTAGTTCACGGCGAATTGTTAGTTGAATGTCCGCAGGGTGAAGACCATGTCCTTTTATATGATGATGGATCGATTAGAGTTGGGTTGTGCAAAGAAAGTAGTGTTGCATGTGCAGAGATTCAGACTTCTTCGAAAGCATGCCAACTGACTGACGCGATTACTGCGTGCTTGAGGCGGGGGGTGAAGAAGTTGGCGCTATTCTGGAGGGGGTCTGATTGCGTCGTGAATGATGACATGACTTTAGAGCCGTGCGCGATGCCGTTGTGCCCAGAGGTCAAACTTGATTCATTTAGCGGCACCCTCATTTCAATTAATGTGGTTCGTGGTAATTGCATCTTTGTAAATGGAAAACGGATGTCATCTGAAAGGGATTTGATTTCATATTTGAGGACGTTAAAGTGTTTAGATCCCAATGCGGAAGTTGTTATTAGACCAGACAGAAAATCTCATGTTTCGAGCTTGTTAAGAATTGTCAATGCTTGCACGAGCAACGGTTTTTGGAATCTGTTCTTGGAGGGGAAGAATGATGAGGGGGCGAGTACAATCTATCCCATCAATATACCATGTCCGAATGGGACAACTTTTACGAGGAGTTGGCCATGATGGACATGGAAGGAGGCGATAATGAAAAGAATGAAGGTGTTTGAGATGGGCTCAGTCGCCTTGCTTTTCGCGTGTTTCTTTAGGGCGTGCTGTATTGAAGATGGGAAGTCGGCAAAAGACCTACAGACAGAATTCTTCTCTACGAATTTTGAAGACAAGGTGGTTTCCGTTGTCAGGACTCGGCGGCTGTATTCGTATGACCCTGTGCGGTGGGAGAACCCAATCCCAGAGCAAGATGAATGGATATGGGAGGATTATAAATGGGTGTCGATGTCAAACATGTATGCTATAGTTGTAATTGACAGTAATGTTGACGAGTGGGTTTTTAAGCGAGGAACTGCCGAGTGTCTGTTTTTTTATCAGGACATGAACAATATAAAAGACTTTTGTATCTATAATGCGAAGAACGACACCTTGAAACCATGTGATGACAGAGGTCTTGTTATGGACAAAGTCATAGCCTTGGAGGAACTCTTTAATCGCCATAAGTCATGTCCGTGCATCTTTTTCGGGGATGGGAAGAAAGGCGTGTTGTTTTGGCGAGGAGGCTCCGATAATCTCAGGTATGGCGGTTTCACGACTTTATTGTGGGCAGGAAGACCGGTTGAATACTATACCATCAAGAAATTCAAGACATGGGACGATTTCTTGTCGTGGGATGGAAACCTCGAAGATGCACAAAGGGCTGACGCAAACAAAGGGGTAAAAGAACTATGAGCGAGAACAAAACGCTGTCGGCGGCGAAGAGCGAGAAGAACGACAAGCACCATGTGCAGTGTAGTGTTCCCACGTCTCTGCAACAAATGGGCTTATTGGCTTTTATGCCTGTCAATCGTCGGGGTGTACTCATTACTTCCAGTGGTTTGTGAAAGCTTTTCAATCGTTGTCGTGATTTTCTTTCTGCTCTTGTTCGCGCCCAGTTTCATCCTTGGCGCAATTGAGATGGGGCGTCGATGGCGATGGCCTTTTGTGTTGCTTTCATGCGTTCTCGAGACGCTGTTGTTCCCGTTATGGTTTGACTTAGTCTTTCTATTGTCACTATTTTTGGAGGGCGGAGATTGACATGAATACCACACGCAGAATAGCATTGGAGATTCTGTTCCTGTTTGCTTTGACTTTTATGCTTTCCTTAGGGCATATAGTCATTGCAAATGTCTACGACATTCCATATCTTGAATGTTTGCTTATTGTGACATACTGTACGTGTTGCGGGCTTTCCCACAGCTGCTGCGGAATGCACAAAGTGCATTGTGGATTTGCACTCACCGTACTTGTCTGCATCGTTACATTCTTTTTAGTTGATCGCATCTTGTTCAAAGAAGAGAAAGGATGTCGGGATTGGGTCATTAGCATCATTGACGCAATACGACAAACAGAGACCAATGGCAATGAGGAGAGGGTAAAATGATATTTGACCATGGAACTGGTTCCCTAAAAAGAAAGGTGGCGCGAAATGAATTTTCATAGAATCGATTTAATCATGGCGATGTTCGTCATGACGATCTTGGCTACAAGCGGTTGCGAGTCGCTGATGAGTTTTCTCCCTTGTTACGAGCCGTCATTCATCGACCACCCTGAGGCATACTGGGGATATTGTGTTGGAGATTTGGCATTAAAAACTAGATATTCCCTATGTTCATTTCCTGACAATGGAAGCGTTCGAGGAAAAGGCAATGTCGTTCTTGTCATTCTAGCAGCCGCAGGGGAAAAATGGAATATATTTGTGACACCGAAAAGGTTTATGTTAATGGATGTAAATCTTAAACCTTCTGACAGACCTATGGAATGGGATGAAGTTGGTTGTCTTGTGACTAGTTTGTACTTTAACGGTGAGCATGGCATGGTCAAGTGTCTCGCAAAGAAAGAAACATATGTTGCGACCGAGAAGGCAGATCTTCTCAAAAATGTCAGTCGTGACGGTTTTATTGTCGACATGGATCAAATATCACGCATAACTGATAAATGTTGCGCGGTATTCATAGTCTGTGGTAGATATGGGGAATATGTTCGCATGCCATATGTGGGTAATTATTTCAAGCCATCATATATGATACATGAGAGCGACATAATAAAAGAATCTGAGGACTTGATGGAATTGTTCAGATAGCAGAGCGTGTGTTAAAAGCGAACGAGTTCGATATTGTAGCAAGCCTTCAAAAGAAGAGCAGTGTCAAGCCGGAACTGAAACGAGGAAAACCAATGAGCAAGAACAGGACGCTGTCGGCGGCGAGGAGCGCGAAGGACAACGAGTTCAAAACGCATATGCCGACATTATGAGGTGTGAGATGGTGTGCCAAGTAGTCAGGAGAATCTTTCAAATTAGTGCAACGCTAGCAATGGCCGTCGGTCTAGGCGGATGTTGCCTTCATCAAACGTCCCACGCGGAAAAGACCTACTGTGTTATTGATCTTACCGGCAAGTCTAACGATGGGAAGTATCCCATGTCATGGCTTGATGATATTCCAAAAGGAGGATGGCGCCTTGAACATAAGACGCGTAAGTTGGTTTTGCGCCGTATTCCGCAGGGCAGATTCAGGTTCCTTGGTAAATACGACGTTGTGATAACACGCCCATTCTACATTGGCGTGTTTGAATTCACCTGTGCGCAGTATGAACTACTCACCGGAAAGTCGGTCGAGTCCTTGGGTGTCACGCGCCTCACCGAAGACCAGCCGCTATGGGATATGGAGTGGGAGGAAGTGTGTGGAGAGAATGCCGACTTGATACTCAGAGAGGTGCCGTCCGTGGGTGTGGATGGTTTTGCGATACCCAAGAAGAATTCGCTCCTGGGGATGCTCTCCCAAAAGACAGGCCGCAGATTCTTATTGCCCACAGAGGCCCAGTGGGAGTACGCTTGCCGAGCCGGCGTTGATACGGCCTTCAATATCGGAAATGTTGGAGGGGATGACTGGGAGACCATGAGACTTTGTGGATGCTCCCGCTTTGACCCGAATTTAATATTTAAAAATTTCAGACCTATCATGCATGTTGGAGCCTATCGCCCAAACCATTGGGGGCTTTACGACATGCATGGGAATCTTGCGGAGATGTGTCTTGACGAATTCTCAAATGATGAGATGCTTTCTGCTGGTTTAGGCAAGGGCGCGGCCGATCCATGCTTTAATGGTGGTTCAAATCCACAGGGGCGTGGGGCGTACGTTACAAAAGGTGGTAGTTTGCGTTCAAAACCCTCCGAATGCACGACAACTTCAAGAGAGGAAAGAATAATTGATGGGCCAGAATGGTTTGTTGGTTTCAGAGTTGTCATGGAGGCTTGTGATTGATTTGCGCGGAAATGACCTACTGGGGGGTGCCAAACCGCGCACGGAAAATCTGCTATAATATCAGCCATGAAAAGAACGCTTGACGCCACATGCCGCTATTCAGAGTTTTTCCTTTTAAGTCTCTCATTGTCATTCTCGAAAGGGGATTATGAATCTAAACGCGAGACTTGTTTTTGCGATTGCGCTCTGTTGGACGAGTTGGGCCTTTGCGGAATTACCGCAGAGTGTGGACGAAGTGTTGTTCGGAATCTGCGGCGGCACGAATTATGAAGACTATGTGACGTGGATGCGAACCGACGGAACAAAGGCGTTTGACAGGGCGTTCGTCATCTTTGACAAGGCACAATTCCGTATGCATTATCCGACAAACGATTTCGCGCCACGGCATTACTGCATTGAAATGGAACGTGAGTTTCCTGACGAGTCAAGTTCAACAAACTTGGTTGGTCTCATGCAGCAAGCTGAAAGCATTTTACTAAAATCTTTCGGAGGAAAGAAGTTCAAACGACAGGATGATGGTGCTCATTACCTGTCTTCATGTACGAACATAGACGGTCGAGGCTGGGATGGTCTTCATGTACGAACATAGACGGTCGAGGCTGGGATGCCTATTTCTCGGTTGAGTATCTGGCGAACAAAGGGAAAAACTCTTATGTTGCCAAGGCAAGATTCTTCAACCCGCTTCATCGTGAGGGGCGATTCGTGTCATGTGAGGATTTTGCAGATGCTAGTAAGTCACCCCCCGCTGTACATGAAATCCTCTCCACGTCTATTGATATGGGAGGATGGAATGTTCAAATGGTAGGTTCTGGGGTATGTGAATTGGAGAAACCGTTTTTCCTCTTTGATGTTGTGAGATTCAGATCATCACAACCTACAGTTACAGGACTTGGTGGCGTTTATGAAATTGAGATGGAATATGAAAAGCCCTGTGCCACAAACATAAACATAGCCGTATCTGCTATCAAAGATGCGGAGAAATTCCTTTCGGAATATTTCATCCAATCCCCTTTTGAAAGCAAGAGCAGACAGGGACATTACTCTTCTTTCTGTGAGGGCGTTGACCGATGTGGCTGGCGTGTAGAGTTTACCGTAGATCAAGATACAAATACCGATAAATACGTTGCTCATGCATTGTTCAAGCGGAGCAAAAGCGCTGCCCCCAGTGCAGGAAATGCGCTCAAAGAGCGGCAAATTGAGTCACATGCCGAGGAAACAAGGAAACAGCAAGGAAGGGCAACGCGTGACGATGTATATGTTGCTGTTACCACGAATGCTTTAAATCCGCTTGTACAAAAACTGGGAGTTCGTCCCTATCCTGTGGACTTGCACACCCTGGATGATGAAACGAGATACGACATGTCCTCAAAGTGCGTGCTCATGTTCATGCGTCCGTCTGAGTATGACAAGACTGTCGTGGATTCGCTTGTCCGTAGTTGTGGGATACAGGTTGCCTTCGTTTCCCTCGACGAACGAGGGAGCGGGAAACTCAATGAGTTGAAGACATTAATCGACCTCATGGTTGAAACTCGCGCTGACCGGATGGCCAAAAGGAAACAAATGGATTCGGAAAAAGAGGAAGAGTTTATGGCCCGTCACAAAAAGATTCTGGACACGGAACTCTTCGGTCCTTATCACGTTGACAATTTGACTCTCGTGGAAGTGGTGGAATCCCTGTTTCTTAGAGTAAACGGAGATTTGAAACCATACGATTTCTCACTCGGAATGGGCGTGGGACTGGAAGGTGCAAGCGAAGAGCACCGCTACAAATTTCTCATCCCCAGAGCGCATGTCGCCGAAATCTTTTCGTATGCAGCCGCCCAAATGAATTGCACGGTTACAAACAACAACGGCTTCATTTCCTTTACCTACAAGTCCAAAACACAGGAAGGTCAGGGCGGTGACAAATGAAATCCCGGAACGAAATCCGCAAGGTGGCGACGGCTGTCTCGTCAAACCCCGCACGAAGGAGAACTCAAATGAAAATTCGAATGATATTGATGACATTCATCTCTGCCTCATGTCTGTCGGCCATGTCTGCTAAGGACGCCCCGCCTAGCGATTACGGGGTTCCAACCAATTCAGTTGTCGCGACACCAGTAGGATATGAGAAGCGCATAACGTTGGATACCGGCGAGACGGTTCGCATGTATCCTGATAAACTGTCGCCTGAGGAGTACGCAAAATGTCGTGCGGCTCTTTTTTGCATCCTTAGCCCGGATACACTACGCGGTAAGTATTTTCTGTACAACTGCAGTTGCCCCTGCCGCATGTGCTATATACCAATGCAATCATTTATAATCGGAAAGCACTACTCGTTCCACGTGACCGGCCTCTCGGAGGTCGCATTTGAACTTGGGCAGCCAGGTGGTCCATGCAATACAACTTCTAGCTTGTTCGATCGGCTTTACTGTAGCACTGACGAGGTTGATCAACGGCTTCAGGAACTTGATGAAGAAAGCCGAGAGTTGCCAGGTCAGATAAAGAATCTGCAAGATGAATTGTCCACGTTGCCCAAGCTCATGCAACTACCAAAGGAGAAACGTAGAAAAATCTGGCGCAGAAAATCCGAATTGGAAGGGCGGATATACGGACTACAGGAACGGTTGACGAACGAGATCCCTTATGTCATTCGTTACGTGAAGGGGCAACGAGACCGATTACTTGCGTATGGCGGTGCCATAACCAATCATGTTGAACCTGATCGCCTGTGCTGGAATGAGCATATTCGAGAATTGGCAACTTGCAAACTTCCGTCATTGACATGTCGTGATAAGACGCTTGATGAAATCTTGTCCGATATTGAAAGCTGTGCAACTTCAAACGGCGTCAGCCAACATATTGACGTGTCGGATGTTCGTATGCGCGGCAATGTTCCAAGCGACGCCAGGTGGGCGCGCAAATACAACATCGTGCTTCCTGCGGGATCCGTGCTGGAAATGTTGAGGAAAGTGGGCACCTTGCCTGAGGTTTCGATGAATGTGACGCGGAGGTACGATTGGTGGCATGTGACGTATTCCATGCCCGGAGACTCGCCTTACGTTGATTGGAGCAAGAGCGTTTTTTCGAGAACATGTCCTAAAATGGAGTTGAATGATGTCACGGCAAGCGAGGCGATGGAGGCTCTGTATAAAATCCAGATACAATATAGCGGTAACGGCGCTTTTCGCATAGGCAAATCGTTGAAGGACAATGTAAAGCACTCTTTTTCCTTTACTGGCAAGACACTTCGCGCGGCCATTTCCGAATTGGAGCAAGCGTTGGGTGTTGTCTATGACTATAAAAGTGGATATTGGTTTGATCCGAACGTTGTTCCGAAGTTGGGGGATGCCGTGGCACTACAGATGTGCGAAAAGTCCGTCTTGAGTGAGGATCGTACCGTGAGATGCGAAATTGTTCTCGACGCAGGACAAGTCAAGATGTTGAACGAAATGATGGAGAGGTGCGATTTGAAGCTCTTGGATTTTGTTTGCTGCGACTGGTTTCTCCAAGACGGTGACCCTGTCTTGACAATTAGATACCGGTGCCAGACTTATGGCATACTGACGGACGATGCGAAAAAGGAGGCAGTGGGCTTCGATCTAGGCAGCAGTTACGGGGATTCACGCGACTCCGATTCGCGCCAACAACACTACGTGCGGGTTCTCCGATCTGAAAAAGACCGTCGAGAGCTTTATTCATTTTTACTCAAGGCAAAGGATAATTCCCTTACCCGGTAGAATCGGGTTCCGTTACGGAACTGCCAATAGCGATCCGAATTGACGCGAAGTTCCCCTCTGAAATTTGCAATAATATTCCGCAGGGCAACTAGCCATGAAACAAACGCTCAGCACGACAATCAACCGCTCGAAGAGCGAGAAGAACGACGAGCACTACACCCAACTCGCCGATGTCAAGGATGTTGTGCGGCAGAACGGAGGTCCTTATGCGTGAAAACAGACAGCTGACGAAGGCCAAGAGCGCGAAGAGCGACGAGTTCTACACGCACTGTAATATGTAAGGAGGAAGCAGCAACATGCCAGTAGATCTAGGTTACAGTAAAGTGTTCCTCGACATCTTTCTGCGCGGGTTTGCGCTCGCGTATCTTGTCTTATTTGTCTACCGGATGATGGCGGCGACTGCGTTCCCACGTCTCTGCAACAAATGGGCTTATTGGCTTTTATGCCTGTCAATCGTCGGGGTGTACTCATTACTTCCAGTAGTTTGTGAAAGTTTTTCAGTCTGTGTCATGGTTTTCTTTCTGCTCTTGTTCGCGCCCAGCTTCATTCTTGGCGCAATTGAGATGGGGCGTCGATGGCGATGGCCTTTTGTGTTGCTTTCATGCGTTCTCGAAACGCTGTTGTTCCCTGTGGTGCTTGTTGTTGTGTTCCTTCTGGCAATAACCCTCGAAGGAGGGGATTGATGAGAAACGCCGAATAATGCCGCTTGCAAGATAAGGCACGTTCGGTAGAATATGCTATACTATCCCCGCAGAGACACAAGCCATGAAAAGAACGCTGAACACAACACGCTCAAAGAACGCGAGTGACTGCGATGCACCAATCGTTAAAAAATAAGAGTCGGCCTCAGAGGAATTCTATTACAAGGAGAATGTCATGGACGATCTAAAGAAAATGATCGCTTACGAAATAGCCGTCGAGAGGCGGCTGGAGAAGTCCTGCGAGCGGGACGGGTGGATTGCCTCCGCCCACGTCGCGTTCGGCGGGGCCTATGTGGACTGCCAGCTTGAGAAGTTCGGCAGAGAAGGAGTGTGGTGCTGAACGTCAAGGTTCCCTTTGACGTCCGCAAGATGGCGTAGGAGCAAGAGGTAATACTATGGCAATGCCGCAGCGAGACAACTACATCGAGCAGATACATCGGCTTGAGGGCTTGATTGCCTTCGCCGAACAACAGGAGGATTGGGACGAGGTGGAGCGGCTCAAGGAGCAGCTCCGCAGGCTTCTGGAGCTGATGTAGGGACGATGATAATCTGGAATCCGTGGCATGGCTGCCATAAGGTGAGCGAAGGGGCTGGGCGACCAGTGCCGCCGACACAACGTCACGTTCGACTTCATCGAGACCGGCACGGTGTTCGTCAAGGATGGAAAGGAGTACCGCATACCCGACAAGCGGGTGCAGAGCCGGGGAGAAGTTTCAAAGGTGTTTTTTCATTATTCAACCGCCAGACACAGCCCAAATATGCTATAATACGCCGCATTTTGAGAGATTGAGAACTGCTTTACACGAGTGGGGTAAGGAGTTTGATTCCCTCAAACGCCACCACTAAAAACTTGTTAACTTGAAAACTGGAAGGACGGACATTCAGCATGCAGTTACCAAGTTACCAAGTTGCCAAGTTGAACAGTTGCCAAGTTGTAAACTGGAAGGAAGTATGGTGGGCAGTTACCAAGTTGCCAAGTTGAATAGTTGCCAAGAGAGGAACGCGCGCGCGTGTTCGACAAGATTCGCCGCACGATGATTGAGCGTTCAACAAAGAATTTGTCAACTTGCAAACTTGCCAACTAGTGTGCCGTGGCAAAAGCCACGGAAAGGAAAAACACATGAACAAGAACTGGAACCCAGACCAGGGCTTCCCCACGCCAGAGCAGGTGAAGCGGATGGTCGCCGCCGAGGTGAAGCACATCGCCGAGGCCGAATACAAAAGCGAACGCGGAGCCGAGGAGAAGCGCGAAAGCCGAAGGGACCGCCTGCGAACAGCCTACAGGCTTCAGCACAAGCCGGTCGGCCGGAAGGTCAATCTCGATGCCATCTTCTTCCTCGTGGGCAACATCGCGTCGGTCACGTTCGCCGCGGGAACCCGCGAGGACTTCGACGACCTGGAGTTCATGGTGACCCGTGCGCTCGGCGAGCTGAACGGAATCAAGAACCTCCTCTCGCTCGCCCGCCGCATCTCGTAGCGACGGCTCTCATCAAGCTGGTGGTGTCGATCCCCGCCCGCATCTTTCGTGATGCTGGGCTTCATGTCCGCTATCCTCGGGGTGGCGGGCATCTTGTCCGCAGCTCAAAGGCGGGCTTTCACGCCTTGTATCTCCTGACGGCATTTGGTAAACTACTTCCCCGTGAAAACAATAGCATTTCCATTTAAGTTGGCCTATCTCGCGACGGCGATCTTCTTGTTTTCCGCGGCAATTCCAGTGTCGGCGGCGACTATTTCGCTGGATGGAACGTGGCAGGCCGAAGCGGTGCCGGAGGCGCGGGGAGAGGTTATCCCGGCCGCGTTCACGCGCACCATTCCCGTACCGGGACACTGGCCGCTGATGAAGCCCGCCGCGAAGGACAACATGACGGACGCCCTCTGGTGCCGTACCACGTGGAAGGCGCCGGCCGAGCTTCCTCCGCGCGTGACGCTCCGCATCGGCAAGGTGTCGTTCGGCACGACCGTGTTCGTGAACGGCAAAAAGGCCGGGTCCTTCCCGTAC
This sequence comes from uncultured bacterium, assembly GCA_902761035.1. Lineage (GTDB taxonomy): Bacteria > Verrucomicrobiota > Kiritimatiellia > RFP12 > UBA1067 > RUG572. Next base: position 4,097 of record CACWIW010000062.1, on the reverse strand, counting down.
AACTTCGTCGCGAGCGAGACGGAGATCCGGCCGTTTCTCAAGCCCGGCGTCGAGAACGAGATCGTGGTGCGGCTCGGCAACGCCTGGCTGCAGAACGGCAAGGGCAGGACGATGGCGCACAGCGGGTGCGACCCCGAGCGTTTCCACTACTACCAGGGCATCACCGACTCGGTGACGCTTCTCCTCTCCGGCTGGCCTGCTGTCAGGCGGCTCGAAACGCGCGCCGATCTTGAGTCGGGCGTCGTCAACGTGCGGGCCACCGTGCAGAACGGTTCGGCGGGCGCCGTGCCGGCGAAGCTCGACGCCGCCGTTGGCTCCGACACCGTGAGCGTGCTGCAGGGCAGGGAACTCGCGCCCGGCGAGGAGCGGGAGATCGTGTTCGCGATTCCGCTCTCCGGCTTCGATCGGGAGAGAGACTGCTGGACGCCCGAGAACCCCGTTCTCAAGACCCTGACCGTGAAGACCGCCGGCGACGAGATGTCGCGCCGTTTCGGCATGCGGACGTTCGACGCCAACCCGGCCACGCGCCGCTTCCGCCTGAACGGACGCGACCGGATGCTGTTCGGAACGAACACAGACCTCTTCCGCTTCTACGACGACCCGCAGTGCGGCGACAAGCCGTGGAACCGCGCGTGGATGCGCGCGTTTTTCGCGCAGGTCAAGGCCATCGGTTGGGACTCATTCCGCAACTGCATCTCCGCGCCGCCGGACTTCTGGTACGACCTCTGCGACGAGATGGGCCTGCTGATACAGGACGAGTATCCGTACTGGGGCTGCCACGTGAAGCCGTTTGTGGACCAGAGCCTCAACAAGGGACGTCCCCCGTCTCCGTACTGCAACTGCAACCCCGACACGCTCTTCCCCGAGCTGCTCGCATGGGTGCGCGAGCGCGGCATGCATCCTTCCGTCGTGTTTATCGACCTGCAGAACGAGACGGTCAAGGACTGGTTCGACGCGCTCGCGCACCGCATCCAGCCGTACGACTTCCAGCGGCGTCCCATCGACACGGGCTGGTCCGTCAACACGATTCCCAATTCGCCCGTCGAGTGCCATCCGTATCTGTTCTGTAAAACGAAATACACGCTCGGCTACATCGCCCCCGGCGGCATCGGCGTGCCGTTCAGCTGCGGGCGGAACCCCCGCAGCGCGGTCTTTTCGCGCCCTGTCGTTCTCAACGAGTTCGGCTGGCATTGGATCAGCCGCGACGGCGTCCCGACGCCCGTCAGCAAGCAGAATTACGACTACTTCCTTCCGGGCGCGACGAAGGAGGACACCAAGGAGTACTACGCCTGGTCGATCGGCGTTCTCGCGGAAGCCTGGCGCCTGACGCGAAAGGCCTCCGCGCTCTTCCACTTCACGTCCCTCACGCACGGCTTCGACGATCCCACGTTGGCGTTTACGGGCGATGTCCTCGATCCCGACCTCGCGCAGCCGAAGTTCCGTCCCGAAATCGTCCGCTACTTCCGTCCCGCATTCGTGCCGGTCGCGGTGGCGATCGATGACTTCCGCGAGTACGTGGTACCGGGAACGGAGCACAGCTTCGACGTGGTCCTGATGAACGACGGACGGGACGGAATGGCGGCGAAGCGGAAAATTGTATTCTCGGCTGGCGACTTCCACCGGGAGGAATTTGAACTGACGGCGCCTCTGTTCGGCATCGCGAAGCACCGCGTGACGGTACGCGTCCCCGAGACGGCGAAGGGGCGCGTCACGCTGACGGCCGCGCTCTCGGACGGCACGTTCAGCGAGCGCCGCTGGAATGTCCGCGACCGCAAGCCGGGGCTCGAGGTGTCCGCAAAGATCACCGCCTCGTCGCAGCGCGGCGACCGGCACGTGGGGTACATGGTTGACGGCTCCCCGCTGACGCATTGGGAATCGCTGCAAGGCGACAAACGCCCGTGGGTCAAGATCGACCTGGGCGCGGAGCGCGACGTGAAAGAGTGCAAGGTGCAGTGGTACCACATCTGGAAGCCGCCGACGAAATGGCACCTTGAACCCGCGCTTCCCGCGCGCACGCGGTACGTCACCGTGAAGGTGGAGGACATCTCCCCGAACGGCGTCGCGGCGATAGACGAAATCGAACTCCACTGACCAAGAACGCGGTGCTTCAGTTCCTTTGGTGCGCAGCTTTGTAGTTTGGGGATGGCCCAGCATAATTACCTATTTGGGCTCTGAAGGGATTTTGGTATACTATGCCCCATGAAACTTCAGCTACAGTTAGACAGACCGCTCGTTGTCTTCGACATTGAGTCCACCGGCGTGAACGCGCGGCAGGACCGCATCGTGGAACTGGCCGCGATCCGGATTGAGCCGGACGGCACTGAGACGGAGAAGTGCTGGCTCCTCAACCCCGGCGTGCCGATTCCGCCAGAGACAACGGCCATCCACGGTATCTCCGACGAGATGGTGAAGGACTGCCCAACGTTTGCGGATAAGGCCGAGGACATCGCGGCGTTCTTCAAGGACTGCGACCTCTCGGGATTCAACAGCGACCGCTTCGACGTACCGTGCCTTGAAGAGGAATTCGCGCGCGTGGGGATGAACCTCGGTGCGTGCGACCGTCGGCATGTGGACGTACAGCGCATCTTCCACAAACGCGAGCCGCGCGATCTCACGGCAGCCGTGCGGTTCTACTGCGGGCGGGACCATGTGGGCGCGCATGGTGCGGGGGCGGACGCGCGGGCGACATTGGACGTCTTGAAGGCGCAGTTGGAGAAATACGGCGACCTCCCGAAGACAACGGCAGAACTGGACGAGTATCTCGTCCCCCGCGATCCGCTCAACGCAGACCGTACCGGGCTCATCCGTTGGCAGAACGGCCAGTGGTGCATCAACTTCGGCAAAAAGAAGGGTGCAAGCCTCAAGAATCTCTTCCTGCATGAGCAGAATTTCCTAAAATGGTTCGTTAAAGGAAATTTCGAGACAGATGCGCGGATGATCGTACAGGATCTTCTTGAACGTGGGGTCTTGCCACCTGCCCCTCAGATTTGATATACTATTCCTTCCTTTGCCCACCAACGGGAAAGGCACGGCTGAAAACCGTGTTCACAAACAAACAACAAAAAACAACAAATGGCAATCCGTAAACCAACCCCGCCAGCCCCGAAGTCCGAGGCGATGGCGGAGCTGCTGGCAGGCAGCATGGGGCAGACCGAGACGATCAAGCCCGGCAAGATCGTTGACGGCACGATCAAGGTCGTCAAGGGCAACGACGTATTCATCGACATCGGCTACAAGAGCGAAGGCAAGGTCGACCTGACCGAATTCTCCGATCCCGCCGCAGCGAAACCCGGCGAGAAGGTCCAGGTGCTCGTACGCGAGCTTGAGAACGACAAAACGGGCATGGTGTCCCTTTCCAAGAAGGCTGCTGACATCCAGATCCGCTGGGAGAAGGTGCTGGCGCTGTACACCGAAGGGTGCGTGGTCACTGGCACAATCCAGTCGCAGGTCCATGGTGGCCTGCTCGTGGACATCGACGGCGTTGAGGCGTTCCTGCCCGGCTCGCAGGTGGACGTGTCCCCCGTGCGCGACCTCACGGCCTACATCGGTCAGACGTACGAATTCAAGGTCATCAAGATCTCCAACGAGCGCAAGAACATCATCGTCAGCCGCCGCGAGCTTATCGAGGGCACGATGGCGGAGAAGCGCGCGGAACTGCTCGCCTCGCTGCAGAAGGGCGAGGTCCGCAAGGGCCGCGTGAAGAACATCACGGACTTCGGCGCGTTCATCGACCTCGACGGCATCGACGGCCTCCTGCACATCACGGACATGAGCTGGGGCCGCATCAAGCACCCGAGCGAAATGCTCAAGGTCGGCCAGGAGCTCGACGTCATGGTGCTCGACGTGGATCGCGAGAAAGAGCGCATCTCCCTCGGTCTCAAGCAGACCACGGAGAACCCCTGGACGTCGATCGTGGAGAAGTTCCCGGTCGGCAGCCGCGTGACGGGCAAGGTCGTGAACCTCGCCGCCTACGGCGCGTTCGTGGAAATCGCCCCCGGCATCGAGGGCCTCGTGCACATCAGCGAGTTCAGCTGGACGAAGCGCGTGGCGCGTCCGAGCGACATGCTCAACATCGGCGACGAGGTGCTCGTCTCCGT
>CACWIW010000061.1 GCA_902761035.1 uncultured bacterium | reverse complement strand
ATGTTGGGGGGACTACCTCCAGCGGAACAGGGATTGCGCAAGGTTCTACTGGTGGCACAGACGATGTTGGGGGAGGGATGGCGACCTCCAATGAAACGACTGTCACGAGTAAGGTTGAAGTTGCGAACGAATGGAATGTGACGACGAATGAAAACCCAAAATGCAGGGGTAGACAGCGCATTGTGGTAACGTCGCCAGACAAGCAAACAAAACTGTGCCTTGTGTGGTGTGAAAAGAAAGGAGACACGGCGCATGGGTTCTGGATGGGCGAAACCGAAGTGACGCGGAAACAATGGTACAGTGTAATGGGCGAAGCTCCATCACGGGCGTGTGATACTGATTGGCAGAACAGCGATCTCCCAGCTACGTCGGTCACTTGTTGTGATTGCACTAATTTTATCAAAAGACTTAGTGAAAAAACAAACCTTGATTTTTCTTTGCCGGACTCCAACAGGTGGGTATTTGCGTGTCTTGCAGGAAACATCACCAATGACTATTGGTGGGGGAACCGTCCTGTAAGGGATGGTAAGAGTTGTGGCAATTTTGGTGGCGAAGATTGGAGGCAGTTAAATGATGCAGGAAATAAAGAGTTTCCGCCGAATGCTTGGGGGCTGTACGACATGCATGGCAATGCTGCCGAATGGTGTAACGGGGGTTTCTATTTTGGAGGCTCATACTGTGATTCGGCGGAGAAGTGCACTGCAAGGTATAACGTTAAGGGATGCGAAGATTCTAAAAGTAAAGAAATAGGTTTTCGAATGTTTCTAAATGGAGGAAAAAGAAAGTGAAAAAGAATCTTTTGTCAAGTTGGAAAGGTAGGGCTGTGGCGTTATTTCTGCTTGGCTTGATGGCCGGTTGCTCTACGCCACGTGGAGAAAAACTTCCTGTGAGACCCCGTTTCGTGGCAAGTTACCACAAATATTCCAATTACGAGTTTAACCGATTGCCCGTGAAACTTGATTTTCGGCAGCTTGAGAATAGGGAGAAATGTATAATGGTGGACTCGGAATCGACCATTGGCGATCCGCGATTTGAGAAGCTGCCGTTTAGGCAGATTGTCGAAGATGAATTCAAAGAATTCGTCAGCACGAATTTTTGCCTAGTAGGTAATGACAAGCCGTCACGACTTGTTTTAGAGGTAATTCCTTCATCAAAGGATCCTATCACGCGAAGCCCGGCACGCGACGTCAAGTGCGACATTTCCTTTAAAGTTACCTTTAAAGATTCCTCCGTCAATTCCACTACCCTGCTTTTTTCGCTGGATTGTTCAGGAACTGCTGAATACCATGACATAGAGGCGATGACTCCATGTAGCCTTTATGCCGCGATTCAGAAAGCCGTGAATAATTGCGGTAACCGTCTTTTTAACGATGCTGATTATATGAAATCGCTTGTTCGTTTGATTCCTGGTAAGGAACCTCATGGTCCAGTGATTTATGACGAACCCACTAAGATGCCAATTGGAAATGATACCGATTACTACTTCAAGCAGAGGGCAACCGTGGCGTGCAATGACGATGATCCTGGTAAAGTGAAAACATGGGCGAAGGCTGAAATCAGAGAACGATGGCTACGCCAACGATATTTCAACGACCCTTGCGTTTTTTTTACGCAAAACTCAAAGGATGGGATGTTGTTGGAGTTTAATTATGATATTATAGAAAGGCGTGATTTCATCGTGATTCCCGATCTAACGAGGGGTGGGCGTACGGGGCGTTGCTTCGTTGACTATCGAAAATTAAAATTAGGCACAGATAAGGAGATCCTGGATTATATGAGGGGGCAGTTGCTTGCTTGGTTTAAGGCGAATGGCGATTCGGCAGGCAATGTTGACTTGAATCTCTATGCCGAAGGCGAAGACAATCTCGGATTCCGTATGGCGGAATACGAACGTAAGTAAAAAACAAAAAGGAGTATATTATGAAGATGTGCAGAACAGTTCGTGCAATCGTTGCCGTATCAGTTCTTGTCGCGATGGCGGGGTGTGTGTCTCGCCCGTCATCGTTCGTGGCTTCGTCTAAGCCAATTACACAAGGTGGGTACACAACGCCAATGGGTAACAAGACGATTACGGGAACATGTTGGCAGACGCAGATTCTGTTCCTGTCTTTTGGCAGGGTTGGATCAAGCCAGAGCATTGCACTTCAGAATGCGCTAGACAAGGTGGAAGGGTCAGGTGTGGACGCCCTCATATCGATGTCTGTTGATACTGAAGCTTTTGAGATTCTACCCTTCCTCTGTCCGGTGATAGGTTTTTACGCTACGCGCGTTACCGGTGTTCCTGTTGCTACGCATGACACTGGTGTGCCCGTTAACGTGATCAACATTCCCGCCATCAAGATCAGTGATAAATAAGTAAGACGGTGGACTGAGAAGATCAGTTTGGACAGATTTGTACGCCATGAATGCTGACGTCGCGGAAACCCTTGGCGTAGAAACTTGAAGTCAGGATCAATTATGGGTGGCTTTGTTACCTTTTTTCCCCTTAGCAGGTGTAAACAAACATAAAGAAAAAATATTAAAAATGACTATTGACGGGCAAACGTCATTTGTGATAAACTAATCGCACCAAGCCCAAAAAGGCTTAATGAAAAAGAAGGTAGAATAAATGGCAAACGAAGAATACAAGAGCCTCGAAGAGGTGGCGGAGATGCTGGGCGTAACGTACCAGCTGATATACCGTCTTGTGCGCTCAGGCGAGCTGCCGGCCGTGCGGCTGGGGAAACTCTATCGTGTTTCCAGCCGCGACCTCAACACCTATCTTGAACGCAGCAAGGGTGCGGCCGAGGGCGGCACGTGCAGCGTTTGTGGTACTTTTTACAAGTCGAAGAAGTCATTGGAACAGACTTGCAGTGCAGACGGCTGCGAGGCGGCCATCTGCTTCGACTGCTGGAATCGTCTGGGCGTAAGGACGTGCCCGGCGCACACTTCAAACAAAAAGGCAACAGCCTAAGAAAGGAAAACGACCATGGGACTTTTCAGCGACATCTGCCCCGAATGCGGGAGCAAGGTATCAAAGCGGGCTAGGTTCTGCTCCAAATGTGGGCACGGCGCGCCTGACGGGTGGTTCAAGTGCCCGCAGTGCGGCAAGTGGGTTGGAAACGAATCCAAATTCTGCCCGCACTGCAACCACCCGCTCTTTCCAGAAGACCGCATTGATCTCGCCGGCGGTATCTGGGCGCGCAAGAGCGACGAGTTTGCACGTCTTTTCGACCTGGGCGACGTCCGTTTCATCAAGGAGAACGGGCTCATGGTCCAGGAAGGGACCATGGCGATTCTGCTTGACGGCGGCAAGGAGGTGGCGGAGCTTGATCCGGGGCGGCATTATCCTACGGGGGCGCTTCGCTCGATCAACTGGTTTGGCAATCCGCCGCCGCGTTCGGCTATCATGGTTGATTCCGGCGAATGCGTTTTCAGGGTTGACTTCACGGGAAAGAATTCCGGCGTAGGCGACGTGGCTTCCGCGCCGCTCCGTTCTGCCGAGGAGCTTGAAGTCGGATGCGTGGCGGAAATAACCCTCCGTTTCGTCCGCGGCCGCGCCGCCGAGTTCATCGCGAACGTGATGAAGGAGGCGAGGAGCCTGTCCACCAAGGACATCTGTTCGCTTATCTACGAGAACGCCCTTTCGGCTGTCCGTGACCTCTGCACGCAGTCGAAGATCGAAGATCTCGTGAAAGATCCGGAACGCCGCGCGCGCTTCGAGGACGGCATCACCCGTGCGCTGCGCGACAGCATGAAGAGCTGGGGACTCGAAATCGTCCGCACGGGCGCGGTCGAGTTCTACGGCGCTGCATACGAGGAGATGCGTGCGAAGTACGGCGAACTCGAGAAGCAGCGCCGGCTCGTCGAGTTCGGCAAGGCGCAGATCGAGGTGCTTGCCGCCGCCGCCGACCAGGACGTGGCGGAGGGCAAGCGCAACGCCAAGCGTGAGCAGGAGACGGCGGAATATCTTGCGCAACTCGCGCAGGAGAAGGAGCTTTCGGAAATCGAGCGGACGCAGGAGCTCGCAATCGCAGTGCGCGTGTCGAAGGGAGAGATCTCCGCAGCCGAGGCGAAGCTCGCCGCCGCACGGGAGCTGGAGGAGCACGCCAAGAACATGACGGCGCTCACACACAAGTACGAGCAGGAGCTGACCGCGCTTACAAATAAGCTCAAGCTCGCACAGATCATCGATGACTACGAGCGTGGAAAGCTCATAGCGGACGAAGAGACCAAGGCGAAGATTGCCTCCATCAGGCGTCTGGAGAAACTGCAGGAAGCCCAGACTGACGACCAAGTAGAGCGCCTCAGGATACAGCGTGAGATTGACGAGGCGATGATGTGGCTTGAGGTGAAGGCCAAGAAGGACCGAATACACAACCAAAACATCCATGAGAAACTAGATATGTTCACCGGCAGGGACGCGCAGACGGTCGCTGTAGTCATGGCGACCGAGGGTGATTCCGCGACGGCAAATGCCATTTTCGCTCAGGAGGCGGCGAAAGCGCAGATGGCGCACGAGACCGAAATGGCCAAGATACAGGCGGGCATGACGGCAGACCAGCTGCTTGCCAGTGGCGCGGCGAAGGATCCAAACGCCGCGAAGGAGGCGTATGCGCGTTCCGCCGAAGCAAAGGAGAATGCCAGTGTACAGGTTCTTGAGGAACGCCGCAAGATGGATGCCGAAGTTCGCGCAGACCGCGAGAAGACTGAAGGTCGGGTCATCGGGCTCGCCGAGAAGGCGGTGGAGCGTCCAACTACCGTCGTGCAGCCACCCGCACCCGTCACGAATATGCAGCACTAAAGAGCGTGTTGGAAGAAGGATCGTATGATCTGCCCTAATCCAAAATGCAAGGCACAATTGGAGCCGGGATATAGTTTCTGCATATCATGCGGAACAAAGGTGGTGACCGATGGCGAGAGCCATACGGAAGCGCCGAAGCCCGTCACTCCCGTGGCGGAAGAGCCGAAGCCTGTCACTCCTGTTGCGGAAGCTCCGAAGTCCGTCCCTCCCGTTGTGGAAGTGCCGAAGACTGACTCTCATTCCGTGGAAGAGTATAAGCCAGTCTCTCCTGCGATGGTGGCAGCGCCCAGGGAAGAGTCGGCGAAAGCCATGCCTGAGACGATGTTGTGCATGGATAAACTTTACGTTCTTACTACTGGGGACGGGAGTACGGTCAGATTCAAGATCAATCCGAAATTGTTTGGCGTATCTGCAAGGGAACTTCGATTTACATTCCAGAATTCGAGTAATGAAAAAGATAGTTTCAACCGTATTCCCCGAAACCCCGAAGAGTTCGGAATCACCTTCCCAGTGCAGTTGACGACAGGGGATTTCATCTGGTATGTTACGGTAGAATACGTAAGGGGGTGTGAAAGGGTTTTTGAGGGTGAGATAAGGATTATCGTGGGGCAGAGGAACGAGTCCCGTAAACTTGCACAAAATCTTGAGATCACCATTAAGAACGACATCAAGACCGGACATGCATCCGACGTGAATCTGAGTTTGGACGCAATTGACTCGCTGAAGAAGATTGGAGAGTCATCAGGCGATCATTACCAGGCGTTGCGTGATTTGGCATACAGCGACAAACGCGCATGGGCGAAAGTGGACTTGTATGAAGTGGTGCGAAAGCAACCGCCTCCTCCTCCGCCGCCACCTCCACCGCCTCCGCCACCGCCTCCGCCACCACCGCCGCCGCCGCCGCCGCAGGCACCGGCACGGCTTACGCTCACATGCGGGGATGAGGTGTTGCAGCTCGTTTCGGACAGCCGCGTGACGTTCGGACGCAACCGGGACAACCTGATTCCTCTGCGTGTATGTGGCGCCGACGGTCATGTTGACGCTGTGGCGAACGACGGCAACCTCTCGCGGTTCCATTTCAGCATTGAGCGTGCTGGGTGCGATTGCGTGCTCAGGGACGGTGCCGGAAACGTCCCTTCGACATACGGCACGCGCGTGGACGGAGTACAGCTTCGCCCCTTGGGTGCCAAGAAGCTGGTGATCGGCCGTACGGTTGAGATTGAAGTCGGGCGCAGCGACGTTGCGCTCAAGATGCGCGCAGTCTTCCACCGTGATTCGCTTGGCCAGGCGGCTGGGTTCGTGCTTGACCGCCTGGACGGTGCCCGCCAAAGGATCTGCGCTGTCTGGAGTGAGGTGCCGTTGGAGGATGGCACCAGCATATCGTGGGACGGACATTCCTGGACGCTTCTTACGCGCTTATCGGAGCCGGTTCCGCTTTGCGTCGGTGCCAAAGTCGCCATCGGTGGACGTTCGTTCGACGTACAGCCATTTTATCAAACCCATCTAAACTGAAAAACCGAAAGGAAACAACAATGAAAAAACTAATGTTTGCACTAATTGGCGCAGCCGCCGCGATGGCGATGACCGGATGCGCCACCGTCTATCGCGTGTCGGAGTCCGCGCACGCTCCCGCTTATCCTCAGCAAGGACCAGGCAAGCCCGCTATGCGCAATCCATCCGTAGCCGTGAAGGCGGTGTCGGCCGACAAGCAGGCAAGCCGCCTTGCAGTCTCGCTTCGCGCAGCGGTGGAGGGAGATCTCGTGGCACGGGGATTTGACGTAATTGCCAAGCAACCGGCGGATTCGGAGGTGGCGCTTTCGGTGTCGCGTCGAGAGGCATCTCGGCTTTCCGACTGGCGCGTGTACGAGGGGACAGCTTCCGTGCGCGTCACAGAGGTGGCGTCAGGAAGGCTTCTTGCGAGTGAATCCTTCAAGGCGCAGGGGAAGCGGGCTCTTGACGAGACGACTGCGGAGGCAGGCGTGAAGAACGCGCTGGCGCAGCAGGTGTCGCGTTGGCTCGTGAAGACGCTTCCCGCCAAGAAGGTTGCCCTGCCGCCCGGACCGCCCCCGCCTGACCACATGGCCGCGATGCTCACGATTGCGCCCGTCAACTTGTTGGGTGATCCCATGGAGGCGCTGCACGTTCAGCGGCAGTTCATGGACTACGTCGCAACCAGGCCCGGCATCGTCTCGTGCGTCCTCGCCCAGGAGGATCCGGCGCGCCGTGGATTTACGTTCCAAGTGGTTTACGAGCCGCAATCTTTCCCCGGTGGCCTATTGAACACGATAGTGCTCGACGGCCCAAAGCTCGGAGGAAACGTCAAGCTTGAAATAGCCCGCTGAATTGAGAGGAGAAAACGAACATGAAAATGAAGCTAATTGTCTGCGCATTGGCCGCCACGGCCGCAATCGCGGCCTCGGCCGCGTTCGACGAGACGGAGCGGAACGCCGTCAGGAAGTCCGTCAACGCCGTTGAGGCGATGCTCAAGTCGGATAAGACGCTCAACAAGGCGATAACGGTGCTGCCCGTAAAGGGAGACGCCGACGAATACTGCGAACGGCTTCTGATCGGAGCCCTAGTAAGCGCCAAGAAAACCTGCGTTGTCCCGAACGACGAAAATGACGTGCGCTTCAAGCGTATCTTGGAGACGATCAAGTGGGACGAACGGCAGACTACGCTCAAGTCCATCGACCCCAAGACTGTGGATGAGCTCGGACACCTCTTATCCACGCAGATTTTCCTTGAGGCGCGTCTGGATCTCTTCCGCCGCGGCAGGAAGCGCCGTGCGGTGGCGGAGCTGAACCTGCTTGCGTACGAGGTCTCTACGAAGCAGTACGTGTGGACTGCCAACATCGCCCTTGACGAGTCCGGTCGCGGATGGCCCGATGCGTCGGAATACAACGTGAAGATCGACTTCAAGGGCGAAGGAGATGCGGCGGGGGTGGCCGCCATCGCCGCATCGGTCGCGCGGAACGTGGTTGCGGGATATGGCTACCGCGTGAACGCAGACGGGCCGGTGGATCTTGCGTTGACCGCCAGCTTCACCCGCGATACCTTTGACCGTTCAAATTCGTACCTCGTGTTCACGGGCGCGACGAACGTCCGACTCGCCTCGTGTGTCGGCGATGGCGTCCTGTATGAACAGCCGTTCACCGGAAAGGGGCAGCGCGGGCTTGGCGAGACCGAGGCGGAGCGCAACCTTGCGGCAAAACTCGACGAGAAGCTTGTGAAGTGGCTTGACGATACGCTTAAGCCGGCGGTGTTCTTTGCCAAGCACAGGGACTTCGCCGCTGCCGCCGGAAACTGAATCGGACATCAACCAAGAAAGGAACCGTGAAATGAAAAAGATACTTGCAGCATTTGCAGTCATTGCGGCCCTCGCCGGGGCAGTGCGGGCGGATATTGACGCGGGCGAGCTTACATCGATCGCCCTCAAGGACGCCGTGAACGACGCCAAGGCGTCGCTTGCGGCGGCAAAGCAAATCCCATCAGACAAGGCCGTCGCCATCCTGCCGTTCGCGGGCGACAAGTCGGGAAAGATCGTCGGCCTTCTCAAGAACGCGCTCACGGACGCCGGCAAGACGTGCGTGGAGGGCAAGGAAGACGCGATGTGGAACGAGATCCTCAAGGAGATCGAGTGGGACGAGCGCAAGGAGGACATCCTTGACCCTGCCACGCTCGACAAGTTCGGGAAGCTCAAGTCGGCGCAGTACCTTATGTACGGATTCATCCGCAGCCTTGCGGCCACGCCTCGCTATGTGCTGGTGGAACTTGAGCTCCACGTTTCCTGCATAGCGACCAAGCAGCACGTATGGGGAGGGTCGTTCGTTCGCAGGCACTATGCGCCGGGCGCTGATCCTGACGGGAAAGTTAAGATCCCCGACGAGGTGCGTAAGGCAATTATCGACGGCATCCGTGCCGAGATCGGCAAGTCGCTCGTGAAGTCCGCGACGAAGCTTGGCGCGGTAAAGCGCGTCGCCCTGCTTCCGATAGCCGGGGACGATGACCAGTACGGGGCTGCACTCTTCCGCGATGCGCTGTCGGCATCGTCCGTGACGCCGGTAAACCTTGACGTCACGACGCGGGCGGAGGCGCGGTTCGCGCTCCGCGAGGGCCCGGGCCCCGCAGACGCACTCGCCTACGGCGCCCTTCGCGACGTAAACGCGAAGCTCGTTGAGACGCAATTTTTCGGAAAGGAGACGTATTCCGCAAGGATGGAGCTTCAGCTCTGCATCGAGAAGGGCGCGACCCGCGAGATACTCTGGAGCGACACGGTGCAGTTCTCGAAGGAGTTCACGATTGGCCCGCGTACATGGTGGGACATACTCTGCCACCTGTTCCCCTCGCTGAGGGAGCACCCCGCCCGGATTGTCTGGGTCCCGCTTATGATCATCTTGGGATTGATCGTGCTGGTACTTTTTCTCAAGGCGGCGACCCGCGTGAAGTGACATGGACGGAAGGCGCGAAGTGTGCTGCGTGTGCGGTCGGGAACTCCCCAACCGCTGGGCCGTGGCCGGACGCTGTGAGGCGGCCGGCTGCGGCGCGGCATTCTGTGCGCTGCATTGGTACAACGGCAACAGGAAATGTCCTGAACACGGCTGGGGCCCGGGTGAAACGCCAGTGTCGAATGGCGGTGACGCCGTGAGAGACGAGGTTTCAAATGCGAAGGAGAAAGGCAATATGGACGAAAAGAACGGAACGACGGGGGGAAGGGCGCTGTGCGCGGAGGCTGACCGCGCCCTGCCGCCGGAGAAGAAGGCGTCGATACTGAAGCAGATAGGTTCGTTCGCCGTGGCTTTGGGGAAAAGCGCGGGGGCGCTTGCCAAGAAGCTGAGCGGAATTAAGAGCACGGACGAGGCCCTGTGTGAGATCGAGGCGCAGATTGCGGAGAACCGCGCACGCCGCGAACCCGTGGCGAAGCGGTATGATGAACTCTACAAGCTCATCGTTGCCAAGAAGAGGCTCTATCAGGCGGCACCTCCGGCAAGGAGGAAAATACTTGAGATGGAGCTCAAGAGCGCCATCGCCGAGTACCAGTCGCTTGAGCGCCAGATGGCCGCATACCTGAACAACGAGACGATTCTCACGAAGGTCAAGGGCCGCATGTGCGAGCTCGTGGCGATGAACCTCAAGAACATCAGCGAGGACCAGATCGACAAGCTCACTGACAAGATCGAGGATGCCGCAGACGAGAACGAGAATCTCGACGGCGCAATCGGCGAGCTCGACAATGCTGGCAAGCGCCGCGAACGCGAGGACACTTCGTTCGAGGACGCCCTGTCGGATTTCGGCGACGATATGCCGGATACTGCGGATGAGGCCGCAGATATTTCCGAAGCAACCACCAGTCCTGCGGCGGATTGCGCCGCAACCGAAAAGGATAAAACACTTGAAGAAGGGGTGACGACATGAGCAGACTCGATGACATAGAAAGACGCATAGACGAGCGCATGGCGGAGATTGACCGCAGGATCGGCAGAGTCATGGGGGATGAAAATAAGACTGTACCACCTATTGCCTTCACGACGCCCCCCTGTACTCTGTCATCTGTACAGGCGGTTCCAGTTGTCTCTGAGAAAATGGACACTTCGTCTGCACCCGGTACCTCCATCACGATGCTGACAGAGAAAGACCTAGATTCGGTGTCCCAGATGGTGGAATTCTGTCTGGCAGGTCTTAAACCGGGCGGTGATTTGTTACAGAAACATGATAATCAACAGACAAGAGCCATCGTAGAGGAAGCGAAAAAAATAGGTCTTACCCTTGGTGCTTGTCGTGTTCAGTACGGCAAAAAGAAGGTGGAAAATATTACTTTCGGTGATGATGGATACGTATTCTGTCGTGGGATACCGGAACGGTCTGCGGATGATGCGTGTTTGGTGCAACGTTTTGTGGCCATGACAGCGGCTTACTACCACCGTAGGTGGAATTTCGATGGCATAAAACATGTCACTACCCTTTGGTCTTATGCAGAAGCCGTTTGCGGTGGCAATAATCAGCCAATCAGTGTTGGTGTATATGGCAATGCATATAGCAGTTACAAATATGGAGGTTCTACAAATCTTTGTTTTTCGTCTAAGACGGCATCGCAAAATACCGCCGGTCATGAATTTACGCACACTGTTTCCCACGACCGTGTGGGTTGGGCTGCGTACTACGGCGAAACAGGAGCGATAAACGAGAGCTTCTCCGACATCTTCGCCAAGTTCAGCACATGGGCCTGGACTGGACGCGATGAAGGGACGTCAAGGTGGATATACTCCAATATAAGGAACATGGCGCATCCAGAAATCAGTCCTGAAGGCGATAAGGCAAATTGGATTCCAGCTTCATATTACAAGCAGCCGCCGAAGAAGGGCAATCCCCGTTCTGGATGGTATGTCGGCACTTGGGACAATGGCGGCGTACATTGTAACAACGGTGTAATCACCCGTCTCTGTTTCCTTCTTTGTGAAGGTGAAGAGTTTACGCGCGACGATGGGCGTGGATTTGACGTGCAGCCGATTGGTTTTGAACGAACGGAACAACTTTTTGGGCAACTCATGTTTGGACCTTGTCGGTATCTGTCCAGTTTCTGCAACATGTATTCGTTCTACGAGGGCATTACGAGAGCTGCGGAGGACCTCAATTTTTCTCAAGAAGAGCGCAACCGGCTGATGACAGCTTGTGATGCCGTGAACATAAAACCGCAGCAGAGCATTCTACAATCAAGGAGCGAGGTTTCAATGGAAAGAAAGCTTATGTCTGTCAGGTCAAATGTGCCAGGTGGCACGGCAATGCACTACACAAAGGCACTTGCCAGCGAGTTCTCTTCAGAACTTGGCCTGAACGTTTCTGGTGCGGACATCAGGGTCGTCGAGGAGGCGGTGACGAAGCCGGCAGATATTCACGCCGATGTGCCAACAGGTGGCGAAGTACAGGTTGTCATGGAGCAGACGTGGAACGGACTTCCCGTATTCGGTTCCAGCGTCATTGCGCGTGTCCGTGATGGGGATACGGTGACGTATCTCCAGAATAGGTTCTCGAATGCGCTGGGCTCTCTTCAGACTGGCGTGTCGATCAGTGCAGAAGAGGCGGGGAAGATGGCGATAGGAGATGGGCACGGACAATCTGTATCGTCGGCAAGCAAGATAGTGTTCGATCCTTCGCTGCTTGGTTTAGGCGGGAATGTCTGCGTCGCATGGCTCGTACTTACGGAGTCGGATGGCGTGCCTGAGGAGCAATGCATAGTTGATGCCTGCAGCGGCAGGGTGATCTTTTCTTCGCCGTTGAGGATTGTTGATTGATTCAAGAGGAGATACTTTCATGGGAAATTTAGAAGAAATAGAGGCAAAGGTCAATGCGCGGATGAAGGAAATCAATGAACGCATTGGAATGAGTTCACAGACGCTTGCCGGTTCGCCATTGCCCGAATCTCCTGTGGCGCGAGGTGCAATGTATGCGGGAACTGATGGTAGTGCTGCGGAGGGCATTCGTGCAGCAGTTGCACTTTCAGCGGTACCAAGCAGTCCTATGCCGGAAATGTGGGAGACTTCGGCTAACGAGCTTCTTCAGCTCATGCAGTACGTTTGCGCGTCGCCGCACGTCACGAGCAATGTGAAATACGCCGAAACGACGCAGAAACTTGACTTTGCCGTCAAGATGGTCGATCCCACGATAAACGCATTCGCCCGTATCGCCCAGAATGACGTGCCGACGATTACACTGCTTGGCGGGGCAGTCCGATTTGCCAACCTGGTGTCGGCGGCGTATGTTGGGGCGTCTGCCGTGCGGGAGCGGAAAGGTGGTGGCAATCCTCTGCCGGAGATTACCTCCGCGCTTGGCAGATGGTGCCTTGAAAAAAGGGCGTCCTTTACAGCCGAGGGCACGTGCGAGTTTGCAGAGAAGTACAATCTGCACCTCGTGATGTCTGATTCGTCGCTTGCCAGGAAGGCGAGGTCCTTCTCGGCGGGACTGCTCATCGGTGTCCTCGCGCATGAGTTAGGGCATCTTGCACTTGGGCATTGCCATGGCCGTCGAGTCAATCTTGAGATTTCACGGAATCAGGAGCGCGAGGCGGACTCCTTTGCGAGTTCCGTGATCAGCTCAAGTCCGTTTGGGGACTACCTCGTGTTTGGGACAATCCTTTGGGAGGCGGTTTGGGTGTGGGTGGAAAAGGCGACAGGACATACTGCGTCCACGCATCCGCTTTCAAGCGAGCGCCTTGCCGATTTTATTCGGGCAAATCCGTCGATTGCCGCCGAACTTGGGGTGACGCTTGAGGGATAGGTGCATGACATTCACATACAATGGCACTCGTATGCCTGCCAAAGGCGTTATGCCGCCTCCCTCATCCCTCATGGGCGACATGTCGAGGTCGCGGTTTTGGCTCCTCGTTTTTTCGCGGATTCTCGCGGGGAGCGGGGTCACATTGTGCGGGCTGTTTCTTGCCTTTGCCGGGAATCTGCTGGATTCCCTCTTCTGCGTTGTCGTCGTTGCCGTCCAGTCGTTCCTGTTGGAGCTGGTAGTGGAAAGGCTGGGGCGTAAGAGGCGCAAGAAGATGCAGATGTTGGGATGCCGCCCTGTGTACGCGCTGATTCATCCAGTTCGTCATTGGCTGTTGTTGTTCTGTGCGATTGAAGTGGTCTGTATCTTGATTGTATGCGTAATCGCGGTCGGCTTTGTCAGTCGTTAAGTTCAAGCGCTGGAGACAGAAAAACATCAAATCATCAAACACCAAAGGAAGTAAATGCCATGTCATTCCTGAAATACTTCATGTTCCCGTCCGCCCGCCGCCGTTACGAGCGTCGCGAGCGCCGTCATGCCTTCCGCGATGCGGAAAACGCCAAGCAAGACGTAATCGACCGCCAGAAGCGCCTTGAAAAGGAGTCGAAGGAAAACTGGAACAAGGCCCGCGAAGCCCTGAAGAACGGCGAAAAGGCCGCAGCCAACCGTGCCCTCACTGCAGCTCGCGCAGCTCAGGTGCTCGCGATGAAGCTCGAGCAGAAGCGCTGGGTGTTCGAGCAGTATCTCACCAAGATGGAGGTCGCGCAGTCCGACAACCAGTTCGCCGAGGCGCTCGGGCAGATCAACAAGATCATCCGCATCGACCCTGAACACGTCGAAGACGTGTTCGGCGCGGCGCAGGACATGCTTGGCGAGCAGGTTGACGCCGACCGCTTCTGGAGCAAGATGTACGAGAACGAGATGGAGGGCGCGAACGGGGCTCTTCAGGACCATATACCGTCCATGGAGGAGATGTCCGCAGAGTTGGAGCAGCAAGTCGCGGCGGACATCGGCGGTGCTGCCGCGCCCGCCGCCGCCGGTACGGCGATCGACGAACGAATAGCCGCCGGACAGCAGCGCGTAAAAGATCTCCTTGAAGGGAAGTAAGCGACATGGGGTACCTTGCCGATAAAAAGAACGAGCATGAGGCAGCGTGCGAGGCCGCGATACGAGCGGGTGATGCGCCTACCGCGCGTATGCACGCCGCAAAGGCAGCCGAGTTCTGCTTCGCCCTCGCAAAACAGACGAGCGGACCGGTTTCGTCCAGCTACGTCACGACTGCCGAGGGATGGCTTGAGATCGCCGAAAAGCTCGCAACGGCGAAGTTGCCGCGTCCTGCGGCTGGTGGACCGCGTCCCGTCGCGGCCGCTGGGAACGCGCCAGCGGCGCGTTCTACTGGTGGAGCGGGAAGCTCGCCAGTTCAGGATGACGAATCCTCGTCCGGGGAGTCTTTTGAGGTGTCGGAGATACCTGACGTATCCTTTGACGACATCGCCGGCATGAACGAGGCAAAGGCCGCGATACAGGAGATGATAATCTATCCGATGCGCGAACCGGAGAAGGCGAAGGCGATGAAGCTCAAGCCTGGCGGCGGCGTGATTCTCTACGGTCCTCCCGGCAACGGCAAGACGATGTTCGGCAAGGCCATCGCGCACGAGATCGCCGCACCGTTCTTCTACGCATCGGGTGCGCAGCTCCGGTCCAAGTGGCACGGCGAGAGCGAACAGAACCTAAGCCGGCTCCTTAAGGCCGCATCGTCGAAGCCGGTCGCGGTTCTTTTCCTCGACGAGATAGACGGACTCCTGCCGCGTAGGACTGCGAGTTCTTCCGTGGTTGACAACCGCATCGTTACCCAGTTCCTCGCAGACGTAGGCGGTTTCCGCGAAAGCGAGAACACACTGCTCATTCTCGGGGCCACGAACAAGCCCTGGGCCATCGACGAGGCCGTGTTCCGTACGGGACGTTTCGACGAGAAGCTGTACATCGGCCTACCGGACAAAGACGCACGGCTTGGAATGCTGACGCGGGCCTTTGACGGCGTGGCCTGCGAGACTGCCGTCGATTGCGCGCAATGGGCGGAACGCCTCGATGGCTATACGGGAAGCGACATAACCGGCATCGCCCGCAAGGCGCGCCTTGCGGCGTTCAAGCGGAGCGTTGAAGCGGGGACCGACCCGGTTGTGCTTGCCAGTGACCTTGAAAACGCCGTCAAGGTGATTCCGTCATCGGTTACGCCGGCGATGGTCAGGCAATACGAAAACTTCAACCAACAGCGGTTTGATGGAACGAATTCAAAAGTATGAAGGAGGCATTGTAAAATGAAGCACACCTACACCAGTAGTGAAATGTCCAACGAGAAGAAGCCTTCGACCGGCGGCGTTGCGTCCGGGAAGGTCGTGCGCCGAGGCGGAGCGCTTAAGTGGATTGTTCTGTTGCTTGTGCTGTGCGGCGCGGCGTGGTTTGCGTACGAGCCGGTGATGAAGTGGCTTGGCGAGAAAGATGCGGCCACAGCCTCATCGCCGTCAGGCACCGTTTCCGGTGGCGACAAAAACGCGAAGGATGCGGAGGTGAAGGTCACGGTCGAGCAGATCAAGGCATACCTCACGCCTTCGGAGGCCGAGATGGATCAGCTGTACGGCTACATAGTCTCCGCCCCGTTCGTGGCGGAAAACCTGCAGTACAGCAAAAGGCTCAAGGGCATCCCGTTCATCTACATGGCCACCAACGACATTGTCAACGCCGTCTCCGGAAGGCGCGTCGTGGAGAAGGGCGGCAAGAAGGATCTCGCATTTCACACGGTGTTTTTCGGCGGCGCGGCGCGATATGCCCGCCTAGTCGGCCTTGCGGCGGCGCTTCAGGACGCCGGACACAAGGATATGCTTTCCAAGTTCGTCTCTGCCATGCCGCGAAAGTTCTGCGCGCGCTGCACGGAGGATGAATGCGTGGCGTTCATCGCGAAGAACGGCCTTGCCCCCGCCATCGTGGACGAGAAGATACGCCAGAAGGCCGTGTCGTATTCGTCCGGCACGATCGTGAGCGTGCTCGCGCACGAGTGCGGACACCACTCCCTCGGACATCTCCTTGCGTTCAGGGAGAAGGCGAATCTCGAAATCGACCGCAACGAGGAACGCGAGGCCGATTCATTTGCGTCATCGGTGATCAGCGCAAGCCCGTTCGGCGAATACATTTTCGCCGGTACGCTCTTCTGGCACTATGCCATGGCTATGCAGGGTGACGCCGATTCCGATCTGGCGAGCAACCACCCGCTCTCCCGCGAGCGGTTCGAGAACTTCGTGCGCGCCAACGCCGAAAAGGCCGCCGCGATGGGCATCACGCTGACAAAGTGAAAAGGCGCAAGGCTGCTTACCTGAAATCAAGTTGCTTGAAATTGGGTAAGTTTAGTGTGCCATACGAGGTGATGCCAGGCGGGTGATGGAATTATGACCTACGATACCATCAACGACGCAGTGACGAGGGCAGGCGGAGTGGGAGCGCTCCTCATGGGCCGCTACCGCATTGTGCGGCTGCTCGGGCATGGCGGCATGGGGAGCGTGTGGCTCGCCGAAGATACCCAGCTCGATAATAAACTCTTTGCCATCAAAATGCTGCCGAGCATCTTGGTGAGCAACAAGCGCGCATACGCCCAGCTCAAAAAAGAGGCGCTTGTGGCGATGACCCTCTCGCACACCAACATCGTTACGGTGCGAGCCTTCGAGGAGAACAACGGCAACCCGTTCCTCGTGATGGACTACATCGACGGCGAAACCCTCGACGATCACCTTGCCGAGAAGGGAAAGCTCTCCGAGGATGAGGCCCTAAGAGTTTTGCGCCCAATTGCCGCCGCGCTCGACTACGCGCATACGAAGGGCGTAATCCACCGCGACGTCAAACCCGGCAACGTGATGATTGCGAAAGACGGCACTCCCTTCATCCTCGACTTCGGCATCGCACGCGAGATTCAAGAGACGATGACCCGCGTAACTGGCAAGCTTTCCAGCGGCACGCTACTCTACATGAGCCCAGAGCAGCTGATGGGTGAAGACCCCAGCGCCGCACAGGATGTATATTCATTCGCGGCTATGGCCTACGAGTGCCTGAAGGGCAAACCGCCATTCGCGCACGGACAGATCGAGTTCCAGATAATGAACAAGTTGCCCGATCCTTTACCCACGGAAGGCCTAACTGGGAAAGCCTCAATCTTGGTGGTGGGGGTCATGGCGGGCCTCGCGAAGAAACCGGAAGACCGCCCTGCCACTTGCACGGCCGTGCTGGAGGGGGATAATCTCACGCAGAGGCGCAGAGAGGCAGAGTTGCAGAGCGGTAGGGCCCGATCACCGAGCGGGCCGCAATCGGGAGGGCCGCGCTCCGTCGCGGCCGACGATGCGCAACCCGGTAGGGCGCGATCACCGAGCGCGCCGCAAGGGGATGATAATGTCCGTGTAGAACATGTAGAACGTGTAGATGATTTAGGTGGGGCGAGGCGTCCCGCCGAGCCGGTAGGGCGGCGTGTCCCCACGCCGCCGCAACCGAAAGGGCCGCTCCACGATCATAAGGGAGTCCAGCTCTGGGATGGTGGGCCGTATTGGGCTGAAACTAACATCGGAGCGGAGAAGCCAGAAGATTATGGCTACTATTTTTGGTGGGGCGATACAGTGGGTTATAAGCGCGAGAACGGTGTTTGGGTGGCGAGCGATGGTTCCGCTTCGGGCTTCGCGTTCTATGAGAAATATACGCCAACTTATGATAAAAACCTGCCCACCTTGAAGAGCGAGGGGTGGATTATTGGCGGTGAAGAAAGAATATCTTTTTGGGGAAAGTTGTTTGGTTCTAGTGGCCCTAGAGAAAGTTCTAGTAGCACTAGAGAAGATAGTGTATTGGCCACAGAACATGACGCGGCGCGGGTACATTGGGGTGAGAAATGGCGTATGCCGACGATACAGGAACTAGGCGACCTCTTTGGTAAGTGTGATTGGAAATGGGTGAGCGTTAACGGCGTGAATGGGTATGTAGTCCGTGGCAGAGGCAATTACGAAACCCGTAGTATCTTCCTCCCCTGTGCCGGCGACGGCTACGGGACTTCGCTCAACGGTGCCGGTTCGCACGGCCACTACTGGTCGTCCGTTCCGTACTCGGACTACTACTACGATGCGTGGGGCCTCTGCTTCAAGTCGAGCTACCGCTACCCGCTTCAGCTACTCCGCTACAGCCGCTTCTACGGGCAGTCTGTTCGCCCTGTCCAAGGGTTCGCCAAATAGCGAACGAAGTGAGCGCATTCGATTCTTTAATTCTTCAATTCTTTAGCCCACCCTCAAACGTGCCAAAGTTCAGCCAATGAAAGGAGTAAACCACGTGAAAACAGCCTTACCGTCAAATGTGTTGCAGGTCATGCTGCGCTCCCTCTTGCTTCTCATCCTCTGCGGGTTGGTTGGAGGTTGCGCAAGCAATCCCGGAGTTGGCGGTGATGTTCTTTCTGGCGTGTTGATGGGAATCGGTACGGGGCTGTCTGGATTGTGAGTGGTATTTGACGAAGTGTTTGAAAAGGTGCATTAATGGGTGGAAGCGCGTGAGCAACGGCAAGATGGCCGTGATGCTCGATGGCGCACGTCGCGTAGGCAAGGGTTGGATTGCCGAGGAATTCGCCCGCATGAATATGAAGCGTATCTTTTGATTGATTTCGCCAAGGTTTCCTCCAAGGTCAAACGCTATGGGCGCATCTGTGTTTTCACCCAAGCGCATTGGGATTTGGAAACAACCATGACAACTTTCAAGAACAACATTATCCTGCGGACGCACCTTGAACATTCAGAATTGTGGTAGTGTGAGGATCGGCAAATGGGCGCGGGCGAGTTAGCCCGCGCGCCAAAGGCAAGTTGTTTCAAATAGTTGTTTCCAATCATCAGAAGGCTCGGCGGTGAATTACGCAGATGCGCCCAAACGCTATTTCAACGAGTGTCTTGAAGATATCAATACGTTCTTCATGTATCTGCTGAGTGCCTACAACGTGGAGTTGCCCAAGGGAAAGAGTGATTCTTTCCGAGGAATGGCACTTGGAGAAGTTCCCCACCATAAACGACGCAGTGACGAGTGCGGGAGGAGCGGGTGGCTTGCGGAGAACATCAAGCTCGACAACAAACTATTCGCGCTCAAGACGCTGCCGAGTATCCTCGTGAGCAACAAGCGCATGTACTGTTTCCACCGCAACATGGAGGCTAAACGCGGGTGATGTGCGGGGGATAAGCGGTAAGCAGGTAGCGCTTTAACGTTATATGGAATATTCCAGTGCTAATCGCGTTTTTTTCTAGTAATACTGCATGATGACGGTCTTGGCAGGTTCACGGAAAATTCACGTTGGATTCACATTGGATTCACCAACAATTCACCCCATTCCCCATTCCCAATTCCCAATTCCCAATTCCCCACATTGTAATGCACTTTGCGACCTTTGCGTTCTTTGCGGCGAAAACTGGAATCCAACTGCGACGTTTATTCCCCATGCTTTGCCTTTGAACTGCGTTCCTGCTAATGATGACCTGTAGAGCCCCGATTTCTGACACCTAGGTGTCACGCCCTCTGACATCTAGGTGTCACACCCTCTGACACCTAGGTGTCACGGAAAGTGATAACTCTCCCTTGACGGATTTAGTCATCACTCAATAATCACTCAATAATAACTTGAACACTCCATTGAGTATTGTTCACGAATCTTCATTGCCACCATTGTTCACAAATAACCCTAAAATCCTCGGTTGAAAGTCTCACGCAGAGGCGCAGAGAGGCGGAGAGCGCAGAGAAAGTTCAGAAATCCGACGGAAAACATGACAAGAAGAATCTCGGAAAGTTATTTCACCCAATTGGTGAAAACAAATACATACCCAAGCAATGGGATAATCTCTGCGAACTCTGCCTCTCCGCGCCTCTGCGTGAGATATAACATGGAGTGGTAAATCGAAATGAGGAATTTGGGGTAAAACATGCAATTGTGAATCCATTGTGAATCCATGGTGAATCCAATGTGAAACGAATGTGAATCCATGAAAGGCTGAAATTGATAAAACAAGCGAATTGTCGCCGAATATCACAGAAGCAGCTCCGTATGATGAGTTCACGCAAAAGATAGGGGTCACGCACCCTCCCAGTAGCCGCCAACCCTCGCTCTAGTCTAGGCTCAAGATAACTCCATGACTCCCAATTTCCCAATAGCGAAAGCAAATAAGCGGAGCCACAAGGAAGTTATAGGTAAGGCCGAATTTGTGGTATAATATCCGCGTCAACGCAACAAAAGGAGACTTGCAATGCAGTTAAAAGGACCAATAGCGGCGGTAGCGGTGGCGTTGCTCGCCCTGTTCTCGCTATGGGTATGGTACGGGTGGCGGATAGAGCCGGAAAACGGCCGCATCGCGATTCTGTACAAGAAGACGGGAAAGAACCTCCCGCCCGAGGCTATCCTCGCGCTGGGTCCGGAGTACAAGGGCATTCAGGAGGAGGTGCTTCCCGAGGGACGCTACTTCCGCAACCCCTGGACGTGGGAATGGCGCTTCGCGAAGGCCGTTGACATCCCCGCCGGAAAGTTCGGCGTACTCGTGCGCAAGTTCGGGAAAGACCTTCCGGAGGGCGAGATTCTGGCGAAGGAAGGTACGCGCGGCATCCTGCGCGACGTACTGGGTACGGGCAAGCACCGCATCAACCCTTACGCATACGAGGTGAAGCTCTACGACGACATCACCATCAAGCCGGGGTACGTGGGCGTGGTTACGGAACTGACGGGTGACGACATACTCGCGCCCGGCGGCGCCAAGGACGCTGCCACTGGCACGGGCTTCCTCGTTAAGCCCGGGGCGAAGGGCGTTTCGCCGCATATCTTGAAGGAGGGCACGCACCGACTCAACCCGTTCGTCTATTCAGTCTCGATCGTGAACATCCAGAGCCAGCGCTTCGAACTGAGCGGCGCGGACGCGATATCGTTCCTGACGCTCGATGGCTTCACCGTGAACGCAGAGGGCACGCTTGAGTTCAACCTGGAGATTGACAAAGTGGCGATGCTTTCGCACGAGGTGGGCGACATGGACGACATCCTCCAGAAAATCGTCCTCCCCGCCGCACGCGGGTTCTCGCGCATCGAGGGCTCCAAGAAGAGCGCGACGGAGTTCATCGTGGGCGAATCACGACAAGCGTTCCAGAACTCGTTGGAGAAGTACCTCCGGGATGTCTGCAAGCCGTGGGGAGTGTCGCTCAACTCAGTGCTGATACGTGACATCTTCGCGCCGCAGGAGGTGGCGTCCATCATACGCGCCCGCGAACTCGCGGTGCAGGAAGGACTCAAGATCGAGCAGCAGATCGTCCAGGCAAAGTCGCAGGCCGAGCTTGAGAGGCAGAAGTCGCTCGCGGAGCAGAACAGCGCGCGCGTCGCCGCCGAGACGGAGTCGATTCAGGCGAAGATATCCGCCGAGCAGCGCAGCGCCGAGCAGGTGATAGCCGCCGAGGCGAAGCTTGAGGTCGCGGAGCGCGAACTAAAGGCGGCGCAGGCGGACGCCACCGCGAAGCTGACCGTCGCCGAGGCGGAGCGCAAGGTCGTGGAGACGCAGACGAAGGCCGCGGCGGACGTGCTCAAGCAGGAGGTCGCCGCTTACGGCGGCGACGCCGACTACGTGCGCGCGAAGCTCTACGAGAAAGCCGCGCCGAGGGTGAGGGATGTCGTGACCGGCGATTCGCCGGGCGAGATATTCGGCTTGCCGATTAGGGGTGCTCGGCCGTCGAATGTTGGCGGCGGAGCAAAGCCAAAGCCGACAAGCGTACAACAGCAGGGGAAAGGAGGTGCGAAATGAGGAACCCCATTGGAATTATTGTGGGCGGCGTAATCGCCGTTGCGGTTCTGATCTTCGGTTTCGTGTGGACCACATGCCGCGTGTACGTGCCGGAAGGGCAAATGGCGATAGTGACTACGAAGACGGGCAAGGAGCTTCCCCCCGGACGTATCCTTGCAGAACCTGGCGAGAAGGGTGTGCAGCGCGTTCCGCTCGCGGAGGGACGCCACTTCCTGAATCCGATCAACAACGACTGGACGATCGTGTCGGCCATGACGATTCCCGCCGGTAAGGTCGGCATCGTAACGTCCAAGACCGGAAAAGAACTCCCTCCCGGCGAGATCATCGCGCCTGACGACGATTACAAGGGCGTGTGGCGCCGCGTGCTGGGCCCAGGTACGTACCGCCTTAACCCTGAGGGTTACGAGATCGAGGTGAAGGACGCTATCAACATCCCGATCGGCTATGCGGGCGTGGTGACTTCGCTCACGGGCAAGCCCGCGCCGGAGGGCAAGTTCGCGGGGCCGGGCGAGAAGGGCGTCTTCGAGAAAATCCTCCAACCAGGTCTCTACTACGTGAACACGCGTGCGTATCAGGTCGACGTGGTGGAAATCGGCATGAACCAGGTGTCCATCGTCGGCAAGAGCGGTACCGTAGTGCTCACCAAGGCGCAATCGACAAGCGCGAACGGCCTCGCCGAGTTGCAGCAGAACACGCTCTCCTCCCAGATCGCGAAGCGGGCCGACTACATGAACGCGAATGCCGATCTCGGGATACTGAATGCCCAGGAGGCGCAGATGAATTTGTCGCATCCACCCGCTGGCTCGTCGTCGGCGCGTAAGAAGGTAGCCCCCAGGAAAACAGCAAGCGTACAGCAACAAGGAGGGCGGCAGCATGGCTATGGTGCACCAATGCTGGCTGCAGCGAAGCCGCCGGTGCAGACGAGCGACTCGGTGGCGTTCGGAATGAACCAGTTCGTGCAGTTTCCGTCCTCGGACGGCTTCGCGATCATGCTCGACATGACTGTGGAGTTCGAGCTGCTGCCAGAGAACATCTCTCGCATCTACATGCTGTACGGCGACCTCCCGGCAGTGGTCTCCAAGATCATACTCCCGCAGATCCTCTCCGTCTCGCGCATGAAGGGCTCGGGCTACAAGGCGCGCGAGTTCATCGACGGCGAGGGACGTCAGAAGTTCCAGAAGGAGATGACGGACGAGCTGGTGAAGATACTCGGCGAGAAGAAGATACTCGTACGGAACGCCATCGTGCGTCACGTGGAGGTGCCGGCGGACATCCTCAAACCCATCCAGGAGACGAGCGTCGCTAAGGAGCGTGACCTAACCAACAAGACGCAGCAGGAGACGGCGAAGAAGCAGGCGCTCCTCAACACGCAGATCGCGATGGTGGACCAGTTCAAGCGCGAGACTGAGCAGGAGACGAAGAAGCTTGTGGCGACGATTGCCGCGAATAGGGACAAGGAGGTCGCAGGCATCGGCGCGGACGCCCAGCTGAAGGTGGCGGAGATCAACCTCAAATCCGCGCAGATCAAGGCGGACATCGTGCGCACACAGGGCGAGGCGGAGGCGAAGGCAATGTTCCTCGTGGAGAATGAGAAGGCGCTTGGCGCGAAACGCAGAGCCGAAGTATTCGCCTCCCCGTCGTCGCTTGCGGACCTTAAGTTTGTGGAATCGCTTTCTCCCGATCTCTCGATTCGCGTGCTGCACTCCGGCGAGGGTACGCTCTGGACGGACCTCAAGAATCCATCCATCGCGTTACCAAAAGCCAAGTGAAAAGATTGTCGCGACGACGAGCAATTCTGGAACAGCGTCATGAGGGCGTTGCCCGAACGGTGAAAATAGTGTAGAATATCAGCACGCAAAAAAAGGAGCAGACATGCTGAATGACTTCGGTTACATCGACAAGGCGATCGCGAACATCCGCGAAGTCGCCGAGAAACAGGAGGCCAACATCAAGGCCGCCGCGAAGCTGATGGCGGATGCCATCGCCGACGACAAGCTCATCAACGTCTACGCTGGCGGCGGACACACCACGCTCGCGATGGGCGAGATGTTCTTCCGCGCCGGCGGGCTCGCCAACATCAACCCGCTCATGTCAAGTACTACGGCATCAAGGAAGGGGACGTCGTGATCTTCTTCCACAACATCGGCATCAACCCCGCCACGATCGACGCGGCGGAGGAGTGCAAGAAGCGCGGCGCGAAGATCATCGCCGTAGCCTCCTCGTACTGGCAGAATGAGATGCCGAAGGACCACTTCATCCGCCACCCGAACGGCAAGAACCTCTTCGATTACGCTGACGTGTGCATCGACGACTACAACCCCGTGGGCGACGCCGTCGTCAATGTGCCTGGCATGACCACGCCCATCGGCCCAGTTTCGAACGTGGTGGACTTCACCATCGCGCACCTCCTCGAGATCGAGACGTGCCACCAGTGCGTCGAGCGCGGTATCGTGCCGCCGGTGTGGAACTCGGCGAACGCGCCCGGCGGCGACGAGAAGAACGCAGCCTACCTCGCGAAGTACAAGCCGCTCGTAAAGTGTCTGTAGTTCCCGCCGCGCCGCCATATTTTGAATCTTGCAACCTCTTTGGCGTGCATGGCGCGCCGGATTGTGGTATACTATGCGCCGACAGACGCAACTGCCCGGTTGTGTAATGGTCAGCACAGCGGCTTTTGATGCCGCTTGAGGAGGTTCGAATCCTCCCCGGGCAACCATTCCGCCTGTCGGCAAGCGAAAAATAAGGAAATGGCGATGAACAGCCTGAAAGACAGCGATTTCATGGTGTTCTCCGGGACGGCGAACCTGCCGCTCGCGGAGAAGGTGGCAGCCTATCTCGGCAAGCCACTCAACAAGATAGACATCAAGCACTTCCCGGACGGCGAGACGTTCTGTCAGGTCCAGGAGGGCGTGCGCGGACGCGACGTGTTCGTAATCCAGAGCGGCAGCCCCGCGCCGAACGAGGCGTACATGGAGCTGTTCATCATCATGGACGCGCTCAAGCGCGGCAGCGCAGCGCGCATCACCGCCGTAATTCCCTACTACGGCTACGCGCGCCAGGACCGTGGCGAACCTCATCACGGCGGCGGGCGCGGACCGCGTGCTCACGCTCGACCTGCACGCGAACCAGATCCAGGGCTTCTTCAACATCCCGCTCGACCAGCTGCACGCCGAGCCGGTGATCCTCAAGTACATCCGCGACATGCACCTCCCGAAGCCGATCGTGGTGGCCCCCGACACCGGCGGCGCCAAGACGGCCTACGGCTACAGCCGCAAGCTCGGCACGGGGCTCGCCATCGTCGCCAAGCAGCGCACGGGCGGCGACACCGTGGACGCGTTCAGCGTGGTGGGCGACGTGAAGGACTGCGACGTGATCATGATCGACGACATGACCGCCACGGGCGGCACGCTCAGCGCGGCCGCGAAGATGTGCCGCGACAACGGCGCGAAGAGCGTGCATGCGTTCGTGAGCCACTTCCCGCTCACGGCAAAGGGCGTGGAGCGCCTCATGGGCGAGGCCCAGCTCGACGAGCTCGTGGTCACGGACACGATTCCGCTCCGCGAGGGCTTCGACCCCTCGAAGCTGCCGTTCAAGCTCACCGTGCTCAGCGTGGCCCCGCTGATCGGCGAGGCGATCAAGCGCATCCACGGCAACGAGAGCGTCAACGACCTCTTCAACCACGAGTGACTTGCGCCCCGGCGCGGTCAATGGTATAATATCCAGCCAATTTCCCAACGAAAGGAAACGAAAGAAACATGAAGAAAGTCAGCTACAAGGAGCTCGGCCTCGTCAACACGAAGAAGATGTTCGCGAAGGCCGTCAAGGGCGGTTACGCCATCCCGGCGTTCAACTTCAACACGATGGAGCAGATGCAGGCGATCGTGCAGGCGGCCGTCGAGACGAAGTCCCCCGTGATCATGCAGGTCTCGAAGGGCGCGCGCAAGTACGCGAACCCCACGATCCTCCGCTACATGGCGCAGGGCGCCGTCGA
>CACWIW010000060.1 GCA_902761035.1 uncultured bacterium | reverse complement strand
CAGATGCCGCATCCCGCCGGCACGCGCCTCACCGACGTGCAGAAGTGCATCCGCACGGGCGACATCGACGCCGTGGGCGACTCGGCGCACCTCACGTTCTTCGAGATGCTCGGCAACTGGTCGCTCAACGACTACTTCAAGCCCGAGGCCATCGCCTGGAGCTACGAGTTCCTCACCACGAAGCTCGGCTTCGACCCGAAGGATCTGTACGTCACCGTGTTCGCGGGCGAGGACGGCATCCCGCGCGACGACGAGGCGATCGCCCTCTGGAAACAGCAGGGACTTCCCGACGACCACATCTTCCCGCTCCCGCGCGAGGACAACTGGTGGGGTCCGGCCGGAACGACCGGCCCATGCGGTCCCGACACCGAGATGTTCATCGACACGGGCAAGCCCAAGTGCGGGCCCGACTGCCGTCCCGGTTGCCACTGTGGCAAGTACATCGAGATCTGGAACAACGTGTTCATGCAGTACAACAAGAACGCGGAAGGCAAGTTCGAGCCGCTCGGCCGCCACAACGTCGATACCGGCATGGGCGTGGAGCGCACCGTGTGCATGCTTTCGGGGGCGGCGACTGTTTTTGATACTGAAATCTTCGCGCCCATCATGGCGAAGATCGACGAGCTTAGTAGAACGGGCTGCCAGCCCGTTCAGGACGCGAGCGGGCAAGCTGCCCGTTCTACTGAAGATCCAGAGCTTATCCTCCGCGCCCGCCGCATAGTGGCCGACCACATGCGCACTGCCACCTTCATCCTCTGCGACCCGAAGGGCGGCGTGAAGCCCGGCAACATCGGCGCGAACTACGTGCTGCGTCGCCTCATCCGCCGCGCGGTGCGTTACAGCCGCTTCCTCGGTATCGCGCCCGGTTTCACGGTGAAGCTCGCGGAAGTCATCTGCGAGAAGTACAAGCACGTCTATCCCGAACTCGGCGTGAACCTCGCCTCGTGCAAGAACGACCTTGAGGCCGAGGAGAACCGCTTCAACCAGACGCTCGACAAGGGCGCGGCGATGTTCGCGAAGGTTGCCGAACAGCTGAAGCTCCACAACCAGAAGCAGATTTCCGGCAAGACCGCGTTCAAGCTCTACGACACCTTCGGTTACCCGCTGGAGATGACGCTCGAGCTCGCCAAGGAACAGGGTCTGGAAGTGGACGTGGCCGGTTTCGAGGAGGCCAACAAGAAGCACCAGGAACTGAGCCGCACCACGTCCGCCGGTTCGTTCAAGGCGGGCTTGCAGGACAACTCCGTGGTCGTGACGCGCATGCACACGGCGACGCACCTCCTGCACGCCGCGCTCCACAAGGTGCTCGGTCCGACCGCGAACCAGAAGGGCTCCAACATCACGCCGGAACGTCTGCGCTTCGACTTCACGTGGCCGGAGAAGATGACCGACGAGCAGATCAAGCAGGTCGAAGACCTCGTCAACCAGTGGATTCAGCAGGGCATTGCCGTCTCGAAGAAGGTCACGACGGTCGAGGAGGCCAAGAACGAGGGCGCGATGGCGCTCTTCGGCTCGAAGTACGGCGACCAGGTGACGCTCTACACGATCGGCGACGTCTCGAAGGAAATCTGCTGTGGTCCGCACGTGGAGAACACGAGCGAGCTCGGCAGCTTCAAGATCACGAAGGAGCAGTCCTCCTCCGCCGGCGTCCGCCGCATCAAGGCCGTAATCGGCAACATGACGGCATAGCGAAAGCAAGAAAGATTTTGTACACTGGTTCGTAAAAACAAACCGTGCTGTTGCGCTAGGCGCGAACAGCACGGTTTTGTTATGCGCGTTTGAAGTAGGTTACTTGCGCAGGGCGGCCTGGGCCGCAGCGAGACGGGCGATCGGCACGCGGAACGGCGAGCAGCTCACGTAGTCGAGGCCGAGGCGGTGGCAGAACTCCACGCTCGTGGGGTCGCCGCCGTGTTCGCCGCAGATGCCGCAGTGGATCTTCGGACGCGTGGCCTTGCCGTCCGTGACGGCCATCTTCATGAGCTTGCCCACGCCGATCTGGTCGAGCTTCGCGAACGGGTCGTTCTCGAAGATCTTGTTGTCGTAGTACGAGCCCAGGAACTTGCCGGCGTCGTCGCGCGAGAAGCCGAACGTCATCTGCGTGAGGTCGTTCGTGCCGAAGCAGAAGAACTCCGCCTCCTCGGCGATCTCGCCCGCGCAAAGGGCTGCGCGCGGAACCTCGATCATCGTGCCCACCTCGTAGTTGAGCTTGATCTCGGCGGCCTGGATTTCCTCGTTCGCCACGTGGACCACGATGTCCTTCACGAACTTGAACTCCTTGAGGTCGCCCGTGAGCGGGATCATGATCTCCGGCTTCACGTTCCAGCCCTTGTGGCGCTTCTGCACGTTGATGGCGGCGCGGATCACGGCCTTCGTCTGCATCACGGCGATCTCGGGGTAGGTCACGCACAGACGGCACCCGCGGTGGCCCATCATCGGGTTGAACTCGTGGAGCGAGTCGATGATGTCCTTGATGCGGCTGATCGGCTTGTGCATGGACTTCGCGAGCAGCGCGACCTCGTCCTCAGTGTGCGGCACGAACTCGTGGAGCGGCGGGTCGAGGAAGCGGATCGTGACGGGCTGTCCGTCCAGTGCCTCGAAGAGCTGCTCGAAGTCGTCCTGCTGGTACGGGAGGATCTTCGCGAGCGCGATGCGGCGCTCCTCGACCGTGTCGGAGCAGATCATCTGGCGGAAGGACATGATGCGGCTCTGCGAGAAGAACATGTGCTCCGTGCGGCAGAGGCCGATGCCCTCGGCGCCGAGTTCGCGTGCCTTCTTGGCGTCGCGAGGCGTATCGGCGTTCGTGCGCACCCTCAGCTTGCGGAACTTGTCCGCCCACATCATGATGCGGCCGAACTCGCCGGCGATGGATGCGTCCACGGTCGGGATCACGCCGTCGTAGATGTTGCCCGTGGAGCCGTCGATGGAGAGCCAGTCGCCCTCCTTGAAGGTCTTGCCCGCGAGGACGAACTTCTTGTTC
Organism: uncultured bacterium; assembly: GCA_902761035.1. Classification (GTDB taxonomy): domain Bacteria; phylum Verrucomicrobiota; class Kiritimatiellia; order RFP12; family UBA1067; genus RUG572. The sequence continues at coordinate 25,905 of CACWIW010000060.1, read as the reverse complement.
TCCTCGTCCATCGCGATTTCCTGGCAGCCGGAGACGCAGCACTCGCCCATGCCGCGCGCGACGACCGCCGCGTGGGAGGTCATGCCGCCGCGCACCGTGAGGATGCCCTCTGCGGCCTTCATGCCCTCGATGTCCTCGGGGGATGTCTCAAGGCGCACGAGCACGACCTTCTCGCCGGCCTTCTTCCACTCCTTCGCGTCGGCGGCGTTGAACACGATCTTGCCGCACGCCGCGCCGGGGGAAGCCGCGAGGCCGCGCCCGATGGGCTTTGCCTTCTTGATTGCCACGGCGTCGAACTGCGGGTGGAGGAGCGTATCGAGGTTGCGGGGGTCGATCATCAGGACGGCCTCCTCCTCCGTGCGCATGCCCTCGTCCACGAGGTCGCAGGCGATCTTGAGCGCGGCCTTGGCCGTGCGCTTGCCGTTGCGCGTCTGGAGCATGAAGAGCTTCTTGTTCTCGATCGTGAACTCCATGTCCTGCATGTCGCGGTAGTGGCTTTCGAGCTTCGAGCAGATGTCCTGGAACTGCTTGAACACGTCGGGCATAACCTCCGCCATCTTCGCGATCGGCATCGGCGTGCGCACGCCGGCGACCACGTCCTCGCCCTGCGCGTTCATCAGGAACTCGCCCATGAGCTTCTTCTCGCCCGTCGCCGGGTCGCGCGTGAAGGCGACGCCCGTGCCGGACTCGTCGTTGAGGTTGCCGAACGCCATCATCTGCACGTTCACGGCCGTGCCCCAGCTGTAGGGGATGTCGTTGTCGCGGCGGTAGACGTTCGCGCGCGGGTTGTCCCAGCTGCGGAACACGGCCTTGATAGCCTCGAAGAGCTGCTCCTTCGCGTCGGACGGGAAGTCCTTGCCGATCTTGCTCTTGTACTCGGCCTTGAACTGCCCGGCGAGCTCCTTGAGGTCGTCGGCGGTGAGCTCCACGTCGAGCTTCACGCCCTTCTTGGCCTTCATGTCGTCGATGAGCTTCTCAAAGTACTTCTTGCCCACCTCCATCACGACGTCCGAGAACATCTGGATGAAGCGGCGGTAGCAGTCCCACGCCCAGCGCGGATTCTTCGTCTGCTTCGCGAGCGATTCGACCACCGTCTCGTTGAGGCCGAGGTTGAGGATCGTATCCATCATGCCCGGCATGGACGCGCGCGCGCCGGAGCGCACGGAGACGAGCAGCGGGTTCTTCTCGTCGCCGAACTTCTTGCCGGCGGACTTCTCGAGCTTGTCGATGTACTCCATCACCTGCTGCTGGATGTCGTCGGCGATTTTCTTGCCGTCGTCGTAGTAGCGCGTGCAGGCCTCCGTGGAGATCGTGAAGCCCTGCGGCACCGGGAGCCCGAGGCCCGCCATCTCCGCGAGGTTCGCGCCTTTGCCGCCCAGCAGCTCGCGCATGTTGGCGTTGCCTTCTGTCTGGCCCGCGCCAAAGAAGTATACGTACTTCGTCTTTTCTGCCATTTTGATTTCCCTTTCTTGTCTGTTTTTCATCTTCTCTTTGTTTGTTTCGGGATATTATAGCGAAAAACGTGGCGGGAATCAATACCAAACGGCGTGTTTTTGAAAATCTCTTGTTACTGCAATGTTATCCAATTGACGGCAAACCGAATGTATGGTAAAGTAATCGTGCGATTACGGGCTAGGAGGAAGATGAAATGCCAGAGCGAAAGAGCAGGATAGACGGCGAGCGGACGCGCGGGAAGATACTCGCGGCGGCCGAGCGTGAGTTTGCGGAAAAGGGCTACGAGCTTGCCTCGGTGCGGGAGATAAGCCGCCGAGCAGGCGTGAACATGGCCCTGGCCAACCGGTATTTCGGATCGAAGGAGGGGCTTTACCGCATCGTGGCCAAGCGGCTGTTCGGCGACCTTGGCGAGCCGATGACCAGTCTCCCGGAGAAGGCGGTAGACGAGGCGAGCTGGCGCGACGCGATCCGCGAGTGGGTGGATGACTTTCTTTTCATGACGCTCCCGACCGAACCGGCGCAAGCCGCATGCGCGGCGCTTTTCCGACACGAGGTGACGCGCCCCACGAAGTTCCATGCGGAATTCCAGCGCGACTTCGGCAAGCCCGTCTACGACTCCCTGCGTAACCTGCTCGCGCGCGCCATCAAGGATGAGACGCAACTGAAGCTCTGGACGACCTCCGTGTGGGCGCAGGTTTCCGTATACGCCCTAGCCGACACTGTCTGGCACGCCTCCTTCCGTCCGGCTGGCGTAGGCGTGCGCGATTGGGCCGCGCAGGTCCGCGACCACATCTGCGCGAACCTGTTCGCTTCCGTGAAGTTTCAGAGGGAGGGCACTCCTCCACTCTGCAATTGATATTTGTGATTTGTGAACAATGTTGGCAATGAAGATTTGTGAACAATCGCAATTGTGCCTACAAGTGTGCAAGTTATTGTTGAGCAACGACTTAGTGATGCCATCACGGTACGGGCTATTCTTTTTCTCAGCGCTCTCCGCGTGAGATTATGGCGCGGAATCACGACGAAAGGTCGGTTTGGGTCGCGCGCGCGCGTCCTTATATATAGGGAGCCTGTTGCACTCGCGACATGGACTTTTACATGCGTAAGAGTGTAAAAGTTCACGTTGCGTCTTATCGTCGTGGATAGCACGTGTGGATAGCACGATGCGAAAAATTATGATATACTATTTGCACGCAAAGAAAGGTAGGTTCTGAATGGAAGAAGTTTATGGTGTCTCTCGGCACGTGTCACGAGCTTGCGGTTTCGCGTTCTCGGCGGCAATCGCGCTCTTTACGGCGCACGGCACGTTCGCGGCCAATACCTACTATTGGAACGGCTCCTATAACGCCAGTTTCCCCCAGAAGGCCAACTGGGAGGATGGCAGTGGGAATGCACCTTCGGCGCACATCAGAGGCGGAACGGAAGATAATCTCTGGTTTCAGGAAAACAAGTACAATGCGAAGTTTACGGGTACGAACAACAGGACGGTGACGTTCCCGGAGGTCGTCACCAACAAGTGGAAGGTGTTCATCCGCGACAACGGCACCGAGGCCGCTCCGCTTGTTTTCAATCATAACGGAAACGCGGCGCGCGGTCTTGTCGCCGGCAACAGCACATCTTCCGATGTCGGTTTTCACATCGGCGACGGAGGCACCGGAACCGAGGCATGGCTGAAACTTGCTGGCGGCACTTACCGAACCACGAAGAACGGATGCTGGTTTGTAGGAAACAACAACACGGCCAACGGCGTCGGGCATATCGTTTCGTGCGAGGGCGTGACGATGGGCGCGGAGAAGGATTTCGAATTCCGCAACGGGACACTCGACGCCACGGGAACGACATTGAGCTGTGCGAATTTCCTCGCCGGATGCGCCACCGGCGGCGGCGGAACCGTCGCGGTGACGAAAGACGGCGGCGACTGGACGATCGGGACGTTGAAGATTGCCACGAACAGAAACGTCAACGCGACATTCGAGCAGAAGGCGGGAACGCTTGCCTCGACGGGCAATATTGAAATCGGCGATTTCGGGGACGGAAACACGGGAACGGCGCTCTTCGACATTTCCGGCGGAACAGTAACGCCGTCAGGGAACATCCATCTGGGTTGTTCCGGCATCGCCGGCGCTTCCTCGGTTATGAAAGTGCGCGGAACCGCGGCGGTGACGTTGCCCGGCAATAGATCCATTTTCCTGGGTAACGCGAGCGCTGGCAGGCTTGAGATATCTGATAGCGCGGTGGTGCAGGTTGGAAACTATGTCGCTTTCGGATGGCAGTCCACAGGCGACAAGTCGCTTGATTCTGGCGAGGACAGCGAACTTGTCCTGTCCGGCACCAGCGTCTTGAAGACCGCGTCGATTCGCGCAAAGGACACGAACGGCGGCACATCGACCATCACATTCGACGGCGGTACGCTGAAAGTGCTCGACAACGCGAACACGTACACGACCGCCAGCGGCAATCCGTTCATCCCCGCGTTCCCGAAGCTTTCCGTGAATGTCACGGGAAATGGCGGTACGATCGATACGAGCGGGCTCGCCATCACGATTGCTGAAGACATAGCAGGTGCCGGACCGATGACGTTCACGGGCGGCGGAACGGTGACGCTTTCAGCGGCCCAGACCGGCAGCGGCGATCTGACGGTCGCCGCAGGTACGACGCTCAAGCTTGGAAACGGCATCTCGCTTTCGCGCGGGGCGGTGTCGCTCAGTTCCGGTGCGACGCTTTCCTTCGCCTCCTTAAGCACGAACACGGCGGCAATCACCGGTTCGTCGTTTGCGTTTGCGTCCGATACGAACAACATCGCTCTTCCCGCGTCGATAGAAAAGGGCGAATACAAGCTCTTTGCGCTTTTGGAAGGGGAGTTTGCGGCGGACGCCGCCGAAAATCTGTCCGTCCAATGCGACGTTCCCCATTCGCTCGAGGTGCGCGGCGACACCATCTACCTTTCCATAACCGACCACAACTTCATCGTCGTTCGGGGCATGACAAGGGTTTCGCCTTCGTTGCAGGAAGACTCCCACGTCATCGGCGCGGGCGGGTTCAACATCGCGAACCTCGAACTTCCCGCGACGGCAAAGCTGACGTACGACCCCGTGAAGACGCCGATATACGTCTGGACGCGGCTGACAATCAACGAAGGCTTCACGTTCGCGCTTTCGGAAAACTACGCCGGAACGACGTGCGGACGCATCGTGCTCATGACGTTCAAGGAGTCCGGCGTGACCGGCCTGCCAGAGACGGCGGAAGGTCTCAACGCGCTCTTCGACGCTTCGACGATCGCCCCCGGCGCGCACTATGCGGTGACGGTCGAGCCCGCGCCGGCGCAGGACAACGTCGGGCGGCAGCAGCTCGTCCTCACCGTGGGCGACTACGCGCACGCGCCTGAAATCAGGATCCTCCCCATCGGCGACTCGATTACGCAGGGCGTGACACGCGATGACCAGGGCGACTATCCGCAGTACCGCACGTTGATCGCGGCGCGTCTCGCGGCGAGCGGCTACAGGCCGAAGATGAAGGGCGTGTGGAAATTCGCGCCCTACAACGCCGCGCACGTGGAAGAGCCGGACGACTGGGTGTGGCACTGCGGCATCAGCGGCGACAGGATCAGGACCGCGCCGTACCCGGGCGACGCGACCGACAAGCGCGGCGGCGTGAGGGACAACCTGCACCTGTATCTCGACATCGCGGGCTACACAGACGTCATAACTCTCCTGATCGGTACGAACGACGTCGGCTCCGGCGGCGAGGCGGGCGCGGTCGGCTACGCCAATTTCAAGACGCTCGTTCTCGACATGGCCGCCAAGAGACCGGGCGCGAAGATCGTCGTCTCCACGATTCTTCAACGAAACGGCGAGGATGACGTGAAGTACCAGCGGGTCGTCGACTTCAACAACCTGTTGAAGGCCGACATTGCGGCGGGGAACGTCTATCCGTCGAACGTCGTCCTTCTCGACCTCTTCGAGCAGATTCCGCTCGACGGCGAAGGGAACTTCTTCAGCGACAAGCTGCACATGAACTGGGTTGGGTGTTCGCTCGCCGCCGAGGCGTTCGCCGGCAAGATCATGGAGGCGTTGCCGCTCCCGTCGTTCACGGGCACGACGGACGCGACGGTGACGGACGAGGCGCAGACAGCTCTTGGTGCGACGGAAACCGTGCCCGCCGAATACCGCGCCGGCATGACGCACGTCTTCACGATCGACGCCGCGAACGCGGGCAATGCGTTCGGGACCCAGGGTTACGCTCCCTACACCGAGACGAACACCTTGGTGTCGCTTTCGCGCCAGGTCACGAAGGTTGGCTACTACATGGAGCTCGTCCGCGCCAGGACGTCGCGCCGCAGGTATGTGTGGGTGGACTTCGACGCGACGGGGAAGACTCTCGATGAACTCGACTTCCCGTGGACGGGCGACAACATCCAGTTCATCGCCGACAAGCTCCACGTCTATTCGAACGACAGCGGCATCACGAACATCGCGGCGAACGTCGACAGCGTGAAGGGCATCATCGAGGGGACGTACCACAACTACTCGGCGCCAGACGCGCTGGCTGGTGCGCCCGCCGACATCATGACATTGGGATGGAACGACACCATGGGGTCGGGCAATGCGGGTTTCGGCTGCTTCCAGGCGCACCGCATCTTTTCGCAGGAAGCGGGCGACACGCACTGGAACGACGCGCAGGTTCTCTTCGCGTGGAACCGCTGGAGTTCGACCAACGCCACCGACGAAATCGGCATCGGCGACTACGCCTGCCATGCGAGCGGAGTCGGCAACACGATGGACTACACGCACACGGTGAACAAAGGGTCAAACGGTCTGCCCGACACCGTCGGCGCCGGTGCGTATCAGGTGCGGCATCTTGAAATCTGGGCCATTCCGGTGATACCGCAGAATGCGAAGCACGGCAAGTGGATCGGCGGTGCGGGGCCGAACATGTCCACGCCTGAGAACTGGGACGACAACACCGTGCCGTCTGCGGGCGATGCGCTCGACTTCACCAGCGTCACGGCGGCGACGACAATCAACGCGGATGTCGACGCCACGTTCGGCGCGGTGACGAATGGCACGGGCGTCATCACCTTCAACGGCAACCTCGCGGCGACGTCGTTCTCCGACACGTCGAAGATAGCGGTCGGCGAAAACGCGACTGTTACGCTCGCCGGCGACCTTGAGATCTCCGGGAAAAACGACGTCCATATTGTGGACCGCGTCGGGATCGGCGGATCCTTCGTCGTAACCGGTCACATCATCGCGACAAGTGGTTTCACGGGCGCGAACATCTTCCAGTGCGCAAGCTGCGGCGGAGGAACGGTTGTCGTGAATGGGCTTGAGACCCATACCAACACGTCCGGCGACAATTGGACGTTCCGTCTCGTCGGCGGCGAAAACGGAACGGTAAAGTGGGCTGTCGGCGCGGACGGCATTTCCGGGACGAAGAAATTCTACCTGAACAAGAACGCCGCGCGGACCACCGAAATCCAGCCGACGGACGGCGATTTCACCATCACCACATGGATCGGCAACCGGGCGAACCTCGTCCTGAACACGACCGGCACCGACGGCAACGCCCACACGATCAACATCTCCAACGGCGGCGGCATTAGCCGCGACGGAACGTTGACGATTGCCGGCACGGGGACTGTCGTGGCCGATTACGACTGGACGGTCGGGGATGGTATCAATGCCAAGGGTTATTGCACGATGCCGATTTCGGTCACGGACACGGCGACGCTCGCCCTCATGCCCGAATCGAACATCGTCAGCAACAACACGATCAGCGTCGCCTCCAACGCGACGCTTCTGGTGGCGCAGTCGGGCGAGGTCGCGCTCAGCGGCGGTCTGGCGCTCGCCGACGGCGCGGTCCTCGGCTTTAACTTGACAGACAATGAGGTGCTGCCGGTCCTTGACACGGCGGGTACGTCCGTGATGTTCGGGAGCGAGTCGAACGTCGTCATCAAGGTCTCCGTTGCGCAAGGCAGGAGCGCGATGAGCGGCTCGAATGTCCTGACGAAGGGCGGCGCGTTCAGGGACGTGAACGTAAGCCTTGCCGAGGACTCTCCCGCCTGGGCGGCGAGGGTCTGGGTCAACGACGACGGCAACATTGTCCTTGGCACGGAGTTTAAAGGGTTGATGATTATCGTCCATTAATCAACGAGAGAGACGACCGAAAAAGGAGAAGCGCAATGCAGATGAGTTCTAGAATGGTGGCGTTCGCTTTGCTTGTACTGTCGCTTTGCGGCACGCAGGCGATGGCTGCTACGATCTTTGCCAAACTAGAGGACGGCGAGTTCAAATACTACACGAACAGCGCCTGCACGGTGGAAAGCCAGTTGGCGACGCCGCCCGAGACAGGCATCGCGGGATGCAAGGTGCTCTTCGGCTCCGACGAAGAGTACCAGGCGCTCGTTCCCTACACGAACGAACTTGCGACGGCCATGGGCGGCGTTCCGTACCTTCAGGGCCATGTGACGCTTACGGCTGATGCCGACTGGAGCGCAATGGACTTCAACATGAATAACAAGACGGTGACGCTCAAAGGATGGGACTTGACCGTGCGAAAGCCACAGGGCCCAGGCCGGTTTACTTCCGGAAACCTTATCGACCCGGCGGCATTCACAACGACTGATTACTCTTATAAGGATGGTTCTTGGTATGTCTTAATGGGGAAGGAAGCAGATGGCAATTATCCCGGGACCCAAAGGTTATATCAATCCTTCACCGTGCCGAAGTCCCGCAATCTATACTTGAAGTTCAAAACGCGCTCGTGGAACAATTCGGGATATAATCAATATGTCGGCGCAGGTATAGACGCCGCTACGAATATTGTTTCGAGTTTTAGGTCTGGAACAAAGACCACGGATCTTACGTATATTCGGACGGCAGGTCCCTACACCAAGTCCGGCCTCGCGGCCGGATCAAGCCATGAGTTGGAGTTCACGAATTTCACTGGGTGGACGTATGTCGGAAATATTTGCCTTTGCCCTCTCAGTTGGCTTATATTTGACATCCCCGAAGGGGAGGAATACGTGAACTCCAATATCACACTTGGTGGAACCTCTGATGACGATTTCAGCGGGGGCGGTCTTCAAGTGCGCAAGAGGGGCAAGGGTCTTCTTACGATGTCCAAGGAGAATGCACGGTTTGGAGATGAAGGAATTGTCTCCGTCGTCGTGGACGAAGGCGTCGTCAGCAAGACGGACTCGACAAAAGCCACTTGCGGTGCGCAGTATGCGCGCATCCATGTCAAGAATGGCGCACAGGTCAACATCTGTGGGCGAAACTATTGGGACTACGACTACACGCTCGCGGGCTCTGGTCCCGACGGAACCGGCGCTCTCACGAGCACGGCAACGCTTGATGCAAAGACGGCATATACGCCTAGTGAGAGTACAGGCTTTATGCGAAATGTCAATCTTTCCGCCGATGCGACAATCTTTGCGGGGAATAATATGGCCATGATGTTTTACAATAATCAGTCTAACACTATGTATATGGCTGGGCATACCATCACGTATGACGGCACGAACAGGACCTATAGACTCTTTTTGGGGAATATGTCCTATTCAGGAGAGGGCAAGATTGTGGTTGCGCAAAACGCATGGGTACAGGGGCATAATTCTGTCGTTGCCGCGAGGGGTTGTGACATGGATATCTACGGACGCTACTGGCAGAACACGGGCAGGATTTCGCCCGTCAAGTCTTTCGTGTTCCACGAAGGTTCGATTTTCCGAGAGTTAAACCTCACCCCTGGAACGGTAACTGTTTACGAACGCTATGCGCCAAACGTCCTCACTGAAAGCGTGGACGGACGTTTGACGCACCCGAAGGTGCAGCTGGGCAATGTCAACCATCTCGAGACGACGTTCGACCTGTCGCGTTGGACGACGACGTTCGACGACAGCGAGGAAGGGTCGCTGACGTTCTACCCTGGGACGACGGTGACGGTTGACATCGGCGACCGTACCGCCGGTTTGGGTCAGTACGCCTATAAGTGGAAGGGTGATCGGCCGACTGGGGTGAGATTTACCCGCACCGCAAAAATGGTTAAGCGCGGCGTCCATGTTGTGGTTGATGATTATGGATTCCGCTTTAAAACCGGCTTTAGCATCCATGTCAGGTAATTGATGTCAGTTGCAAAACTTATTGGAGGAAGGTTTTGTCCATGTAGAACAGGTAAAACATGCAAGGCATACTGATGTTTTATATGTTTTACATGTTCTACATGGACAATCAAAAGAGGTTTAATAACTGGTTCAGTAGGCTTCAACAGTCTGAAGGATAATTTTGAAAAACAGTAAAATAGCCATCGTTCTAGCTGGTCTCATTGCCGGGTTCGGATATGCCGCAGAGGTGTCGTCCGACGACGCCCTGTGCGCCGTCAAGGGCTGGGTGAATCTCAAGGAGGCGTTGGGCGGCGACTTCGATGCGAACCCTGCATCCGTGACCGCGTACGACGGCGAGGACGGGAAGGGCCGTTTTTACGTCGTGACGCTTGAGGGCGGCGGCTACGTGGTGACTTCCGGCGATGACGAGGTGACGCCGATTCTCGCGTACTCGCGCGAGGGGACTTTCGAGGCGTCTGCGATGAATCCGCTCTGGTGCCTTTTGGCCGGACGCGCCGCTCTGGAGGCGGAGCGGCTTGCCGATTCGGCCTCTGCTTCCGGCGGGAGGCGTCTTGCGGCGTCCTCGTCCGAGACCTCCGGCAACGCGGCCAATTGGAGCCGCCTGCGCGCGGCGGGTGGCGGCGCAAGCGGCGGCAAAGTACGGCTCGGAAAGTCGGCTTCCGCGCCGACGGACCTGCGCGTTCCCGAGCTGCTCCACTCCGACTGGTCACAGGAGGAGATCGGCAACTTCAACAACGGCGTCTATCCCGACTGTTTCAACCTCTACACGCCGCACCACTGGCCGTGCGGATGCGTTGCGACCATCGGCTCGCAGATCATGCGCTACTTCGAGTGGCCCAAGACGTCCGTGACGGCGAAAACCTTCAGCTGCACGACGAACGGCGTAGCCGTGTCGCTGAAGATGAAGGGCGGGACGTACGACTGGGCGAATATGCCGCCGAACATCAACACCATGTACGCCAGCGGGACGAGCGCGACGGTCACGACATACCGCCAGGCCATCGGAAAGCTCACATACGACGTCGGCGTTACGGTCAACATGAGCTATAAATCGGGTGGCAGTTCGTCCTTTGCGTCAAAGCTCCCGACCTCCTTTACCAACGTCTTCGGCTATGCGAGCGCCGTACATCTCCTCAACCCCTCCGACGCCGAATTGAAAAAGGCCGTTCTGCCGAACCTTGACGCGAAGCTTCCCTGCGGATTGGGCGTAAGGGCGTCTAGTAGCAACAGCGGGCATGCAATCGTCGCCGATGGGTACGGATACTCGGGCGGGACGTTGTACTTGCACGTAAATTCCGGGTGGAATAACGCGCAGTCGGCGACGGCATGGTACACGCCGCCGACATTTGATTTCTCCGACAACACGAAGTATACCACCGTGGATGTGGTCGTTTTCAATGTTTTCACGAACGGGTCGAAGTTCGCCTCCATCGCGAGCGGACGCGTCCTTGACACGGCCGGCAACCCGGTCTCCGGGGCGACGGTGACGGCGAAATACAGTGGATCAGTTTCGGCGACGGCGAAGAGCGACAGCCGAGGCGTCTATGCGCTCACTCTTCCGCCGACTGGTTCCTCCCGGACGTATTCCGTCACGGCCACGTGTCCGGGCTACACGAATGCCACGACAGTTTCTGTCAGCGCCAGCAAGACGACAGGCGACACCATCTCCAATTCGTATGGCAAAGACATCACGCTGCAAAGACGCTGCGCCAAGCTTGTCGATGGAACGTTCCATTTCTACAACGACATATCTTGCTCGGCCGCGAGTGAACTGTCGCCAGCAGACACCCCCAACAGCATCGCCGGATGCACGGTGTTCTTCGCGAACGACGCCGAATACCAGGCGCTCGTCCCCTACACGAACGAACTCAAGAAGGCGGCGGGCGGCGTTGCGTATCTGCAGCAGAATCTCACGCTCGCCGCCGACGCCGACTGGCGGGCGATGGACTTCAACCTCAACGGCAAGACGATCGTGATGAAGGGCTGGGACCTCAAGGTGCGCAAGCCACGGGGCTCAGGCCGCATCACGTCGGGCAACATCCTTCAAAAAGACGGTTATACATACGCCTCGGGCTCCAGCGCAGACGAAGACTGGATTTATTTAGGTTCGGGGAGTTCGCAAGGGAGTTGGTCCGATCGTCTTTCGGCACATCAGACTTTCACGTTGCCCAAATCGCGCGCGTGTTATTTCAAGACGAAGACGAAGAGAAACGATTCGACATACGGACAGTATATCAGGGCCGGCATAACAGGTACTGACGACGTCATGCCCGAAACAGACAACCTTGTCGGCACGCAAACCTACGGGCCGTTTGTGCGTTCTGGTTTGACCGGTGGAACGCCCTATACCATCAAGTATTACTGGACGAACGGCAAATGCTACATCAGCAAGCAGGCCACGCTGAGTCCAAGCAGCTATGTCTATTTCGACATCCCCGAAGGCGATGAATACAACTTGAAGAACATCACCCTTGGCGGCAGTACGCCAGGGACGTCAGACTTCGGTGGTGTCGGGTTGCAAATACGCAAGATCGGAAAGGGGAGCCTTGTCATGTCAAAGGCGAACCCGGACTTTGCCGGAAGCAACGTCGTCTCCATTGTCGTCCAGAACGGCAAGGTCAGCAAAACCGCCTCCGCAAGCGCGACGTGCGGCGGCCAGTATTCGCGCATCAATGTTCAGGCCGGCGGGCAGTTCGACATCTGCGGACGCACTTATTGGGACTACGACTACAATCTGGCGGGGAGTGGCCCCGATGGGAAGGGGGCGCTGATCAAGTCGCAGCCTGAATCGGAAGACCCGCAGCGAGCCTATGTCAAGGCTGAGAACGGCTTTTTGAGAAACATCATCTTGTCCGACGATGCCGTGCTGTGGGCGGAAAGCTCCTGCGACTGGGCGCTGATGTACTACAACTATCAGGCCACCACCATGAAGATGAACGGACACACGCTCACGATTGACGGCCCGGCATACACAGGCAATGTTGGCGGGCGCATCTATGCGGGCAATATGTCCTACAGCGGGGATGGCACGATCGTCGTCGCCACCAACGGCTGTTTCCAGACGTACGACGCCACGTACAAGCCGACTGCGCCTGGATGCGAACTGCACGTCTATGGAATGTTGTTGGCGCAATCCACAGACAACGCGGCAAAGATGTCGGTGATATCTCCCGTCAAGTCGCTCATATTCCATGAGTCCGGCGTCTATCGCAATTTGCGCGTGGCGTCTCCTGCCACGAAGACCATTGTGTATGAAAGGTATGCGCCGAACGCACGGACATGGAGCGGCAACACGACAAGACTCTACCCCGCCGTCCAGCTGGGCGATGCCAGCCATCTCAACACGACGCTTGACCTTTCGCATTGGACGGCGACGTTCGACGACCGTGCGGAGGGGACCCTGACGTTCTACGCCGGAACGACGGTGACCATTGACATCGGCGACCGCACGTCAGGCCTTGGCGGGTACGCCTATCGGTGGAAGACGAAGCCGGCGAGCACGGTGAAATTTAGGCGCACCGAAAGCATGGCCAGGCGCGGGATTCATATCGTCCCCGACGACGACGGCATTCGCTTCCAAACCGGCGTGACCATCCACATCCGCTGACAGGCACGGGTGTTGTCCATGCGGGAGGACGAGCGCTTGTCGCGAGCCACAACGACGGCCTTCTGATGATTGGAAACAACTGTTTGAAAACAACTTGCCTTTGGCGCGCGGGCTAACTCGCCCGCGCCCATTTGACAATCCTCAAACTGTCACGATTCTGGCTATTCAAGGAATGCCCGAAGGGCCAAGTTGTTCTTGAAAGTTGTCTTGGTTGTTTCCAAATTCCAATACACATGGATGAAAATCACAGATGCGCCCCGGTCATGCTATCTTGACTTTGTTTCCCTTGTGCAATAGGGGATATTATGGTAGACTGTACGCAACCTCTCACAAATAGGAGATAATCGATGCAGTCAGGATGTATGTTGAAAGTGAAGCTTGCCGCCCTGTTGGGCGCGTTGGCGGTTTCATCGGTTTTTGCAGCAGAGGTGTCGTCTGACGACGCCCTGTGCGCCGTCAAGGGATGGGTGAATCTCAAGGAGGTGCTGGGCGGCGACTTCGACGCGAACCCTGCATCCGTGACCGCGTACGATGGCGAGGACGGGAAGGGCAGGTTCTACGTGGTGACGCTGGAGGGCGGCGGCTACGTGGTGGCGTCCGGCAACGACGAGGTGACGCCGATCCTCGCGTATTCGCGCGAGGGGACTTTCGAGGCGTCTGAGAAGAATCCGCTCTGGTGCCTTCTGGCCGGCCGTGCCGCAAACGAGGCGGAGAGGCTTGCCGCGTCGGCATCGACGTCCGGCGGCAGGCGTCTCGCGGCATCCGCGACCTCCGGCAACGCGGCGAAGTGGAGCCGTCTTCGCGCGGCGGGCGGTGCGGACGGCGGCAAGTTGCGGCTTGGCAAGTCATCCTCCGCGCCGACGGACCTGCGCGTCCCCGAACTGCTCCACTCCGACTGGTCGCAGGAGGAGATCGGCAACTACAACAACGGCAATTATCCCGACTGCTTCAACCTCTACACGCCGAACCACTACCCGTGCGGATGCGTCGCGACGTCCGGTGCGCAGCTCATGCGCTACTTCGAGTGGCCCAAGACGTCCGTGACGCCGCAGACGTTCACCTGTTATTCGAACAACGTCCCCGTGCAACTGACGATGATGGGCGGGACGTACGACTGGGCCAACATGCCGCTGAACATCAACACCATGTACGCGAACGGGACGAGTCCGACGGTCACCACATACCGTGAAGCCATCGGAAAGCTTACATACGACGTCGGCGTCTCGGTCAGCATGAGCTATGACTCGGACGGCAGTGGTTCGTCCATATCTCGGTTCCCCGACTCCTTCAAGAACGTCTTCGGCTATTCGGGCGCCGTCTATATCAACGATCCCGATGCAAACGACGGATTCAAAAAGGCGCTTCTTCCCAATCTCGACGCCAAGCGCCCGTGCGGACTGGGCATCAGCGGCTCTGGTGGACATGCCGTTGTCGCCGACGGATACGGATACTCTGACGGGACGTTGTACGTCCACATCAACTCCGGGTGGGCGTATGCCAAATCGGCGACCGCCTGGTACGCTCCGCCGACGTTTGATTTCTCCGACAAGACCACGTACACCTCTGTGGATACGGTCGTGTTCAACATCTTCACGAACGAAACGCATTCCTCCTCCATCGCGAGCGGACGTGTCCTTGACGGGTCCGGCAACCCGGTTCCCGGCGCGGCGGTGACGGCGGAATGCGAGGGCTCCGTCGCTGCGACGGCCACGACGGACGCGCGCGGCATCTACGCGCTCGTCCTTCCTCCGAACGACGCGGCCAAGACGTATTCCGTCACGGCCACGTGTCCGGGCTACAGGAACCCCTCGACCATCTCCGTCAGCGCCGCGAAGACGACCGGGTGGAACGGCCTTTACAGTACCAACGCCAATTCGTACGACAACGACATTTCGATCGAAGTGATTCCGCCCGTGTACGCGAAGCTCGTCGAAGGTTCGTTCCATTACTACACCAACATATCGTGCTCGTCCGAAAGCGAACTCCAGTCGGGTGACGCTCCCAGCAGCGTCGCGGGTTGCATCGTCCTCTTCGCGAACGACGCCGAATACCAGGCTCTCGTCCCCTACACGAACGAACTCGCCACGGCGTCCGGCGGCATGGCACATCTGCAGAACAACGTCACGCTCACGGCGGATACCGACTGGAGCGCGATGGACTTCGACATGAACGGCAAGGCCGTTACGCTTTGTGGCTATGATTTGAAGGTGCGCAAGCCGGTCAACGGACGCTTCTCGGCGGGCAACCTTATCAATCCGCTTTCAGCATCCGGCAATGCCACTTCGACATGGAGCGCGGGGAACGGTTGGTGGAACGTTGGCTCTGCTAAAAAAGAAAACGCGCTCTGGTGGAACTTCACGCCGCCCAAGTCGCGCAACATCTACATCAACTGCAAGACAAAGAGATACGATGCCAACTTCGTGCAGTATGTCTATTTCGCAGTTGGTGGTCAGGTCTTCATGGACTACCCACGCACGGACGATCAAGGTGAAAAATGGTGGGGACCGTGGACGAAGGCCGTGACCGGCGGCACAGAGATTCAGGCCATGGTCAGGCGCGATTCCGGCTATTCGATGATCGGCTTTGTGACGATAAGCCCCGAGAGCCACTTGACGTTTGATGTCCCGGAAGGCGAGGAAGTAGATACCTCGACTCTTGCGTTCGGCGGCGCGTCCACATCGACCTACGAGGGCGACTACGGACTCGGCCTGGAGATCCACAAGACGGGCAAGGGCACGCTTCTCCTGAACAAGTCGTGGACGCTTGCGACGGGGACGAGCGGGGGCACGTCCGTCGTCGTCGAAGAGGGGATTGTCAAGAAGACGCCCGGCATCACGGCCGGTGGACAAAATGCGCGCATCCGCGTCGAGGACGGCGGGCAGTTCGACGTCTGCGGCGCGGATAGCTCCGTGAACTACGATTTCACCATCGCCGGTTCGGGCCCTGACGGGCTCGGCGCGCTCGTGAACAACACCGTACCGACGGATGAAGATGTCGCGGCATTCCCCGTGCGCAACGTCACGCTCTCAACAAACGCCGTCATCGGCGGCACCCAGCCGTTCAGCCTGAGAAACGGCAACTGGGCCGCGACAACGACGACGCTGAACGGGTACACGCTTGCCTATTCCGCCGCGACTGTCTATGCCGGCAACGTCACGTACAACGGCGGCAACGTCGTGGTTTCCAACGGCACGGAGTTCGTGTTCCAGGGACACAACTCGGCTGCGCCTAGCGCCGACGTGACGATCTACGGACGCCTTGTGATGAACAACGGCGGCTTTTCCACGGCCCGGTCGCTGATATTCGCGGAAGGGTCGCAGCTCGTGTTGTCCGACACTGCCACTTCCGGCAGCATCCCAACGACGGTCGTGACCGGCAAATACGCGCCGGCCACTCAGTGCGTGACCAACGGTACGTGTACGCTCACAACGCAGCCCGTCCAGCTGGGCGACGCAAGCCACCTCGCAACGGAATTCGATCTCTCTGCTGTCACAGGGGTCTTTGACGGTTCCAACACGACGTTCTATGCCGGTTCCACCGTCACGGTGAATCTCGGGACGCGTGAATTCACGGGAAGCGAATTGCTTGTCGCATGGCCCGAGATGTCCACCGCCACGTTCGCGGTGGATGATGCCAACAAAGACCGCCTGGGCGTGTGGGCAAAGCCCGAAGGGCTCTACGTTTTCCCCGGCCAGGTGCCTTCGTTCGTCAAGTACGACGTCGCAAACGACTGCTTGGCGTTCTACGATGAAAACGTGGATCCATACGTTGGCGAATGGACGCTCGGCATGGACTACATGAAGGCCCTTTTTGCGAACGATTCCGAGTTCCAGGGGCTTGCCTCTCACAAGGCCGAACTCGAAGCGGCCAATGTGCAGGTCCTTCTGCAAAACAACATTACGCTCACGGCGGATACCGACTGGAGCGCAATGGACTTCAACCTCAACGGCAAGGTGGTGGCGCTACAGGGTTGGGACCTCATCGTGCGCAAGCCGCAGGGCGAGGGACGCATCACGTCGGGCAACCTCATCAACCAGACGGCATTTTCCGTGGCTTATGGTGCTTGGAATGCCGGTGGAGGATGGTATGGATTTGCTGGTAGCCAGGCCAACAGCTACGGCAACCGGGATGTGTTTCAATCGTTCACCGTGCCCAAGGCGCGAGATGTCTATCTCCAGTTCAGAGTGCATTCGTGGAACAATTCAGGGTACAACCAATTTGTTAGCGCAGGTATTGATTCCGTGGATAATCTGATAAAAGATTTCCAGTCGGGAACGAAAACTTCTTCGAGTTCCTATTATCGGACGACTGGAATACTCAAGAGATCAGGTTTGGCTGAAGGTTCGACCCATGAGCTCCGATTCACGAATTCCGGCGGATACACTTACGCAGGAGATATTTTCCTGTGCCCCACGAGCAAGCTCATCTTCGACATTCCCGAAAACGAGGAATACGACCTTGATGGAATCACCTTGGGAGGTGCGTCGGATGTCGATTTCAGCGGAATTGGCCTGTGTGTGTGCAAAACGGGCAAGGGGCTGCTGACGATGTCAAAGGCGAATCCTCGGTTTGGCGGTAGTGGCATCACTGCCCTCGTCGTGGAGGATGGGCTGGTGAAGAAGGCTCCTGGAATGACATGCGGCGCTTCTGGTTCCACCGTTCAGGTGAATGACGGCGGGCAGTTCGATGTCTGCGGCGCGGACAGTTCCGTGACCTACGATTTCACAATCGCCGGTTCGGGTCCTGACGGACTTGGCGCGCTCGTGAACAACACGGAACTGACGGGTGAAGATATCGCGGCATTCCCCGTGCGCAACGTCACGCTCTCCACAAACGCCGTCATTGGCGGCAGCCAGCCGTTCAGCCTGAGAAACGGCAACTGGGCCGCGACAACGACGACGCTGAATGGCTATACTCTGACCTATACAAACGCGACGGTCTATGCCGGCAACGTCACGTACAACAACGGAAGCGTCGTGATTCCTAGCGGCACGGAGTTCGTGTTCCAGGGACACAACTCGGCTGCGCCCAGCGCGGACGTGACGATCTACGGACAGCTCGTGATGAACAACGGCGGCTTCACCTCCGCCCGGTCGCTGGTGTTTGCGGAAGGGGCGCAGCTCGTGTTGTCCGACACGGCGACTTCCGGCAGCATCCCCACGCCGGTCATCACCGGCAAGTACGCACCGGCCAACCAGTGCGTGACCAACGGCACGTGTACGCTCGCCACGCAGCCCGTCCAGCTCGGCGACGCAAGCCACCTCGCAACGGAGTTCGACCTCTCGCTGGGCAGCGGGACATTCGACGGTTCCAACACGACGTTCTATGCAGGTTCCACCGTCACGGTGAATCTTGGAACGCGCGAATTCTCTGGAAGCGAATTGCTGGTCGCATGGCCTGAGATGTCCACTGCCACGTTCGCGGTGGATGAGGCCAACGAAGACAGGCTGGGCGTGTGGGCAAAGCCCGAGGGCCTCTACATCTTCCCCGGCAAGGTGCCCTCGTTCGTCAAGTACGACGTCGCAAACGACTGCTGGATGTACTACAATGAGGACGTGAGCCCATACGTTGGCGAATGGACGCTTGGCATGGACTACATGAGGGCCTTGTTCGCGAACGATGCCGAGTTCCAGGGGCTTGCCTCCCACAAGGCCGAACTCGAAGCGGCCAATGTGCAGGTTCTTCTGCAAAACGACATCACGCTCACGGCGGATGCCGACTGGAGCGCAATCGATTTCGACATGAACGGCAAGTCGGTGACGCTGCGCGGTTACGATTTGAAGGTACACAAGCCGGTCAACGGACGCTTCTCGGCTGGCAACCTCATCAACCCGCTTTCCCAAAGCGGCAACGGTGCGTCCACATGGAGCGCTGGGGGCGGCTGGTGGAACGTCGGAACGACGAGCTACAATAACGCGCTTTGGTGGAACTTCACGCCGCCAAAATCGCGTAACATCTACATCGCCTGCAAGACGAAGAAGTACAACAGCGGCTATGGACAGTATATTTACTTTGCAGTCGGCGGAACGGTTTACATGAACTACACATATACCGGGCCAAACGCAAATGAAGTATGGCGGGGACCGTGGGCAAAAGCCGTGACCGGTGGCACACAGATTCAGGCCATGGTCAGGCGTAACAACGGCTATTCGATGATCGGCTTTGTGACGATAAGCCCCGAGAGCCACCTGACGTTTGATGTCCCGGAAGGCGAGGAAGTCGATACATCGACTCTTGCGTTCGGCGGCGCGTCCACATCGACTTACGAGGGCGACTACGGGCTCGGCCTGCAGATTCACAAGACGGGCAAGGGCACGCTTCTCCTGAACAAGGCGTGGACGATGGCGACGGGCACGGGCGGATACCCGACGTCGGTCGTCGTCGAAGAGGGTGTCGTGAAGAAAGCCTCTGGCATGGTGGCCGGTGGTCAGTACTCGCGCATCCGCGTGGAGGACGGCGGTCAGTTCGACCTGAACGGCCGTACGTACCACGACTACGACTACACGCTCGCCGGTTCCGGTCCGGACGGCACGGGCGCGCTCATCAGCTCGGCAGCGATGGATGCGGACGTTGCCTACGCGCAGAACACGGGAACGTCGTTCCTGCGCCATGTGGCGCTTTCAAGCAACGCCACGGTCTATGCCGCCAACAACATGGGCATGATCTTCTACAACTACAGTGCGAACACGATGACGATGAACGGATACACGGTGACCTACGACGGCGTTGAAGCGGTTGACGGCGAGGGCAACGGCACGGGTGTTGGGGCGTACAGGACATTCCTTGGAAACATGTCCTACTCCGGCGCGGGCAAGATCGTGGTGGCGAAGAACGGATGGATTCAGCCCCACATTTCAAGCCCGACGGCGACCGATACCGACGTGGAGGTGTACGGACGCTTCTGGATGAATTCGGGAAGACTGACGCCCGTCAAGTCGCTCGTGTTCAAGGAAGGCTCATTGTTCCGGGAACTCAACGCCAATCCGGGGGTGACAGTCGTAAACGGCACCTACGGGCCGAACGTCCTTACGGAAAGCGAGGAGGGTTATCTGACTCACCCGAAGGTGCAGTTGGGCGATGCCAGCCACTTGAACACGACGCTCGACCTCTCACAGTGGACGACGACGTTCGACGACAGTGAGGAAGGCTCGCTGACGTTCTACGCCGGAACGGCGGAGGCGCCGGTCGAGATGACGGTGGCTGTTGACATCGGCGACCGCACGGCTGGCCTTGGCGAGTACGCGTATCGCTGGAAGGAGCAGCCGGCGGATACGGTGAAATTCGTCCCGTCTCAAAACATGCGCAGGCGCGGCATTCATGTTCTGGCCGACAACGACGGCATCCGTTTCAAAACCGGCTTGACCATCCACATCCGGTGATTCTGCTGCTGTTGCGGCAACTCAAATCCCTCAAAAATCACACTCAAAAATCCCCGCACATGTGCGGGGATTTTTGGTACAATAAGCGCCATGGAGAAGACAAGGCCCATACTCTACGGCGTGGCGGACTACGCACAGATCAGGAAGAAGAACGCCTGGTTCGTGGACCGCACCGCGAAAATACGCGACCTCGAGCAGACCGCGTATGCGGTGTTTCTGCGTCCGCGCCGGTTCGGGAAGTCGCTGCTCGTCTCGTTGCTCCGCGCCTACTACGACGTGCAGTTCGCCGACCGCTTCGAGGAGTTCTTCTCCGGGACTGACATCGGCGCGGACCCGACTGACGAGCGCGGCAAGTACCTCGTTGGACACGAGCGCGAGGCGGGCGGAGGATTCTACGACATCGCGCTCAAGCCCCGCCTCGACCGCTGGCCGGACATCGCCCATGCCGCGCTCATCGAGATGAAGTACGTGAAGGCTGGCGATCCCGCGCCGACGAAGGAACAGCTTGAGAGTGTAAAGTGTAAAGTGAAAAGTGTAAAGTTGGAAGGTGATTCAACTTTACACTCTACATTTTACACTTTACACTCTTCTGTCACCCTCCACCGGCTCGTCCTTGTGTTCCACGGCGGCGAGTGCGTGCTGAGCGAAGAGGTTTAGCTTTTCACAACAAGATAAACAGAAAAGGAGATAATGATGAAAAAAACAATGGTTATAACAACGGCGCTTCTCTGCGGCATTTGCGCGGCGGAAATTGCGCAGGACTTTTGTGAAACACCGGGCCGCTCTTCTGGCTGCACGGAACCGAGACCGAAGCACGGCTCCGGGAGATGGTCGGGCGCGTGGCCGAAAGCGGACAGGGCATCTTGACGATCGAGTCGCGTCCGCACATCGACTGGATGCGCGCCGGCTGGTGGCGCGACGTGGACATCGTCCTCGACGAGTGCAAGAAGCGCGGCGTGAAGATGATGGTGTTCGACGACTACTGGTGGCCGAGCCAAGGGATGGGCGGCAAGTACCCCATCCCGGAGAAGTACCAGTGCCGCGACATCAAGGCCGCTGTCTACGCGAAAGGCGCCGCGCCCGACAAGGTGGAGAATGAAATCTGCCGTGTCGCCGCGACCGAGACGAAGAAGGGCTTCTTCAGGCTGGGCCCGGACGGCGACAAGACCATCGTGTACTCCTGGTATGTGCCGCCGAAGGGGCGTGTGCAGGGACTCGGCGGCTCGCAGGGGCGTTTCGCGTATGTGAACGGTCTGGACGAAGAGGCCGTGGACTGGTTCCTCGCCAACTACTACCAGCCGTACTACGACCGCTACCGGTCGTCCTTCGAGGACGGCACGATACCCGGCTTCTTCTTCGATGAACCCGAGACGATGGGCGTGTGGGGGCCGACGTTCGAAAAGGAACTGGCGGCGCGTGGCGAGAACGTCGGCGAGCTGCTGACGGCGTTCAAGTTTAAACTCTCCGACCCCGAGGCGCAGAAACGCGCCATCTACCGCTACCACGACGCGCGCGCCGAGGTGTGGGGGCGCACGATGTACGGACGCCAGAGCGCGTGGTGCCGGAAGCACGGCGTGTTCTCCAGTGGACACTTCATGGAGCACGCCGGCTGCTTCTACAGCCTCGCGATGTCCGGCGGCAACGTGATGCAGCTCATGAAGTACGTGGAGGTGCCGGGCGTCGACCTCGTGTGCCGCCAGTACTATCCGCACCAGCGCGAGATCCGGAACTTCCAGATCAACTGCGGGCAGATGCCGAAGTACGCGTCGTCCACCGCGCACGTCTACAACCGCCACAATGGCAAGAACTGGTGCGAAATTTTTGGCGCGTACGGTCAGGACATCCCGTACTTCTACAACGGCGGCAAGGAGCCGCGCTACCCGCTCTTCCGCGTGTGGGCAGACTACAACAATCGCTGCGCCAAGCTGTTGTCGGACGGCGAGCACGTGTGCCACATCGCGCAGTGCGTGCCGGGCATGAGCTTCCACGTGGGCAAGACGATCCGTCCAGAGATGTTCGCGTTCGCGATCCAGGACGCGCAGCTCGACAGCGACTGGATGCTCTACGACGCAGTGGAGAGCGCAACGATCGATAGGAACCCGCGCACGTTGCGTCCCGCGCTCCGCACCACAAACGGCAAGGAGTGGTACGACATACTCACGCTCCCCGCGACGGAGTTCGTGCCGTATGCGGTGCTTGAGAAGGCGCTCGCGTTCGCCAAGGCCGGCGGCGTGGTGGTGGGCTACGGCATCAAGCCTTGCAACACGCCCACGCGCGGCAAGACGTCCGACGACGTGAAGCGCGTGGTCGATGAGATCTTCGCGCATCCGACCGCGCTCTTCCCGACCGCGCTCTTCCTCGAGGGCGAGCCGGATGGCGCGACGCTTCGCGCCGCGCTTGCGAAGAACTATCCGGGCGCGAAGCGTCCGCTCGCCGTGCGTGCGTTTGACTTCCCCGGACTTTCCGCCGCCGACGGGCGCATGCTCGCCGTGAACCACTACGTGAAGGACGGCGCCCAGACGCTGTTCATTGCGAACCAGGACTTCAAGCGCGGGCGCGATCTTTCGGTGTACACGAAGTGGCCCGCCGACAAGGTTGTGCTGTTGTGGGATCCGATGCAGGGTACGGTCGAGAAGCCCGCCGTTGAGAACGGCCTCGTGAAGCTCGCGCTCGAGCCGAGCCAGGCAGTGTTTTTGGTGTGGCCGTGCGGCGCGCTCGGTGATCGCGCCCTACCAGGGGGGGTATGCGGTGCGCTCGGTGATCGCGCCCTACCATGCGAACCGGTAGGGGCCGACCACCGGGCGGCCCACAATTCCGGCGTGCTCGGTGATCGCGCCCTACCGCGCGTTGACATGCCGAATGGCGAGGTCATTGCGGCGAGCGTGAAGGAGACGGTCACGCCGGTGGTCATCGAGGACGCTGAGAAGTCGCCTGCCTCTGCGCTGAACAACGCGAAGTGGATTTGGCATCCGGTCGATCCGCAGGCGCAGGGCAAGGTCGTGTTCACTTCGAAGATCGACGCGGTGGCGGCGGGCGACGCGGAGATCGTGTTCTCCTGCGACAATGCGGCGTCCATCTTCGTGAACGGCAAGGAAGTGGCGAAACAGGAGTTCGGCAACAACTACAACGGCTGGAGCTCGCCGACCAAGGCGAAGTTCCCGCTTCAGGCGGGTCGCAACGATGTCGCGGTGTTGGCGGACAACGCGCTGCCGGGCGATGCCGGGTTCGTGTGTGCGATCTCGTGGCCGTCGGGGCGGTTGCTTTCGGACGGACAGTCGTGGAGCGCGTGCCGTGAGGGCGGTACCGCCGTCAAGGCGCGTGAAATCTGCAGATACGGACAAGGCGTCTGGGGCCGTTTGGGTGCCAAGCCCAAGTTCACGCGCAGCCCGTTCGCGGAGAGCGTGGCGACGGAACTCGCGTTCTCGCTGCCCGCGCTGAAGGCCGGTGCGCGCGTATACCTCGCGTGCGACGACGTGGAGGGCGAGAAGAGTGCGGCGGTGACGGTGAACGGCGTCTACGCGGGTGGCTTCATCGGCAGGCCGTACCGTCTCGACATCACGAAGTCCGTCAAGGCCGGCGCAAACGCACTTGAAACGAAGCCGTTCCGGCTGAAAAAACCGCGTATCGTGGTCGTAAAATAAAGGAGAAACAATGAAACGAACGATAGCAATAACAACGGCGCTTCTCTGCGGCATTTGCGTGGCGGATGTTGCGCAGGACTTCAGAGTGCCGCAGGGTGCGACGCGGGAAAACACCGGGCCGCTCTTCTGGCTGCACGGGACCGAGACGGAGGCGCGGCTCCGGGAGATGGTCGGGCGTGTCGCAGAAAGCGGACAGGGCATCCTCACAATCGAGTCGCGTCCGCACATCGACTGGATGCGCGCGGGCTGGTGGCGCGACGTGGACATCGTCCTCGACGAGTGCAAGAAACACGGCATGAAGGTGATGATGTTCGACGACTACTGGTGGCCGAGCCAAGGGATGGGCGGCAAGTACCCCATCCCCGAGAAGTACCAGTGTCGCGACGTGAAGGGGACTGTCTATTGGAGCCACGAGGCACCGGAGAAGGCGGTGCCGAACGAAGTGGCGCGCATCGTCGTGAAGGAGGTCGACAAGGGCGTGTTCAAGCCCGGTCCGGACGGCGACAAGACGATCATCTATACCTGGTTCACATCCAAGGGCAACTACCGCTTCCCTACCGTGAACGGACTTGACGACGAGGCTGTCGACTGGTTCATCTCGCAGTACTACCAGCCCTACTACGACCGCTACGCGAAGGAATTCAAGGACGGCACGATCCCCGGCTTCTTCTTCGACGAGCCGCAGTTCCGCGCCTGGTGGGGCGACGCACTTGCGAAAGAGCTGAAGGCGCGCGGCGAGAACGTGGGCGAGCTCCTCACGGCGCTTAAGTTCAAGCTCGCCGACCCCGAGGACCATGCCCGCGCCCTCTACCGCTACCACGACGCGCGCGCCGAGGTGTGGGGGCGTACGATGTACGGACGTCAGAGCGAGTGGTGCAGGAAGCACGGCGTGTACTCCAGCGGACACTTCCTCGAACACGCGAACTGCTACTACAGCCCCGTCCTCGCGGGCGGTAACGTGATGCAGCAGATGAAGTACGTCGAGGTGCCGGGTGTCGATCTCGTCTGCCGCCAGTACTACCCTAACCAGCGCGAGAGTCGAAAGCACCAGATCAACTTCGGGCAGATGCCGAAGTACGCCTCCTCGGTCGCACACGTCTACAACCGCCACAACGGCAAGAACTGGTGCGAGATCTTCGGCGCGTACTTCCAGGACCTGACGTATCCGCAGATGAAGTGGATGTGCGACTGGCACCAGTACCAAGGGTGCTACTACCTCATCCCCCATTCCTTTAACCCGAAGGCTCCATTCGACAAGGATTGTCCGCCGTACTTCTACAACGGCGGCTACGAACCGCGCTATCCGCTCTTCCGCGTATGGGCCGACTACAACAACCGCTGTGCCAAACTGCTATCTGACGGCGAGCACGTGTGCCACATCGCGCAGTGCATTCCCGGCGTGAGCTTCCACGCGGGCAAGACGATCCGTCCCGAGATGTTCGCGTTCGCGATCCAGGATGCGCAGCTTGATAGCGACTGGATGGGCTATGACGTGATTGAAAGCGCCAACATCGGCAAGAACCCGCGCACGGGACGTCCCGCGATCCGCACCACGGACGGCATGGAGTTCTACGACATCCTCTCGCTCCCCGCGACGGAGTACGTGCCGTTCGCGGTGCTTGAGAAGGCGCTCGCGTTCGCGAAGGCCGGCGGCGTGGTGATCGGCTACGGACTGCGTCCGATCAACACGCCCACGCGCGG
>CACWIW010000059.1 GCA_902761035.1 uncultured bacterium | reverse complement strand
GGCAAGCGAGTTCCTGTAGCCCGTCGTGTACGGATAGTAGTTGCCCGCGTGGCCTCCCGCGTCAGGTTCGTTGATGAAGAACATCGTCGCGTCGGGCGCGTTGGCGGAGGCGAGAAGCGCGGCGAGGTCGGTCGCGTTCTGCGCGTCGGTGCCGCCGAGGAACGTCACGCCGGCGGCGGGGCCGAGGTCTGCGTCCTCACCCCACGAATAGGCGAACGCGGCGGTCGCGCCGCTCTTCGCGTCGATGACGCGCTTGAGCCATGTCGGGTACGTCGTGTAGTCAACATTTGCGGTCTTGCCGTTCGTCGTGGCGCCGTGCCTCGCGGGAGAGTAGCCCGTCGCAATGGAGATGTGGTTCGGCGCGCTCACCGAATCGGAGCCTGGCGCGATCTGCGCCGTCACCGACCAGGCGCCGTTGTAGCCCGTCTGCCACGTGCCGTTGCGCAGGGCCATGACGTTCGGCATCGAGCCTGATTCGATGCCGTCGGCGCGGAGTCCGTCGAACATCACCATAAGCGCCATCGGACGCTTCTCGCCGTCAGCGTTCGCCGTCAAAACACTTGCCGCAATCGTAAGTGCGGCGGCTATCGCGGCGGGTCTGCGTCTCTCGGCTCATGTCGTTAAAGGGTTTGTTGTGGTTGATTCCAACGGGCAAGATGCCCGCTGTCCCAGCGCCGTCAGGCAGTGAGGGGGGGGGGGGTATTTGCACCATGCGCGGACGCGCCACGGGGCGTCTGTGCGTGGTTATACGCGGCGTCGTTTCCGATGCCGTTCCATGCCTCCACAATGGCGTCATTTGCGATTTACCGTTCAACGTCGTTGGTCTCCCAAAGAAGATGGGCGGTATGATAGCACATCCTTCCGTGATTTGTCAACCAAAAGTAGATTCTCAAACCGACTTTTGGGGCAGCAAACCTTCGACTCTTCATTCATTGCCCACGCAATGGCCGTGTCGCGAAATCTGATTTTACAGATTTCGCGACATCGGCGTAGCAGAGGTGGATGTTTGCCGTAGCGGCATCTCAGATTTTGAAATTCTTAAGGTCGATGTCGACTACTTCCATCTTCGGAGCGGTCTTCCACGCGCCGCGCGTGAAGTCCGGCACGTCCATCGCCTGCGAGCGGTTCGTGGCGCTCCTCTCGGTGAGTTCGCAGAGGCATCCCGTCGTCGCGAGGTCGTAGACGCTCGTATCAAGCGGAAGACCCATGCGCAGGCAGTACGACCAACGCGCGTCCTGGATGTAGTCCATGCCGCCATGTCCGCCGGACTTTCTCGCGATCTCGCCGATCGTCTTCCAGAGCGGATGCTTGTACTTCTGGCGGATTTCCTCCGCGCGCTTCGCGTCCCACCAGGCGTGCGCCCCGCTGCCGTAGTAGTACTTGCCGTCGCCCTCGAGCGCGATGCGGTACGGGTAGTCCGCGATGATGCCACGCGTGCCCTGCACACGCTGGAGACGCGAGTACGGACGCGGCACGGAAACGGTGTGCTGGAGCATGATCGTCTTGCCGCCAACGGTCCTGATGAGGCTCGTGTTCATGTCGCCGACCTTCAGCTTCTGGCCCGCACGCGGATTGCCTTTCTTGAGACCGTGCGCCATGAAGTCGGCGAATGCGGCGTTCTTGGAATCGATGGAGACGATGTAGTCCATGCGGTCGCCGCGGTTGACGTCCATCGTGAGGCAGAGCGGAACGAGGCCGTGCGTCGGGTACGGGTTGCCGGCATGTTCGCGGTACCAGTCGTAGCGCCAGTACTGGTAGGCGGGGAAAAGGTCGTTCGCCATGTGGCGTCCGTCGTGGTTGTACGCACCCTCGGCATGCACGATCTCGCCAAGCATTCCCAGCTTTGCGAGGTTGAACGTGAGCATCTCGATCTCGCCGTAGATGCAGTTCTCGAGCTGCATGCAGTGGACCTTGCGCTTCTCGGCCGTCTCGACCATCTGCCAGCACTCCTCCACCGTGAAGGCGGACGTCACCTCGGTGAGGACGTGCTTGCCGCCGTTCATCGCGGCGAGCGCCACGGGAACGTGCAGATGCCACGGCGTGGAATTGTAGATCACGTCCACGTCGCCGGAGTCGCACAGCGCACGGAACGCCTCGGGGCCCTTGTAGACTTTCGGCTCGGGACGTTTCTGGCGGGCGAGCGAATTCTTCGCCAGGTTGATTCGAGCGTCCTGGATGTCGCACACCGCCGCCACCACCACGCCGGGGAGCTTGCTCACACGGTTGATCATGCCCATGCCGCGCGAACCGATACCGACCACGCCCACGCGCACACATTCCAGCGGCTTGCACCGGAAGCCCAGCATTGGCGCTCCACAGACCGCCGCCGTAGCGGGCGCGTCCGCCTTAAGGCTGTTCGCCACGGAGCATGCGGCCCCGGCGAGCATGGTGTTTCGCAAGAAGTTTCTTCTGCTTTGCATTGATTTAGTTCCTTTCTTGGGTTGTTGAAGTATTTTACATCAGATTTCATTGACTCCGGGAGCGAGCGACTTCACTACGCCGCCGAACACGAACTCGCCGACAACGGGCGTGGTGATGCGTCCGCGTGCTTTGCCAGCCTCGAAAATGAGATCGACTTCGATCATCTTCCCGGACGGATGCGGATAGGACGCCTTGATCGTCTTCAGCCCGCCCGGCTGCGGGGCGACGCGCACCTTCTCGAAGAACGGCGCGGCGCTGCGAATGCCGGCGACGCCGGTACGCAGGAACCAGAGCGGATGCGCGCCCCACGCATGGCAGTCGCTGCGCGCGTCATGCCCGGGATATTCGGGCGACTCCAGCGTCGTCGTCGCGCCGAGCTTCACATACCCCTTCCAAAGGTCGAGCCGCTTGATGAAGAGGTCGGCACGCCCGAACTTGAAGTACGTCTCGAAGAGATAGTACGAGAAATAGACCGTCGTGCGGTGGATGTTCTTCTCCGTGATCAGTCGCTCAAAGAGCGCCTGCGCACGCTCACCCTCGAAAACGTCCGTGAGGAGCGCCAGACACTGTGCGTGTTCCGCGAAGGATTTCTTCGCGGCGTCGGAAGCGAAGAGACCGCGACCTTCGTCGAAGAACTGCTTGACGATCGCAGGCTTCAACTTCGCCGCTTTCTCGCGCCAGTGAGACGCGAGGTAGCGGTTGCCGAAGGCGTCTTCGATCTTCGCCGCGCCCTGAAGCGCCGCGAGGTAGAAGAGGTTCATCTCGGCGTTCGCCCCACCGTCGCGCGAACCCGGCGCCCAGCCGCCGTGCCATTCACCGCTCGTCACCCAGTCCATGAACGACCAACCGGGGAGCTTGTGGATGATGCCGTCCTCGCGTTCGTACAACTCGAAGCCGTGGAGCGTGTCGCGCATGCCGGGAAGGCGCGCGCGCAGCCATTCGCGGTTGGCGTGGTTCATCACGTAGTCGGCGTACATGCCGAGGTAGCAAAGCGTGTAGGACGCGCCCTCCTGCGTGCCGACGGTCGGGAAGTTGAACGGCACGTTGCCGTCGTCGCGGCGGTTGATGTCGTAGATCTCGATCGCACGGCGGATGATCGCGTCGTCGGACGTCATCGCGGAGATGACGTTCAGCTGCACGCGCGTGTCGCCGGGGTACATCTGCTGCTCGTAGAACGGACAGTCGAACAGCATCTCGTGGCAGCACATCTGCATGGCGCGCGCGCAGATCGCCTGCACGCCCGCGAGCGCGGGATCCTCCGGCGACTCGAAGCGCGTCTCGCACTCAAGCGGATAGCGCGACTCGATGAGCGCGAGGTCCTGTATCTCGACAGGCTCCGTCCCCGCCTCGATGACGATCTCGCACCAGCGTCCGCACCTGAACCACGGCGGCTGGAACACGGCGCGTTCGCGTCCGTCGAACACGAACCGGTCGCCGAATCCGCTGAACGTCTTTCCTTCCCACTCGCCGCGGTTGCCCTTGAAGTTGCCCTTGATTTTCGGATTCTTGGACGGGCCGCGCAACGCCTCCGCCCACTGCCAGGTCATCTTGCCGCCCTTGCCGCCCTTCACGACCGCCTCGGGATACGCGCAGATGTAGCGGTCGAGGTCCCAGAGAATGCGCCGCTTTTCGCCCGGCTTCACGATGAGCGGAAACTTCATTTCGCCGCCGTCCACGAACTTGCCGGGGCGGACGCGGTATTCGGTCTGATCCGGTAGCTGCGACGGGAAAAGCATCCAGCCCTGCTGGCGGATGCCGTACCTGCTGCCGCCACCAAGCGCCTTCCTCACGACGGCCGGCTTGAGCCACTTGCCCGGCGTGCAGTCGTAGATGCCGGAGCCGGGAATCTCGAACCCGTCGCCCGCGCCCCACGCGCCGCCGGACTTGCCAATGTTCTTGACGCCCGTGACGGGCCCGCATTTCCACGCGCCCTTGCCCGTGGTGAGGACGGCGTCGTACGTGCCTTCCGCCTTGAGGCAGAAGCCGAGCTTGTACGAAAGCTGCGCGAGCGGCGACGCCCGGAACGGCATCCGCCACACCGTCGCCTCCATCACGTGCTTTCCGGGTTCCAGCTTGGCGCGATAGCTCTGGTACATCCAGTTCTCGACCGTGCCGCGATGGGGTCCGCGCGAGACGAACGCACCGTCGAGCGTGAGGTAGTAGCGCTCGTCGCCCGTGACGTCAAATTCAAGCGGCGTGCCGTCGCTCGTGAACTCGCACTGGAAGCGCACGATGCGCGGCAACGGCGGATACGCCACCTCGTCCTTGATGTCGGGATGCGAGAGCCACGCCGCCTGGTCGATCGGTTGTACCGGCAGGATGGACGTGTTGCCGCGCGTGAAGCGCGGGGGCTTGATTATGCGCTCAATCGACACGCCATACGCTACGGTGGCGACAACAGCTGCTAAAAGCATTAGCCTTTTCATACTTTCATTGTTGGATGTTCTCATTTCATTTTCCTTATTGGACGCATTGTCAAAATTTGCCTTTGCTGGATTTCATCACCTTGTACATGGTGAAAGGACTACCGTCCAGCGTTCGGGCTGGATCGGGAAGATGTACTGCGGTTCGGTCCTCGGCCCGCACGAGCCTTCGCCGAGGCCGAGCTGGCGGATGTCGAGGTTTAGGCAGACCTCGGGCCGCGGCGGCTTCTCGTTCCAGATGCGCTGCTGCCTCGGACGGTGCCGCGCGAACTCAAGGTCTTCGCAGCCGTAGTGCAGCGCCTGCACGAAGAGAGGCACGTCGCCCTTCGCGCGCACGCCCTTCCCGTCGCCGTCCGTGAACGCCGCCCAGCGGACGTCGCACTTGTAGCCGTTGTCCTGCGGACGGCAGTACGGCACGTACTGTCCCGTCACCGTTCCGCTCCAGCGTCCGACGAACGCGCTAGAACAGCGGTCGACGTAGTTTTCGTGCGGACCGCGTCCGTACCACTCCATCTGCTCGAGGCGCGGATCGAGCATCATCGAAAGCCCCAGGCGCGGCAGCGCGGACGGCATCCTGCCGAACGGCGTCACGGCATTGCGGATCTCAAGCGCACCGTCGCCGGAGAGGATATACACCGTCTCGTGCATGAACCCCGCAGACTTCGCGCCGTTCACCTCCACGACGGCGCGGACAGCCGCCCGCCCCTCGACGTTCGTCGCGGCAAACTCGCGCACGTGGTAGCGCAGCTGCGTGAGGCCTGAATTGTAGAAGTCGTCGCGCAGCCACTTGTCGTTGTCGGTGAACGCCCTCATGCACGTCAGGCGCGGACCGCGCACGATACCGTCCGCGCTGTCGGCGAGAACCGTGCGTCCGTTCATCGAAAGGCGCGCGATTGTGCCCGTCTTGCGGCTGAACACGGCCTTCGTGGCGCCAATTTGGGCCTTGATGGAGCCGTCTTGAAGCGGCGAGAGCGCCGCTTCCCCGAGGGGAGTGCTACGTTCGGGGAAGCGGCACTCTTGCCGCTTCTCGTCCGTGAGCGCGATCTGGTCGTGCGCCACGAGATACCCCTTCTTCGCCCAGAGCGTGTCAGACTTCAAGTGGAACGACACGTTGAGGAAGTACTCCGCGTCCGGATTCACCTTCACATTCGGGAGCGCGACCTTCATTTCCCTTTTCGTCAGCGGAGGTACCGAAGGCCAGTCGAGCGCACCGTTCGCGACGGGAAGTCCGTCCTCGAGGAGTTCCCAGCGTGCGTCGAACGCACCCGACGGCGTGAACGAAAAGCGGTTCCAGAGGATGACGGAAAGAGGCTCGCCTTTGCGGATGCGGCGCGGCCGGAGTCCGCGCCCTACCGTCGCCGAAGGCCACGAGACGACGAGGTTGCGGTGGACATGTTTCACCTCCGCGAGCTTCGGCGTCTCGTTGCGCTCCGCATCGATCACGCCGTTCGCGCAGAAGTTGCCGTCCGTCGTCTTCTCGTCGAAGTCCCCGCCGTAGGCAAGGTAGCGGATGCGCCTGCCGTCCGGGCCCGTGCGGTCTGTGTACTTCCACACGGCCTGGTCAACCCAGTCCCAGATGCACCCGCCGATCAGCGACGGCGAGGCGTAGAACTCGTCCCAGTACTCCTTATAGTTGCCGAGCGCGTTCCCCATCGCGTGGGCGTACTCGAAGAAGAAACTGCACTTCGAGTGGAGGCCGCGTGCGCGCATCACCGCGAGCGTCGGATACGTGGGGCCGTCTATCGCGTAGCGTTCGCAGTCCTGCCGGTAGGCGATCGGACGCGTGTCGTCCAACTTCAGACACGCCTCGTTCACGACGTCGAACGTCGGGCCCTGTCCCGCCTCGTTGCCCCAGCTCCACATGAACACGCACGGCGAGTTGCGCCAGTTCAGCACCATGTCGCGGGCGCGTTCCACGTGCGCCTGCGTCCAGCTCGGCGGGGAGGCGAGCGACGACACGCCGTAGCCCATCCCGTGGCTTTCGATGTTCGCCTCGAGCATGACGTAGAGTCCGTAGCGCTCGCAGAGGTGGTAGAAGTACGGATCGTTCGGATAGTGGCTCGTGCGCACGGTGTCGACGTTGTTCTGCTTCATCAGAATCACGTCGCGGAGCATCTCCTCGCGCGTGACGGAGCGTCCGTTCTCCGGCGAGGCGTCGTGGCGGTTCACGCCCTTGAACTTCACGGGCCTTCCGTTCACGTGGATCGCGCCGTTTGGCATGACCTCGGTCTTCATGAACCCGACCTTGCACGCACGCACATCCTCGCCCGCCTTCATGACGAGCGTGTAGAGGTAGGGATCCTCGGCGGACCAAAGGTGGAGAGTGTAAAGTGTAAAATGGAAAGTGTAAAATGTGGAGCTGGATACGGGTTGCGTCATGGTTGCAACGGCCTTGAAGTCAGCGTCGTAGAGCGTGGCGGAGACGCTTGGCAGGGCGGACGCCCCGCGGCCTCCCAGGTCGCGCAGCTCCACCGACAGGTCGACGGTCGCGGACTTGAAATCCGCCGCGAGCGTTGGTTTCCAGAAGAAGTCGCGGATCTCCACCTGCGGCGGCGAGAAGAGCATCACGTGGCGGTAGATGCCGGAGTAGCGGAAGAAGTCCTGGTCCTCAAGGAAGGACCCGTCGCTCCAGCGGTACACCTCCACCGCGAGCAGGTTCTCGCCCGGTTTCAGGTACTTGGTGATGTTGAACTCGTGCGCGGTGCAGCTGTCCTCGGCGTAGCCGACCTTCATTCCGTTCACCCACACGTAGTACGCCGAATACACGCCTTCGAAGCGTAGGAACACGGGGCGTCCCTTCCAGCCGTCCGGCACGGTGAACGTGCGGCGGTAGGACGAAACAGGATTGTAGTCCGAGCCCGGATTCGGAGGCGTCCTCGGATGCGGATACGCGATGTTCGTGTAGATCGGGACGCCGAACCCCTTCAGCTCCACGCAGCTCGGCACGTCGATCTCGTACCAGCGGGAATCGTCGTAGCCGACGCTGTAGAACTGGTTGCGGGCGCGCTGCTCGTAGGAGCCGCCCCAGTTGTACTTCCATTTCCCGTCAAGCGACATGACGTACGGCGTCTCGGGGAGGTCGGGCGTGAGCGCGTCCTTCTCGGACGCGAGCGGGAACGAATACGCGCGCGCGGGCTCGACGTTCACGTAGTTGACGAGTTCGTTCTGCCATTCGAGCGCGTGTTCCCTTCGGCGCTGTTCCCGGACCTTGGCGACCGTCGCCTCGCGCACGTCCACCCACTGCGGGCCGTGGTTGACGCGCAGGTCCTTCCACTCAAGGCGTCCGGCGGACTCCGGGACGGTCTTCAGGTATTTGTCGATGAAGAACCTGAGCGCGGCCTCCGTGCCCTTCACGTCCGAACCGTGGATTCCGACGATGCCGTTGCGCACGCCGATCGTCCACGCGCCCTTGGCGTCCCATGGCTGGGTCGCGATGAAGATGTTGCCGCTCTTCGCGGTATCGTAGCCCTTGATCGCCATGGAGACGCCGGTAACGCGCTTCACCTCGCGAGCGAGCTCGTCGATCATCGCCTTCGTGGCGGCCGTCTCGTCCGGCCCCCTGTGGATGCGGAACGGCCTCGGGTCGTTTCGCTCAATCGTGAACGTATCGGCGAAAAGAGTTGTCGCCGCCGCCGCAAAAATGAGAATGGCCAGTCTCTTCATAGCGCTCATAGCCCAAGGACGTGAATGGTCTTGCCGTCGAGTACCTCGTCACGGGTGTAGATCTTCTCGTCCCACGTCTTCGTCTTCGACTTGTCGAATATCGGCATCCATCCCTCGGTGAGTTTAAGGGTGTCGAGATACTTTGCACATTGCTTGTATGAATCCTCGCCCTTGAAGTTGTCGGAAGTCTTCACCTCAATCGCGTAGCGGGCGCCGTGAAACTCCACGCAGAGGTCAAGCCGGCCCTGTCCGAGCGCCATCTCGCGGTTGATGTGTCCGCCGCCGTTCGTGACGCGCTGGAGGAACGCCATGAGGACGAGATGTGGCACGGCCTCGCGATAGCCCATGATGTCCCGGTCCGCACCCGAATTCTCGCGCCAGAACTGCTGGAACGCCGCCATGAGCCCCGCCATGTCGAGTCCGTCGTCCTTCACCCACGGCGTCTCCGGAACGCTGCGGATCATGCGGTCCTGCTCGCCGCGCGAGAGGTAGCGTCCGATTATCTCGGCATACATGGGATTCGCCGGAACGAGCGTCCCCCTTTCAACGCGCAAGAGACCAAGGTCGGTAATGAAGCGCCAGTCATCGTCGTTCGCCGTCAGTTCGGTATCGTTGCCCAGGAGCAACGGCTCGACGATACGCCTCACGCGCGGTTCGCGCATACGCTCCATGAGCGAATCCACGTGCGTATCACGTCTGCGGATGATTGCCTCTTTCGCAGCCTCGACATCCGCGACCGTAATTGTTTCATTGTATCGAAATCCGTGAATCTCCTCTACGCATTCGCAGGCGATGGCGTTTACGAGCCAGGGCTGCCCGCGCGTCAGACGCCAGACATCCTCGACAACACCATCCGCAAACACCTGCCCGGTTTCCGCCGTATGCTGCGCATAGAGCGTACCGATGTCAGATTCCGTGAAATTCGGAATCAGCAAATCCTTGCGGATGATGTTGAACGGGCTGATCTGCCCGAGTGACTCGCCGTCGGGGCGGATCTGCGCCTTGTAGTCGCGAACGTCCAGCATCCCAACGAGTGCAACCGACTTCGGAAACGGCATCATGTCGCGATTGACGTATCCATCCCGCAGCTGACGAAGGAATGAAACGAGCACATCGCCGACAAGGCAATCAATCTCGTCGAAAAACACTACTATCGGCTTGGGCGACTTGACGCAAAGCGCCTGAATCGCATCCATTACAGCCGTTGAAATCCCCGTATTGGATTTTGATTCTCCGATCTCTGCCACCAAGGGTGCAAGTTCGCGAAACATCCCCGCGTTCTTCAGAACAAGATGCCTAATCTCCCGCATTGCCGTATCATACGATCCGACAAGTTTCTGAATGGTCTCGAGCGTGCAGTATACTGCAACCATCTCTCCTTTCGCATATATTTCACGCACAAGCGCCTTGAGTGCCGTCGTCTTGCCCGTCTGGCGCGGCGCGTGTACGACGAAATAGTTGCCGCCCGCGACGAGTTCGCGAATGCCCGGCAACCGGTCAAGCGCCGGAAGCATGTAGTGCTCGTCAGGGAAACACGGTCCTGTCGTGTTGAACTTCCTCATCTCGCTTTCCTTTTCAAAGCTCCGCAACTCACCTCACGATGATCGTCAGGCCGTTGACAATGTACACGCCATCGTCTTTCTTGACGACCCTGTAGCGGCGTTCGTCTGACGGGTCGCGCACGAAGATGAGCGTGTCGAAGTTGGACGGCTTCGTCTCCCACGAGACGACCTTGCCGCCCTTCGCGCCGCGCTTCACCTTGATCGTCGCATCGTCCGCGAACGTGACGGTCTTGTTCCCCGACGTGAACGCAGAGGTTGTGCTCCACGGCCACGCGCCCTGCCAGCCGGAGAGGTCGAGCGTCGCGCCGTCCTGCAACACGCAGCCGTAGTAGTTGGACGTCACCGGACGGAACGTGCCGAACACGTTCAGCGCCACCGTGCCCGCGTTGCTCGTTCCCTCGTACAGCGCCTCGTACCCGCCCACGTCCATCGGCGCAGTAAGATTCAACGCACAGCCAACGGAGAAGTCGACGTTCGTCGCGGCAACCACTCCGTTTGCCGCACCCGACCCCGAGTAACCCGTAATGAGCGTACCCGTCGTGACGGGAATCTCCACGCGCCCTTCGTCGAATGTCATGTTGCAGATCAGGAAGTTCTTGCCCGAAGCAATGTTCGCCGTGAGCGTGTTGCCGCCCAGATAAACATTGCCGCGCCGGTAGCCGGTGCCGATAAAGCCATACGACCGATCCAGCTGCAATGTCGAATCCTTTTCGAGGCGCAGCGCCGCAAGCATCGCCGTGGTATTTCCTATATCTGCCCTGGTATTCCTGATCGTTGCGCCATCGAGGATCATGTTGTAGTCGTAGTAGTCCGGCCTCGCGTCCATGTCGAGAACGGCAGCGGCTCCGGACACCTTCACGTCCGAGAGGCGGACGAGCGACACGTTGTCGAAGATCATGTAATACGCCTCTGTGGAATTGGCAGGGGTCTTGTGGTATCGGAACTTGAGCGTGTACGTCCCCGCCTCGGCGATTTCCACATAACCTGTCGTCCTGGTAAAGGAATCGACCGACATCGGCGTCACGACCGTCAGCATCTGCTCGACGCCGCCATGCACAAGCAGAACATCAACTTCAAGGGTGTAATCCGTCTTCCGCCTCGCATGGTCGAATGAATAGCGATAGCGCCCCGGAGTTGTGATTGCTACGTCCTGCCAAAACTGCGCCGGCGTACCGGCCTTAACTTGGCTTCCGCCGATCATGGCGTACTTACCGACAGACAATTTCTTGCTTGTATAAGTTCCCGCAGGCTGGCGTCCGCACCAGTTTCCAGGTGACGCCGACCAGCCAGTCGCCCCATACCAGCTGGCGCTTGTATCCGCGTCGAAATTGCCATTGACGATGAGTTCCGTCGGATTTAGCATGGGCCCGAACGGATTGCTCGTGCCCGCCGTGGCGCACTTCAGCACGCCGTTCGTCACCTCCGTGCCGCCGACGTACGTCTGGCCGGTCTTGGACGCCGTGAACGTGCCCGTACCCGTCTTGAGGAGCTTCACATATCCCGTGAGCGACATGGCCGTGTTGTTGACCGTGCCCGCGACGTCCGCCACCAGAACGCCGCCCGCGACGGACGACGTGACGGTGAACGACTTCGTGCCGCCCATCACCGCTTCGTGCAGCTTGAGCGCACGCCCGTTGAGGTCGATCGTCGTGCCCGCCGGGAAGTCGAACGGAAACGCCGTCATCTCAAGGTCGCCCTCGCCCGCCGGGAGCGTAAGATTGCCCGTCAGCACAAACGCGCTCGGCGTAAGGTTCGTCGCCGCGAGGGCCGCGTATTCGGCGTAGGACGCGAACCGCACCTGCATGTTGCCGGTCACGCCCTCTTCCCAGTCCGTCACCTCGACGTCGCTTTCCGTGTAGAACTTCCATGCGTCGTTCTCGACGTCGTACGTCGCATACGCCGGCTCCGCCGCGCGCTTGACGTAAAGGCCGTCGTCCTGCACCGCAAGCGCCTGCGTCTCCGAGACCGTCCCGTTGCGCACGAGCTCGAACAGGACGTTGTTCTCCACGGGCGGCTTCGCCGTCCACGAAACCACCTTGTCGCCGATCGCAAGCTCGCGCGCGCCCACCTCGATGTTCACCGTCGCGTTCGCCGCGTAACCGACCGTCTTCTTTCCACCGCTGAAAGAGGACGTCGTGGACCATGCGCCCGACTTCGCGGAAAGGTCGATGGTCGATCCGTCTTGCATCGTGCAGCCGTAGAAATACGCCGTCTCGGGCGTAAACGTGCCAAGGACGTTGAGCGCGGCACTGCCGTCGTTGTAGTTCGCGTTATACCTCGCCGTGTAGTTGCGCACGGTAAGCGGCGCGTTTGGCTTCAATGCCGAGCCGACGATCAAGTCAGCCGTCGAGGCATCTACGCCGTACCCGTCTATCTGCAACCAGCCGCCGCTCGTCACGTTGAACGTGCCGTTCTTGATTTCGGCATCGCGGATCGAGAAGGTCTTGCCCACAGGTATCGCGACGCTGTTCGTCTTGCCGCCGAGATCAAGTTTCGCGACGGCGGCGCGGAAGCCGGAGATCGGATAGATCTTCTTCAATTGAAGCACATGGTTGTCCGCAATCGTGACGTCCGTGAAACCTATCTTTGCCGAGGTCATCTCGCTGCCGGAATTCATAAGCGTTCCGCCGCCGGCGACGAAGATGGAGTAAAGCCCGCAGCCCTCGCGTCCGTTCATATCAAACGTCGCACCCGCGCCGACGGCGATCTCGCACTTGCGCGCAAACGACACGTTGTCTGCGTGGAAATAGCTTCCCGACGACCCAGCCGCGAACGTGAGCGTGTAGTCGCCCGGTTCCGAGATTTCCACATCATCAAAGAACTGGCGGAATCCGACTTCAATAACCGGCGTCACCTTCGCCGAGAACAGCGTATCCCCGCCGCCTGTCACTGAGACAGTGGTCTCCGATCCAGCATAGTTGTTTCCTCCAACCCATGTGCAGTACTCGAATGATAGGCGATACGTACCTGGTTCATCGACATGGAATGTCTGTGAAGCCGATTTCCCATGCCCAAGCGACAGATTCAACTGGTCGAATTCATATTGCGGTTCGCGATTATGGAGCAACGACCAGTATCTGTATGCGCTGAAAAGATACGTGTCGGTTGTGTTCGGAATCGTCCAGCCTGGAACCTTGCCTGAAGTGCCGATGTATTGTTGGCTGGCGTCCGGAATCGTGTCTGCGTCGAAATCGCCGTTGACAATCAGATTCTCGCACGCGCCGAACGGACGGTACTTGCAATGGATGCCCGCGAGGAGCGTACCGCCGTTCACCGCCGTGCCGCCCCAGTACGTCTGGCCGACCTTCGACGCCTTGAAGCCGCCCGCGCCCTCCTTCACAAGCCGGATGTTGCCGAGAATCGCAATGGACGTATTCACGTTCGTCACGCCAGCCGGCACGTCGATGGTGAGATCCGCCGCCGCGCCGGAGGCTGAGTTGGCAATCGCCGCGCCCGTGAACTCCGCGGACGTGAGGCCGGAGAGCTTGAGCACGTTGCCGTTCAGGTCGATCGTCGCGGCAGGAGAGACGGCGAGTGGCCCAAGTCCGCGCCAGTCCGCCGCCGCTCCGAGCGTGATGTTGAACGTGGAGGCGTCCGGCACGGCGGACCAGTTCGCCGCGTCGAGGAGAACGGCTGGGTTGCCGCCGCCCGTCCATGTGGCGGAAGTGACGGCGCCGGGCTTCGAGACGAGAACCGTCTTGCCGTCCTCGATGAGCGAAAGCGCGTAGTCGCCCGCGTTCGCAAGCTGGATGAAGTCAAGCGGATCGCTCTCGCCTTCGGGAAGAACGAATCCGCCCGTGCGCAGGACGTATGCGCCGACGGTTGCGCTCGCCATGTCGAAGACGATCTTCGCGCCGGCGGCGAACGTCACCTTGCTGGGGATTATTTCCGCCGTCACAGTGGTTGGCGCGTAGGTGAGCGTCGCGTCCGTTCCGAGATTCATGTCGTGCGGCTCAAGGCCGAGCGGCGTGGAGAACGTCTCGTTCGCACCGAGGATGAGTGTGCGAAGGGAGAAGTTCACGTTGTCGATGATGCAGTAGGCGTATCTCGTCGAATAAGTATCGGTCGCATAGAGGCTCAGCGTATAGTCGTTGCCCGAACCGTAGGCGGCAAGAGTCGGCGTATCGGACATGAACGAGCCGATCGA
This sequence comes from uncultured bacterium, assembly GCA_902761035.1. Taxonomy (GTDB): domain Bacteria; phylum Verrucomicrobiota; class Kiritimatiellia; order RFP12; family UBA1067; genus RUG572. The sequence continues at coordinate 11,007 of CACWIW010000059.1, read as the reverse complement.
TTCGAGGCCGGTGTCATACGAAAACGGCGTAAAGTTGTTGAGCTGGTTCGTGACAACGCCTCCGGGCTGGATCAGACGCACGAATGTGCGCAGATGCGAGTAGCTCGTGTCGGAGTTCCAGCTCATATAGAGCAGCGTGAGCCGATACGTTCCCGGCGCGGGAATGCTGAAAGACTGTTTCGCCTCAAGCAGGTTCGATGTTCCCGTATAGCGCTCGATCGCCAGGGAATGGGCCCCCAGTGTGTCCAAAACGTTATGTCGGTCAGTTCCTTCGTTCACGAGCCCCATGTGATTTCGGTCGTTAAGGGTCCAATTGGCCGGGGAATATTGGTTTCCGCTTTTTGCGTATCCCCAATTGATGGAGGCGGACACGTTGCCGTTTACGTCCGTCTCGAAGTCGCCGTTCGAGATACAGTTCTGCGCCGCCATCGACGGCAACGCCGCAGCAGCCCAGATGGCAACCGCGACAACGGAAATCCTTCCGACGAAGCCACGACAAAGCACGTGACTCCCATTCATTGCAACATCACTCATTTCATTCTCCTTGTCTCATTTTTTGCGGCACATTATACCATAAATTCCCTTGACGTGCGGATGGAATCGCGTGAAAGTTGGAGTCTACCGGCAACACACTTCACTTTCCCACGAGCCATGCAGCGCCTTGAAATTTCATGGGGATTTTTTGTATGCATGACGGTACTGAATCGTGTATACTATTGCCAACAATGAAACGGCTCCTAAGCATATTTTCAAAAGCACCCGCGACCATTCCGTTGCCTGCGGATTTACAGCCATGACGATCAAAGGCTATAAACTTACCGGCGAGATCGGACATGGAGGCATGTCCGTCGTCTACGTGGCAACGCGCGTGGCATCAACAGAGATGCACTCTCTCGCTCCGGTGGCCGTCAAAGTTTTCGACGCGCCCGAAGGCCCCCATCGCACGGAACTGGCGAAAAAGTTCATGCAAGAGGCGAAAATACTCGCCGCGCTCGACCACCCCAACCTCATCAAGGTGTTCGACTGCGGCATAGCGGACGACGGCCGCCCCTGGCTCGCAATGGAACTGGTAGAGAACTCCCACGGTGGCGCTTCGCTCGCGTCCCGTCTCAGCGCGTCAAAGCCACTCTCCACTGACGAAGTCGCCCACATCTACTCCCAGCTTCGCGCTGCGCTCGCGTTCTGCCATGGCAAAGGCATCGTCCATGGCGACGTAAAGGCAGAGAACGTGCTGATTGCGTCCGACGGCACGGTGAAGCTTTCGGACTTCGGCATTGCCAGAGTCCTTCAGCCCGACACGCGGCGCGCAATCGGCGTCTCCACTGTCACGCTGGAAGGCAACCTCGGCACGCCATACGTCCGCGCCCCGGAATGCCGTAACGGAGAAAAGGCTACAACGGCGGCGGATGTCTATTCATTCGGCGTGCTCCTCTACAAGCTGGTCACTGGCATCTGGTACGAGGGATCGTCCCGTCTGCTCGAACAGGCGCGTGCATTCGCGCCAGACTGGGCACCCGTGCTGAAGCGGATGTTGGCGTCGAACCCGGCTCGCCGGTTCTCAGACGCCGCCGCACTCCCGGAGTCCCCTACGGAGGAGGCGCGGCGAAGTCGATTCCGCAGGCGAGCACGGATCGTCGGCCTCACGTCCGCCGTCGTCCTGCTTGCCGCATTTACGGCATACCGTCTTGCAAAAACGCATGCCACGGCTGCGATGCAAATAGACGCAACCACACGCGAAACTGTGCCCCGGATACCCCCTCCGCCGCCGAACGGCTACCAGTCGTACATCGACGAGCGAGGCCTAACGGACGCAGAATGGGCGTACTACATCCTCGGCACGAACGAATACGACTTCGTGGAGGAGGCGACGCTCACGCGCACAAACCGCCTTGTCCTTACGCGCCCCGTGGTGTACGGCACGCTCCACCTACCTGACACGAACGGTACGGTGGAGGTGGAGTCTCCGCCCGGTTATGAGGGGTACGTCGTCATGGCGCGACGCGTCGACGGCGACCTCTTCTACCAGATGCATGTCGTCCGCAAAGGGAAACTCAGGGTCCGCGCCTCAAACCGCTCCATACGCGTGAGCTACCGTCCGTTTCCACGCATACCGGATCCATGACCATGTCTCTTTTCCCCGACACTCCGAAGACGCTTCTCGACGAACTCGCCCTCGACAAGGTACTGGACGAGGCGAAATGGCGTCAGTTCGACGAAATGTACCGCCCCGTAGTAGCGGCATTCATAGTGCAGAGGTTTCCGGCCGTGGCGTATGAGGCGGAAGACATAGCACAGGAGACGATGATCCGCCTGTCTGCCGCCATTCGCGAACGGAGATACGAGGCGGCGCGGGGGAAATTCCGCACATTCCTTGGCGCCATCGCGAACAACCTGGTCGTGGACATCCTACGCCGTAACAGCCGATACGAGAACTTGCCCCTTGATGAGGTGGACTGGATCTCTTCATACTCCTTCGACCACCCAGCCTTCGCCCTTCTAGACCGCCAGTGGAAAGAGGCCGTCTATCGAGCTGCACGGCGGCACGTGTTGCACCACATTCCTATGCCGCCATTTTACGCCGACGTCTGGCGAGCACTAGAGAAAGGCGAAGCCTCTGCGGACATCGCCGCGCGTCTGGGTGTAACGCCCGCGTTCGTCCGACAGGCCAAGCACCGCGTCTCCGACCTCATTGCCGCCACCGTCGCCACTTACGACCCCTCCTGAAGCGGGTGTGTCGCGCTTGTCGCGACCTACACGTTGAAAAATCTCGTCACACTTCGCCATTTTGTTCGTATAATTTGAAATGAGGGCAAGGCGGCGTACCTGCAAGGGCACGTTGCGCGGTCGCAAAATGCCGATTCGTTTCCGCTTGCGCGGACACAAACGGATGTGGTATACTTGCTGCCGTCAGGAAGCCGGAGAGAAAACCGGTTTCCGCGTTGGCTTCACAACTGCTGGAAACTGCTACATTCTGAGGTTGGGAGGAAGTCGAGCGTCGCCGTTTCGGGTGCGTCGTCTTTTCCTCTTTCCAACTGGGCTGTAGCAGGCCTCCAGCGAGAGGATGTCGGCGCACCCGGTTGTTTCGTAACATGAAAGGAGAATCAAAATGAAAGAGTTGGACCGTCTCCAACAACTTTTGGCAACTAGTAACGCGAATGCGGAAACGAGCGAATTGCTTTCTGCCGTTAGTAGGGGTGAGCAGCAACCACAACTAGTTGCCACAGATGTGAGTCCTGACAGCCCCGTGGCAGACGAGAACAATGAGGATGCGCTTCCATTTGAGCAGGTGATGTCATTACTTCAAAGTTTAGCATATCCAGGGGAGTTCCAAGATCGGGAACTCCTTGAGACACGCTATAATCTGAATACGTACCTTGACGCAATTTCTCACAAGAAGGACTACGCGGACGAATCCTTATTGAAGCAGGCACTAAATGAAAGCTCCCATATTTTGCCGCAATTCATGCCGCATATCTATGAGATCGCCCAGACCGTTCTACAGAATCTACAAATTGATTTCAATGAAATTGCGGGGGGTGGCATTGAGGTTCGGCTACTACCAGCTTCCATTAGAAACGCATTCGTCAAAGTGGCCTCGACAGAGCAGGGGCTTTCCTTCTCATTCATCATCTCACGTTCATATCTGACTGGATATACAGACGAAGAAATCGCTTATTGCTGGGGCATACGACTTTACGAGGCGTTATTCGACGCCGAGCGCTACGCCAACCTTGTCACACAAGACGATGATGGTAATGCCATCCCGCTTCTGCCGACATACGCCGAACTCATCCGGAAAAGGATGTATTTTGAATCGCTCATCTCGATGGATCGCATCGGCCTTGTTGCATGCGGTAGCCTCAAGGCCGCACAGACATGTCTGATTAAGGACTGCAATAACGGAGAGCTGGGGGAAGGATGGCTGCAAATTCCAAGTGACGATGAACTTGATGAACTGGCCGAACGAGTGAACCTAGACGCCAATCATCTGATGTCGGAACTGGATTTCATACCTACTCGTTTACGTTGTATGAGGCAATACTGCTCGACATTCCTCTCCAATCCGACTGATGAAGCGAAAGGGCAAGTTGATGCAGATGTCGCAAAACTATTTGAGAATTTCATGCCGTCACCAGATTCGGAAGAGGATATACACCTGGCAAACCTCGTGGCGTCAGTCGGCATGGACATGATCACGCAAGATGGGGAGGCGCGTGATAGTGAAATCCGCATCCTCCTTGAGGAATTGTTGAATTGGGTCACGCCCCCGTCCGACGCCATCTGTACCGATGCCTTAGAACGTGCGTCCCGCAAGCGTAAGGCAATCAAGTTTTTGCAAGAGGCCGGTGTCCCCAACGCTCTTTTGGACGCGCTTTCGCGCATAGCCATCAATTCTGATTGCCATTTTGACGCCAACAACGCCTTGCTCGTCAAGGTATTGAAGCAACTCGGCATCGACGAGCCAGCCGCGCTTCACCATCTGACGGAAGCTTACAAGAGCGCAAAGTGCGACGTCGATCCTTTGATGGACGATCAAGTTGCATGCGCCCGTGCTATATTGGAAGGGACTTCATCGGAAGGGACTTCGAAACCAAAGGCTCGTGAACTTCATGCCACGACTGCCAACTGGAAAGAAATGCCCCTAGTGGAAAAGATTCGATACTCCGGCGATTTGGAGGCGGTAGAAACGCTCGGCAATGTTTACCACCTGAATTCAATGATCAAACAAAGCGAAACGGTCAAGGAACACTTTGCCACCTCAGATCTTCACGAAGAGTACCTCAACCACCTGCATCTCTCACCAGAGATCTCGCCGCGTGTTTGCAACATTGTCGAACATGTCCGCAAGGTCTTGGGATATTCTGGGGACTTGGAGGTGTTTTGCGAAAAACCCGGGAACGGCCTCAATGCCTGCGCTTGGATAGACGTAGCAAAGGACGGGCGTCGTGGTATAATCAATATCAATCCAGAGGCGATTGAGACATTTGACGACGACGAGTTGGCTTATCTCATTGGTCACGAGATGGGGCATTTGATCTATCAGCACGGACAGTGGGGATTTGTCGTCAAGTCCCTCGAAGACAAGACAACGATGCTTCCATTCATGGGCGATAGGCTATATTGGGAGTGGAACCAAAAGTGCGAGATTTCTGCAGATCGTGCGGGGGCCGTGGCCGCTGGAAATGCAGAAGCAGCCTTGCGTGCCCAGCTCAAGGTCTGCTATGGACTCTCGTTCAAGAATCTTGACGTGAATGCGGATGTCCTTCTTTCGCAGTTAAAAGTCGTACAGGACGCAGAGGAGCTGGAAGGCAGTGCCCGTTGGGCCAAGGAGCTTTCACATCCCATCGTTCCGTTACGGATCAATGCCCTTAAGGCATTCTGCGACATCTACTATGCGAAGGGATGCGGAGCTTCTGGCCTCAAGCCGAAACACCTTGAGCAAGTGGACAATAAGATAGCCGAGAGCTATGAGCTTTTGCGCCGCTATCCGCGTACAAAAACCCGCGAGGCGGCCATGCGGCTGGTTGCCCTCTATGGTCTCAAGATTATCAATTCAGACGGCAAGATCGAAGATCGCGAGTTGTCAGAACTCCTCAAAATCCTAATGAGCGAACACACGGATCGTCCGCTTGACGAACTGATCGGCGAGTCGAAGGCAAGAGACAAAGCCATCACTGCGGCAACAGAGGTCCTCGCAGATTGCGATGACGATGATCTTAAAAGATTCACGATGCTACAGTTGGCCTATTTGGCGCTTATTGACGGAACCATCTCGAGCGTGGATCGGGATATGCTTTGCAACGTAGCCAGCCTGATTGATTTGGGAGAATTTGACGTTGACTCCATCTTACAGACAGCTGCCGAGATACACGAGAAATTCCCGGTCGATTTTCTGCTCGAAGACGAGGTCAAGAAAGTCCAGGCAATGCTGGAGGAGGTGCGAAAATGAGAGTGTCCAAGAGCCCATACGCGGTTGTCATAAGGAAAGATGCCATAGAATTCCCTGATGTTGTCGGTGATTCTGATGGTAACCCGCTTGTACTTTCCAAGGCACACGTTGTATCTGTTATCACTTGTGAAGAAGAAATAATAATTATTATCGTTGGCGGTGTGCATATCAATGTTTCACTTGACTCTGTGTATGTCGGCAGAGGGGATAACGTGGCATCTCTTAACTGCGCAAAAGATGACGACGCATTCTTTACAATGCTAGAAAGGTTATCGGGACACCAAGAACTAGCCGAAAGCATCCTTAACGAGTGCGCGAATGAACTTGAGTTGGCGGTACTCCTTGTGGAAACAATGGATAGCGATAATCGTCTTAAAGTTACCGTTCAATCACTCATCCGCCGATTGGCACTAACTGAAGTTACTGCCTCGAACATGTCAAACGAGAACATAAGGTTGTCGATTCTTGACCATGTCAACAGGTTGAAGCACAGCACAATTATCTTGAGGGAAGCAAAGGTATTGTATGAACTGGGGTGTTTTTTTAGAGATAGGGCCGGTGATGTGCAGGGAGATGCTATGGCAGATAATGCCATGGCAAAGGATTGTTTTGAGCTTTCTGCTTTAGCGGGTAATGCTGATGCACAAAACTGCCTTGGCGCCCGCTATCATGAAGGCAAGGGTGTTGAAAAGAATATGGACCTTGCATTTGCTTGGTATATGGAGGCCGCGAAGCAGGGACATGCAAAAGCTCTTTATAATCTGGGACTCTGTTTTGAGAATGGAATCGGTTGCGACGAGATTGATCTCCCGTCCGCGAAAGAATGTTACGAAAAAGCATTAGAGCTAGGCTACAAAGACGCCGAGTATCATTTGTGGAAGGTTAAGGAGATTCTGAAGCAAAGCAACCAGCCCGAAACCGACACAGGAATCCCTTGGGGTAGCATAGCAAAAGGTGCTGCCGCCGTGCTGGTTGGCGGAGCCTTAGCGTTAGCAGACGGTTTTCTGAACAGAACAAAAGGGAAATCTAATCATTAATTGATAGGATAGGAAGAATTAATCATGGTCTCCCAGCGCCCAAATATCGCTTCGTTAACACTTGCGCGAGCACCAAAGGATTTGGTATACTTGCTGCCGTCAGGAAGCTGGGGAGAAAACCGGCTTCCGCGTTGACTTCACAACTGCAGAAAGCTGTTACAGTCTGAGGTTGGGAGTAAGTCGAGCGGTGTTGTTTCTGGTGTGCCGCCTTGTCTTTCTTCTAGTCAGCCTGTAATAGGCCTCCAGCAAGAGGATGTTGGCGCACCCGATAGTGTTAAATGAATTAAAAAGCAGAAAGGAAATGAAATGGTCATGTTCGCAGTAGTTCCACTAATTGTCATTGGCGTTTGGATTGGGTTAGGAGGGATAGGAGGTATCGTGCTATCAATTATTGCCTGGAAGGCAAGAAGGTGGTTCAAAAAAGATCCCAACAAAGACATGGTGATATTCATGGGACGACCGCAAGTGGGTAAATCAGAGCTTTTAGCGGCATTAAAAGGTGGGGCTTTTGACCCCAAACGCACAGGTACGGGAGCTCGTTATTGCAAGTATGGCGTCAAGGATTTCGTAGTATGCGATTCTGGTGGTAATGGCAAAAATATTAAGATTTACGTAGATCATGTTGTTGAAGATATTAGGGAAAAGCAGCCTAATTTCATACTTGTTGTACTCGTAACTAATGTGCAGGATTTCAATTGGTTTGGGCTGCCACCACCAGAAGGGAAAAACTTTTCTGAGCATATAGACTCACTTGCAGAATATCTTGATTTCTTCACAACAACATGCGAAGAAGAATGCAGAACTGAAAACAAAATAAAAACAATGCTTGGTGAAAACTATTTTACGAAGAGGTACAATAATGGACATTGGGCATACGCCGTCATTGGTACACATCTAGGAAAAATGAATAAAGCATCTGTAACCGAGGGTCTTACAAATCTTACAAGACGCCTAGATCACTACTGCAGGAAGATGAATTTCGCCGGAACAGGCGTATTTGAGCTGTCAGAGAAAAAGATGCGCGATTCTACCGTTTGTTATATAGAGGAACTGCTAAAAAGGTTACACGCATCATAATAGAAAGGTAAAGTATGAACATCTATCTATATACGGAAAACTTTGAGACTCAAGACTTTGATGTCTTTGTGTTTGACAGCAAAAGCAAGTTGCTAAAGCGTATGCCCACGGGTCCCGACACCCAATCAAGGTTCAAATGGCTTTCAGAACATGAAGCCCCCGAAGATATAAACAGTGACGGCATTTCCACTTGTGGCGGGTCCGGCGTAAAAGCCTATTTGTCGTTCAAGATACGGATAGATCAACATGCTCCGAAAAGCGGAAGAACGCGCTTGATATTTGGCAGTACTGAAAGCGTGTGGTTTACATGGCACCTCAAAGAAAATATTGAATCAATTCTTGAAGGTATCAAGATACTATTAAAGGAGTGTTCGTTGACTATTCCACAACAACGAATGCAATGTCTCCAGAAAGACCTTGAAAAAAGCTATCAGAGTATCAACACCAAGAAAATGCCTTTTATAAATAAGGTTGTCGGAGTTGCATTGCTTGTCGCCGGAGGAATAACATTGGCAAAAAGCAATCGGACAGACAATTTGCCGAATGGCGAAAGCAGCAAAACTGATCTTACAAAAACTCAGGAGGGAAAATGATGATGGAGAAAGAACGCGTCCTAGTAATTGAAGACCCAGTCACTTATGCCACTTTAGTGCGTAAAGCGGGTCTGGATCCACGCGATACCAAAGAACAAGATGCTGTACCATATTATACCAAACGCGCCAATCCCAATTATACACCTACAGAATGTCATGAAATTGAATGCGCGAGTGACAAGAAGCCCGGAACATTACTCGTTCGCCAAAACAATGTTGAAACATTTAGCTATATCCCAGTCGCTAACATTGTTAAAGGGCAGATTACTGAGCTTGCTAATGATGAGGTTGATATAATCACCACGCTACTTCAGAACTTTCTCATGTCATTGGGTGGTAAGAATATAAGCATTGATCACAAGGCCACAAAAACAGAAAAAGAGAAACAGGAGTGGATTAACAAGACTGCTGTGAAGGTAGGGAAAAACAAAGACGGAGTTACTGCGACTGGAGACAAGGAACAAGAGCATACCATAACAGCTGATGGCAAAACAACAATTGAGAATGCTGAATCCGATTGGACACAGGCTTCTCATTATCTTGAGATGAACCCCTTCTTGGCAAATCATTTCATTGCATTCTTTACCCAAGCAAAAAGGGGAGCTTTGCACGGAAAAGTTAGCAATCATTTTAGTCTTACCATTAAAGATGTATGTACCGAGAAATATACTGCAGCCGTAGAATTGGCCGGGAAATTCAACTTAATCCCAATATCGCTTAAAAACGATTTCAAGAAGAAAGTTTTGAAAGAAAAATCCATCACGATCTGTTGGCTTTATTCAGTTGACTTCTGAAGGAACCGTACGAGGTAAGAAATAGGCGAAATGAAGAGTAAAATGGAAGCACAGCATGCAGCCCCTCATGCCGAAGGAGATGGGCATGAGCAGACATTATCAGACATGCCTAATGTCAAAGGCGATGTATCGAAAAACGTTCTCGCATCAAATTCTGACCAATCTGAGCAAGAAATCAACAATGCCATTACCCTTAATGGGAAACAGGGTACTGGTCTCTGTTTTAAATTTTTAACAACATCTGTTTGCTTGTTGTACCTAGCTGTCATTGCCTTTATTGCCATTTTCGCATGGTTTATCCTTCCCAAATACTTGCCACAGTCCTTTTCAGATTTCTGGAATAGCCATTGGGTGTGGGAGGGACTTGCGTCACTGTTTAGAGCATACTTCCGAGATGTCTTTCTCGTAGGAGTATTCGTAGCATTTATGTATCTCATATTCTTTTGGATACGAAATCATTTTGAATTGAGGCCAGAGGGATGGATGGTCAAAGACGGATGCCTTGCAAGCAGTAAGAATCCATTCAAGGGTGGTCTATATTTTCTAAGAGATGCTTACGACATTCTAACTCCTCCAGTGCGCAGATCAATCAAGGGACGAATTGGAGCTTTGTTTACAGAGATATTCCGTTTACACAAAAAAATTGCGCGGCAAAACATGCGCCATGGTAACGACATTAGGGAACTACGCCAATATATCAATGATGAATTGATTAAACTAAATCGGCAGTTAAAAGAAATCCAAAAACAGATTCAGAAAGAAAAATCTGTAAGCGATCCAAAATTGGAAAAATGGGAATGGGGGTTGAGTCGGAGGTGGCCCTTCATCCGTCGACCAGTGCTCGCGTCAACAAACAATGACGAGTAACATGAATCGAAACTTCTCTTAAAGTAATCATTCACATGTCAGCTAATATGTCGAATAACCTATAAAAGAACTAAATGATGATTGAGAATAAGAATCCACGAAGAAGAACTCTCAGGGCGACGGTGGTAGAATGGTTGCTCGATCTCTGTGGATACAAAATCTTGCCGCAGACGCATAATGACCCGACAATTCACGGGCCGCAGCCGCACATCCTTACAAAAAACAAGTGAAGGGACTTGAAAGGATGGAGGAAACAAAATGAGCACAGCAACCTACAGAACAACCGAAAAGAAGTGTGCGACGTGCCGGTGGTGGCAGGGCGCGCGCGGGATTGAGATGCGCAACTACCAGCCCTTCTACGTGAAAGTCGAAGCAGGGCCCGCAGCATGCATGGCGCTCAAGGGGCAGCAAAAGACGCCTGCCACGACCTGTCCGAGGTGGAGTTTGTGGGAGAAGCTGTAAACCTCGGTTGAAAGTCTCGCGCAGAGGCGCAGAGAGGCGGAGAGCGCAGAGAAAGTTCAGAAATCCGACTGAAAAGAAAACCATGAAAAGAAGAATCTCGAAAAATTATTTCACCCAATTGGTGAAAAAAATACATGCTCAAGCAATGGGATAACCTCTGCGAACTCTGCCTCTCCGCGCCTCTGCGTGAGATATAACATGGAGTGGTAAATCGAAATGAGGAATTT
>CACWIW010000058.1:539-25579 GCA_902761035.1 uncultured bacterium | reverse complement strand
GAACACCTTGCGCCATGCGGCTGCATGGAACTCCATCTCGGCGACCTGTCCGGTGTGCGCCATGTCGCCGAGGTGCAGGACGGCATCCACGTTGTTGTCGCGGAAACACCGAAGCGCGGCGACGAGCCACTTGTCGGACCAGTACTTCGTGCTGTACTTACCGTCGGCCGTGGTGCGCAGGTGCGTGTCGCTCACAACGCCGAATACCAGGTTCGCCTTACCTGGTGGAGTCCATCCCGGCGGTGCCGCAAAGAGCCTTGCGCCGAATGCGGCGGCAAGGCCCTTCAGGAATCCCGCGCGTGTTGTAAGGAACTCTCTCGCCAAAAGTCTGTTTTTCATGCGGGGATTATACCATAACCGCGTGGCTTATGGAAGCGGTACGCCACGCACGCTATTTGGCGCTATTTGGCCAAGATCATCACGCCGCCCTTCGAGACCTTTAAGGTGTTACCGGACCTCTTCACCATCCAGCCCTTCAGCGGCGCGCCGTTGACCGTCAGCGCAGGACGCCCAGCCGCGAACGACCCGTTGCCGGAAGCCGTACCGACAACGAAGGAACGCGTCGGCGTCGTCGCAAGGTCGATGGTCGCGCCGGAGAGGTCGAGGCCCGCCGTCGTGGTAGTGAACGTGTCGCCGTTGTCGATGCGGATCACGCCGCTGACGGAAGTCACGTTGAGCGCAATCGTGCCGGACGTGCCGTCGCCGCCGGGAGTGAGCGTGCCGACGTCCAGCGTTCCGTTCTGCACCGTGCCCACGCCCGTGAGGCGGGGCTGCGTGAGCGTATGCCCGCCAAGGTCGAGCGTCGCGCCGGAAGCAACTGCGAGTGTGCGCGAGTTCGCTGCTGCGATTGCGGCAATGTCACCGTCAGATGCGTTGGGACCCTTCGCGTAGCTGAGGGCGATGGCCTCGTCGTTCAATGCCGCGTTCCAGATGCGCACCTCGTCATACTTCGCGTTCGCGTCCTTGTCCGACGAGAACTGTGAGTGGCCAAGGTAGAAGTTGCACCCTGAGAGGTTAGCGAGCGTCCAGTCGGCCTGCGAGGTGAACGTGGCTTGCTTGACATCTGAGGAATCAGCGACGTTGCGGCGAACCATGCGGACGGTGGACGTTCCGTCAGCATTGGCGTTGACGGTCACAACGATGTGGTACTTCACATTATTCGAGAAGTAGTTACCGTCTATGCCTACCTTGTCGCTTCCAGCCTTACGGATGATGAACTGCGTCCTAGTGGTGCTGGTGCCGTAGTTCCACGTAAAGATCATGTAGTTTACGGTATCCGAGCCGTAGTCGAACAAACGCGCCCAGTTCGGCGTTCCCGTGCGTGTGGCCCAGATTTCAATGGTTGCATCATTTCCGGCAAAGATGCCCGTGCCGAGGTTGAGCGACCCTGTACTGTTGCCGTTGCCGGACATCACCGCCTCGCCGCCGGCGAAGGCAATGTTGGAGCCAATCTTCTCAGCAACCGCCGTGCTGTCCACGGCATCAGTAAGGTTCGCCGTCTCGTCCGCCTCGTTGAAGCTCCAGCGGTGCGCAAGCAGCCCAGAGGTCGTGTTGTCGCAGTTCGCGGAGAGCGCGAGCGTTCCGGCATTGACATTCACGCCATCCGTGGACGGGAGCGCATCGACAGTGAGTGTGCCGGAACCAGCCTTGTTCAAAGCACTTCCATGCACGGCAAGCGCCACGGTGTTGTTCACCATGCTCACGTTCTTGCCGTTTGTATCGACCGTGAGACCCTTTGCTGTGTACTTGACGTCCCCGATACCGGAGATGAACGTTCCGGCGTTGTTCGCGTCATGCGCCTTGATCGTGCCGCCATCGAACGTCGCGTGCGCCGTGCCCGATCCCTTCTTGAGGAACGAGGTGGTGAGAACGCCGCCCTCGCGGAGCGTCAACGTGCCGGTGCCGCCGTTGCTACCCATGGTCACGCCCTTGCCGGCGGTATTCATCGTGAATGAGCCTCCGATGTCAAGTTCGCCAGTGCCGGCGCGACCGAGCAGGACATTCGGCTTGGCGTTCACCGTGCCGCCAGTTTGCACATACTTGGCAACGGAACTAGAGTCGTAGCCAAAGAAGGCGCCGTTTGAGTCGCTTGTACTATTTAGATTCAGCGTTCCGCCACTTTGGTTGAAGTATCCCTTGCCAGTCGAAACGCCAAGCCCCCACGAACCGGTGGCGGTAAACGTGCTGCCGCCCGTCATATTGTACGTGGCAACGCCGTTGTTCTGCCGTCCAAACCAGAAGTTTCCTTTCGAAGTAACCGTACCACCGGACTGGTTGAAAGTGGCAGAGCCAGAACCATTACCGGCGTCCGTCCAACCCGTCATGGTCAGGTTGCCGCTCTTCACGTTCACCGTCCCACTGCCAGCGATGTTGTTCTGCCCTTGCACCTTCAGCGAATTGAGCGTGACGGTGGCACCATCAACGGTCAGAATACCATGCGCGTTGGCGACGTTGTCAACCGCAGTGGGGTTGGCGGAAGACGAGAACGTGCCGTTCGCCATCCGGACTTCCGTCCACTTGTTGGCTGTGTTGCCAATGGCCAGAGCGGATACGGAGTCACCAGGGTAGTTGAGGATGATGATGTGTGCATTCTCGCTCGTGTCGAGATTGGAGAGGCCGTCAACGTACGAGGATTCATTATAGCCGCCCGCCGTGGCATCGAACATCACGCCGGAGACGCCCGCACCGCTGTTCGCAAGCGCGGAGTTGGCATTGGCCGTAAGATGGTTGAGACGAAGGTTGTACCCGTTGAGGTCTGCCGTGCCGGTAATGGACGGCGTAACGGCAAGGCCGCGCCAGTCGCAGTCTGCCGTCAACGTGCAGTCCTGAATGGTAAGCGAGGCGCATTGGAAGGTGGAACCAGCGGGTATCTGTAGGTTCACATTATCGCCGGAAACGATGACGGGGGTCTCGCTGTCTGGCAAACCGCCCGAAACGGTCATTCCCGCGCCGTTCCTGACAGTCCAGTTGCCGGGCGTGAGCGCGTTGCCGCCATTGTTCGCGCCGCCTGTCCACATTGCGGATTTAGAACCGTACTGCAAGATCGACACGCCAGAATCGACCATGCCGCTCGCCTGCGCCATTGAGGCCGAAGGAAGTTCATCGACATAGACAGACGCAGCCGTTTCCGAATTGTTCGCGATTGACGCACCGAGGCTGGAACGGGTAATGTCCGTCACGGCGAGGGCGTGTCCGTTGAGGTCTATTGTCAAGCCACCCGTGAAGTCAAGCGTACCGAGCGCACGCCAGTCGCAATCCTGCGAGAGCGTAACCGTGTCGCTGTCATTGCCGAAGGTGAAGTTGGCGTCGGTGAATGCGATGTTGGACGCTCCGTTGATGGAAACCGCCACAGGGACCCAGATGCTTTCCACCTTAAGGCGCGCGCCCCAGCCGCCACCCGTGTCGCCGATGGCCAGCGTGTAGCGGTGCCAGCCCTCCGAGACGAAACAGCCAGAGTTCGCCTGCTGACGATACGTGTTGTTCAGGTACAGCCATACGCCGTCGATGGCGAACGAGGTCACGTCGTCATTGAAGTTCGGAAACTTCCACTTGCCCGCTTGGGCGGCGGTGACATAGAACCAGCCGTCAATACGGATCTGCGCAGTCCCCATCTCGGACGGAGTGCCGGGCGTGTCCGTCGTTCCGTTGAAATACGAAATGTCGTTCTTGCCGTTGGGGATGTCGCTCACCGTCGTGTAGCCGGAGAACGCGAGGTCACGCCATGTGGTGTAGGCGTTGTCGGGGGAACCGTCCTTGAAGCCGTACTTCGCCTTGGTGTGCCCGCCGAGAAGCGCGCGCCCGCAGTTCACCGTCGCGCCGTCGGGGATGGTGAAGGTGGGCAGCAAGGCCGTCGGGATGATGACGGTGGTCTTGGCCGCCGGCACGGCGGAGATCGCCGAGCCCTGCGCGTTCGTGCTGGCCCAGTTGGCGGTGTTGGAGAGGTCAGCCGCCGTGGACGGAGTCCCGCCGATCCAAGTGGATTCGTAGGGGATGGTGGATTTCAGCTGCACGAGGATGGTGTTCACGTCCTCCATCGTAGCGGCGTAATTCGCCGTATCTGAGAGTTCCACGTAGTCGAGGACGGAACCGGAGGGAAGAACGAATCCACCGGTCTTGAAGCGGAGGCCCTTACCGAAGTAGCCCGTGGTGTCGAAGCGGATCTTCGTGCCAGCACCGAGGGCGACGGCGGAATCGGTCTTGTAGCCGTAGCCGCCGGCGGTTGGGACGACGAAGGTTTCGCCGTCGCCGATCAAAACATCCCTCGTGCCGCCGCCAAGGGTGGCGTTCGGGCCGGCGAGGACGTTCGCGGTCAACTGCTCGTCGCTAAGCACTCCGTCCCACACGCGCACCTCGTCCCATGCGGCGTTGACGTTGTGCCGTCCGTTAACCCACGGGTTGCAGGCGAGCGTGAGCGCCCATTCGTTCGCGGCGGCGCTGGCGAGCGTCCAGCTGTTGACCGTATGCGTGAACTCCGAGAGGAGGCCGCCCGTCTCGGCGTTGCGCGTCATCCAGCGGACGACCGTTCCGCCGCTTCCGTTGGACTGGAACGTGACCGAATAGTGGTATGTCACGCCAACCGGCTGTGGAATCATCGCGTTCTCCTTGCCGGTGGTGCTGCCGGACACCCCGCCCGCCTCGAACTTCGTGCGCGAGTTGTCGCTGCCGATAGAGGTTGCGAACGTCAGGCAATTCGCCACGTCCGGCTTGTTGTAGGAGAAGATGTACGACCAAGCCGTGGGCTTCGAGAGCTTCGTCACCCAGAGTTCAATCGTGGCGGCATCGCCGGTGCCGAGGATGCCAGTTCCCATGTTGAGATGTCCGCCGCCGTCGCCGCCTGACGTAATGGCCTTGCCGTCCGACCACGTAACCGTGCCGCCGTCAACCGTCGTGGTGTTAGATGACTTGTACCTCTTCTTCGCGACCGCGCCGCCGACGGAGTCGGTGAGGTTCTCCGCATCGGTCGAACCGTTGAACGACCAGCGATGGGTGAGCGTGGCGTGGGACACAAGCCACTTCATCTGAAGGTAGCGTGTGACCTCGGTACGCTCCGCGTCGCTGAGGGCGCGATTGAAGATGATAAGCTCGGAGAGCTGCTTGCCGCCGCTGTGCAGGCCCCCGCACTGGGCTGCCAGGTGTTCAGCAGTATAGGTGGCGGAGTCGTCCATCTGCGCCGAAAACACGCAGAACCGGTCTGCCGGCGGATGTTCGGTCGTCATGTCGGAGATTACGTCCGTCCCAATCCAGAAGTTCGCGAAGCGGGACTGCCCCGGCTGGCCGGAGCGCTTGTCGTTGTAGGCGCCGTTTTCATCGCGCCTGAAGCAGTTGCCGGAGGTGCCAATGGCGTCCTCCTGTCCCAGCCAGGCCGCCTTGCCGTCGTTCTGGATGCGCGTCGCGAAGAATACGGTCTTGACGGCGACCGGCGTGTTGATGTTGAGGTCCATACCCGGATTGTCGTTGCCCCACCCGCTCTGGACCGCGCTGCCGAAATCGACGGTAGGGATGCCGTATGTCGTCGCGTCGTACGTCGGGTACAGGAATGTGCTTCCGCCATAGTAGTGCCGCCCCTGCGTCGCGTAGTTGCTGCCGACGCGGGAGTTCCACCGCGTAACCTCGCCGCTCGCATTCGTCGTGATGGTGCTCGTGTCGGAGGCGTCGAGCCAGAAAATGGCATCGTCAAGGACGCTACGCTCGCCGAACCACTTGGTCTGCAGGTAGTGCGTGACCTCGGTGCGCTCCTCGTCGCTGAGGACGCGGTTGAAGACAATCAATTCGGAGAGCTGCTTGCCGCCGTTGCGAATGTTCCACCTGTCCTGCGTGATTGAGTTTGCGGTAGCCCCGCCCTCCTTCATCTCTGCTGCGACGACGATGAACTGGTCGTCGGGTGGATATTCCGTAAGCATGTCAGAGACCGCGTCCGTCCCGTTCCAGAACTTCGCGAACTTCTCGCCGCTGTAGTTTGAGGTGTACTGTCCAGCCTCGCCACGGCTGAAGGGATAATCCGATCCGGTTCCGCTGATGAGACCCAGCCAGAACGCATCCGCCGACCTTTGTATCTTCGTGACCCAGAAGACGGTGCGGATGCCACTCACGTCCACGTTGAAGCGAAGATCTTTTCCGCTTTTCGCCGCACCGAAATCGACGGTTGGGATTCCGTAGGTCGTCGTGTCGTATGTCGGATAATCAAGCGTGGCGTAGCCCGTGCTTTGCTTGGCGTAGTTGTTGCCGACGCGGGAGTTCCACTGCGTGACCTCGCCGCTCGCGTTCGTGGTGATGGTGCTCACGTCGGAGGCGTCGAGCCAGAATGCCGCTTCGGCGGTGATGAGCTCCTCGGCATTCGCGTATGCCTTCTTGACGTTGCTCTGGACGGTAATGTTGCCACTGTTGACGGCGCCGCCTTCGGCAAACGCGATGGTGCCGGGCGTCGCGGAGGTGTCCTTGATGTTCGCGCCGAGGAAAGAGGAATCCATCTTGTCGATGGTAAGGGTGTGTCCGTTGAGGTCGAGCTCCGCGCCGGAGTCGAGGGACACTTCGCCGATGCTGGACCAGTCGGCGTCGCCCGCAAGAGTTACGACCGGCGCAGCGCGGTCGGGTGAGCCGAACTGGAAATTGGACGATGTGAAGGCGATGCCGTTGCCGCCGTCTATCGAAACAAGAACGGGCACCGCACGGCTGTGGTCGGTCGTCATGGCGCAACCGCCAAAGCCGCCGTAGTAGTCGCCGATGATGACCGTGAAACGGTGCCATCCCTTCGGAACATCGGCAACTGCGGTGCGGATACCGTCGTCCATCACACGCGTGAAGGCAAGCCATTCGTCGTCAAGACGAAAAGCGGCATAGTCGTCGGCGTAGGCGGAAACCGCCCAGCGTCCGGCCTGTGCCGCAGTCACGTACACCCAGCCGTCATAGCGGAACTGATTTCCCGCAAGCCCCGCCGGCGCATCCAGCACGGACGGAGCGACCACACGGGCGAGTTCGTCAACGTTCGCATCGCCCTGGAGCGTGTAGTCCGCCGAAGAGGGGTCCAGCTGGGCGGAAACCGAGGTCTGCGTGTACGTCTTCTTACCCCACTGCGCAGTGGCCTTGCCCTCGGAGCCGATCTGGAGCTTACGCCAGTTCGGCGTGAAACCCTCGGGAATCGTGAACGCGGTGGTGCCGTTGGGGATGATCACGACGGAACGATGATCGGGCACGCCGGTGATGGCGTCGCCGTCCTGGTCGGTGCAGGACCAGTTGGCGCTGTTCGCGAGGGATGCGGCGGTGGGCGCGGTTGCGCCTCCCTGCCACACGGACTTGGCGACGTAGCGCACGGCGGAGGCGTTCCACGGAAGCGTGGAGAGGTTGGCGTCGGGGCCCGCCAGCGCACTCGCCTTCAGCTGCGCATCGGAGAGAACGCCCTGCCACACGCGCACTTCGTCGTATGTGGCGCGGGCGTCGGCATTACCCTGGAAGGAACGTCCGAGACGGAGGATCGGGCTGGAGAACGTATGGATTCCGTTCGTGACGGAATAGACGGCAACGCGCTGAATTGCACCGCTTGCCGCGTCACGGCGCGTGGCGCGGACTTTGGTGGTGCCGTCTCCCTGACGCTCGAACGTGACGGAGATGTGGTACTGCCTTCCAAGGGTGAACGGCGCGAGTGCGCCGTCGTAGATGTTGTTCGCGCCGTCGCTGAACGCCTCGGCGCAGTCAACGTAGAGATCGGTTGACTTCGTCCATGCCATCATGAAATAATGGCCGGTATCGACGCCGTACTCGAAGATGCGCGAGCCGCCCTTCACTTCGTCGTTCGCCGCCCAGATTTCGATGGTCGCACCGTCGGTGTCGAGGAGGTTCGAACCGAGATTGAGCGAACCCTGCCCCGCGCCGTTGCCGGTGCAGACGGCCTTGCCGTCAACGAGGTTCACGTTCGATCCGATCTTCGATGCGTTGGACGAACCCACCGAGTCGTTGAGATTGTCGTTGAAGCTCCAACGGTGCGTGAGCGCGACGGAAGGCGCTGTGACGGCCGTGCCGAGCTTGAGGTCGAGGCCGTGGATGTTGCCGGATCTCGCGTTAGAGGCTGTACCGGCAATGCAGGGTGTCACGTCCGCTTCGACCTTGGCGGAACTTCCGCTCTTCGTGGCGGTGAAGGAGTAATAGCCGCGCGGGAGCATGAAGGAGTAGATGCCCTTCGAATTGGAGGTGACGTTCGTCGAGAAGCCCGTCTCGCGGTTCGTGGCCGTGACCGTGACGCTGCTCTGCGCGGTGGTGCCGCTCAGGACGCGTCCGCTCACGATGGTGCGGTCGTACTTGCTCACGGACGGCGGATAGACGTTGAAGATGATCTCGCCCACGGAGGTGAAGGTACCGACGTTCGGCGGAGTGTACCAGTCGCTCGGACCTGTGGAACCCCAGCCGTAGTTGAAGTGTATGTACAGCGTGCCGCCGGAGTAGCCGTATCCGTCCGCGACGACGGCGTGTCCGCCGTCGCCGTATATGCAGAATCCGCACGGGATGCCGGCGTCGAGGCTGGCGAGAAGGGCGTCGCGGTTGGCGTCGTTCCAGCCGTTGACGCACTTGCCGCTCGTGTAGGCGAACTGGTCGACGGCGCGGTGGGCGAACGCGGGGCCGGGAGCGCCGCTACCGCCGTCCGCATAGTTCATGCCGCAGGCGATGCCGCAGTCGCGGGTGAGATGTCCAATGGCCTTCTTCTGAACGGTGGAAGTTCCGTACGTGAAAGTGAGCGGCATGTTCGCCCAGTCGTACGTGCCGCCGAAAGCTGGCCAACTATTGGATGTCCAGCTGGTTTTCGTCGTTGCCGTTTTAGTTCTATAGTAGCCGCCTTCGAGATCCCACTCGGTAGATACCGCCGCATCGTCTTTACCGTATGTCACCGTACCCGTGTAGTTTGCGATGGCCGTGATGTTAGTACCATTCGGCCATTGCCAATATCTCATCATCTGCGCACACATCGTGGCGACGCAGCCGCAGACGAATCCGGGATTGCCCGCCGTGCTGGCACCCGGCGTGTAGTAGTTCTCGCCGTTGCCGCTCTGGCTCCACGCCGACTGGAGGAGCGCAGCGACGCGAAGGTCGCTGCTCGGCGCGGATGCACCAAGGCGAATGCCGCCCTTCTGGCTCGCCCCCGCCTTGTACTTCGCCCACTTGGCCGCGTTGGCCTCACTGGGAGAACGGGCATCTTGCCCGTTCACTGGGACAACGGCCGTCTCGGCCGTTGAGGAAGAGGCCGCAAGCCGACGACCTCCAACGGGCGAGACGCCCGTTGCCCCAGTAAGCGCCGCAGCGGCAGCAGCGATATCAATCTCCAGCATCGCCATGAGCGGATTGCGCTTCACGTCGTCAACCCACGTGCCGGTCTTCGAGTAGGCGAGCACCGGCTCGAGCGAGGTGTCGCCCGACGTCACCACGTAGCCGCCGCCTTCGAGCGACACCACGTAATACGTGCCCGTGCCGCCGAGGCCGGAATATTCCCGCACGGACGCCGGCGCGGCCGTGAGCTGCTCGCCCAGCGCCTCCTGTGCCCGTTCCCATCCGACAACGACGGCCGTCACGTCGTTCGTATCCGTGACCGCCTCGGCATACGCCGAGAGCGTCGCGCCTGCCGCGACCATACCTGCGGCCGCGATCTTCATCATCTTAGTCAGCATTTTCATTTTTGCCTCCTTTTACTTGAAATGTTTTCTGGCGGTCTCCTACACCTCTTCGAACAGCACGCATTCGCCGCCGTGGAACACGAGGACGAGGCGGTGGAGCGCAACGGGCGGGACGCCCGTTGTCCCAGTTGCGGGCGAGACGCCCGCCACCCCAATATGCCACTCTGCAATAAGCGCAGGATCTGCGGAATACTGGTCGAGCTGGACAATGGCGTCCGCCTTGATCTTCGCAAGTTGTTCAAGCGTGGGCGCGGGATCGCCCGCCTTCACGTACTTCATCTCGATGAGCGCCGCGTGGGCGATCTCCGGCCAGCGCGAGAGCTGGGGCTCGAGCGCGATGTCGTAGAACCCTCCGCCGGCCTCTCGCTCGTGCTTCACGAAATACGGCCCGCCAGCGGAAACCAGAAGCGCAACGAGCGTGGACTGCACAACCTTCTCGCCCTCCACCGTGTCGCGCACCGCGAAGTTCTCCTTCACGATCGAGGAGAGGACCCCGACAAAGCCGCGCCATTCCCCCTTCTCGGCGAAGTTGCACAGCCCGTCGTTGATGTCGTACACGCGCTCGTCGATCTTGTGGACGTCTGAGTAGGCAGCGGGAATCATCTTCGCGGCAAGTTCCTTCAGGGTTTCGTTTGGAATACCGAAAGTCGTCTTGCCGAACGACTCGCCCGTAATCGTCGTGATGCCGAGCCAGTAGAGGAGCGAGGTGAAGTTCTCCTTCTTCGTCAGCTCACGCGCCTGGAACGACTTCGCGAGCCGCTCAGTGAGTTCCCCGCCCGCAATGAGGTTCTCGAGCACGTGGAAGTTCCCGTTGAGCCGGCGGTCGAGCGTGACAAGGTGGCGTATCTTCGCGTAGTCCGTGCGCAGGTTCTCGTCAATGAATTCCCTGGGGAACTGCTTCGTGCGCCAGATGTAGCTGAAGAACGACAACACGATCGTTGTGTTTGCCACCGACGGCGCGGATGCGCTGCCGAAGCGGTAGTTGTCGTACCATTCACGCGCGGTATCGTATAGCTTTTCCGCGTCGAAGCCGCAATGCGCGGCGTAGTAGTCCGAGATGGCGCGGAGGTCGTCGTGGCGAAAGCCCGTCAAGTCCGCAAACTCTGGGTCGAGCGAGATGTTCGTGCCGATGTTGAAGCCGCTCGTCACGTCGTCCATCGTGACGGGAGAGACGCCCGTGATGAACAGGCGCGTCACCGGCGCCTCTGTCCCGGACGTGGCCGCCTTGAGCCTGGCGAAGAAGTCCTTGAAGAATCCGTCTCCGTGGCAGAGCGCATTGTAGGCGTTAACCCCGCTTTCCGCGAGGATCGTGTTCGCGAAGTTGTCGTACTCGTCAATGATGACGTAGAGTTTCCTACCGGAACTCTTCATTCGCAAGGCAATCTTGTTGAACTTGTCGTCCGACATCGGCTCTTCGAGAACGGCCTCGGAGAGGCCATGCGGAAGGACATCCGCATATTTCAACACGAAAGCATCGCAGCAAGCGGCGACATATTTGCTGAACGACGCCTGGACGTGCGAGACCTCTTTCGACACAGCGGAGAAATCGAACTTGAGCACGAGGTACTTGCCCCGCTCGTCCGTCGGGTTCGCGCCGATGTCGGTCCCCGCGAAGAACTCGTCGAACCTGTCGGCATAATACACATCGTAGTACGCCTCGAGGATGGACGTCAAGAGCGACTTGCCAAAGCGGCGCGGACGCAGGAACACCGCGTATCGCGTACCTTCAAGGTCACGTATCTTAGCGGTACGGTCGATGAACCAGGCGTTCGCCTTCCGTATTTCAGCGTAGTCCGCCACGCCGTAAAGTATGGGTCTCGTTGTTTCCACGTCCGAAATTATACCATAATTCCCTTTTCCCGTGTGCGCATTTTGTATTTTACCTCAAATGGATGGAGGTACCGATGTTGCGCGTGATGAACAGGCCGTCGGCGCGCCTCTTGAATCTGTACTTGCCGCCGAACGACGCAGACGTCTCGGCGTCAAGCACGAACTCAACGTCCGCCGGCGGAGGTGCATCCCACGTGAGGATGCGCGGATCGCCCTCGAAGCCGTACCGCGACGGATTCGCCCGTTCCTTGAGGAACGCCTCGCCGCGCGCGGCGGTGAACGCCGAAAGATCGACCGTCACCGTCGCGCCTGGCGCGAAGCCGACGGCCTTGCGGAGGCTGTTGGTGCTGTCTGCCGCTACGTCGGAGGTCGTGTGGAACGGAAGCCCGCCCGCGCCCGTCCTGTTGGCGAGGTCGATCGTCGATCCGTCCTGCATCGTGCATCCGTAGAACACGTTGAACGACGCGGGCTTGAACGCGCCGAACACCCTCATCTCCGCCGTGCTGTCGTATGAGACGCAGCCGGGCGTGTTGTACATCGGCTCGTAGTCGCGGACGCTTAACGTGGCGTAGAGCTTGAGCGCGGAATTCACGCGCAGCGACACGTTCGTCGCCGCGATCTCGCCGCACGCCGCGTCAATCCCCTTCACGCCCGTCTGGAAGTTGCCGCCGCTTCTGATGTGGAAATCGCCCCCGCCGACGAACCTTGCGTTGCAGAACGCGATGCTGATGTCCACGCGATAGACGTCCATGTTGAGCGTGTGGCCATCGAGACAGATCGTGACGGGATCGTAGTTCGCGCCGGCAAGCCCCCATTGGGCGTATACCGGCATCGAAATCAGCGATTCCGCCGTCAACGTCACGTTGGTGAAAAGCCCGGCGTCGAAGTTCATCCATGTGGAGTTCCTCAGCGTGCCGCCGGCGAGCGTCAGACCGTAGCCGCCCCAGCCGCCCTTGCCGTTGAGCTCGAAGGTCGCGCCGCCGTCTATCTTCAGCTCCGTGCCCGTCGCGCCGAGCGGGTTGCCCGTCCCCGCGATGCCGGCCTTGAGCGTCCCGGCCCTGACCTCCGTGCCGCCCGTGTACGACTGCGCGCGGGACGCCACGAACTCGCCTTCGCCGGATTTGACGAACCTGACGTTGCCGCTGATCGTCGCCGATGGGTTGTTCACGCTGTCCGCCGTGACGCGGACTTCCAAAGTCGCCGTCGCCGCGCTCGTGTTCTTTATCACGGCGTTGGTGTAGGAAACGCCGTCGAGGTTGTCAACGCGCAGCGAGTGTCCCTTGAGGTCGATCTCCACGCCGTCCGCGAAGACGTCCACGCCCCAGTCGCGGAGGTCGAGGTCGGCGGTTGCGAGCGTCACCTTCGTCACGGACTTGCCGGGCAGCTTGCCGGCCGTCTGGAACCCTTCGGCGTCTAGGCACCTCCAGTTCGCGGCGTCCTTCGGGTTCGTGCTGCCGTTCTGCGGCATCCACCGCGCCTCCACGGGGATGCCGCCCTCGTTCAGCATCAGCGTGCCGGTGGTTATGTCGTAGGTCAGCCTGTGCCCCGTGCCGAGGACTTCAACGTAATCCAGCAAACTGCCGCCGGTGGGCAGGGAATACGAGCCGACGGAAATCTCGCCGTATTCGCCGGCGGGCAGTGACGTCGCGTCGATGACGAGCCGCCCGTTGTCCCTCATAATCAACTTCCCGCCAATCGTCGTGCCCGGCAGAAGAACGGCCCGCGCCGTGCCGCCCACGGTCAGCGCGTCAAGCATCGTACCCTGCGCGAGGAACTTCACCGTACCGGGGCCAAACACGTTGACGCCGCCGGTGACGGCGTTGGTCACGGTGACGGTCGCGCCGGACGCCGCGTAGATGCCGCCGTGCCCGAGGGCGAGTACGCCGCCGCCGAGCGTTGCGCCCGCCGTGAGCTCCACGCCCCATGCGGCTGCACCTTGGGGAGGAACCTGCGCGTCCGCGCCGAACACGCGGTATTTGTCCGCGCCCCATTCGCCGTCGTCGCCGGCGGAATCCGCGTGGCGGCGATCCCACTTCATTCCCTCCGCCTCGTACTCCGACATCCACTTGTCCGTCAGGTAGTACGTCACCTCTAAACGCTCGTCATCCGTCAGCACGCGGTCGAAGATGATTAGTTCGGAAAGCTGCTTGCCGCCGCTGTGCAGTCCCAGGCAATGGGACGCCAGGAATTCCGCGTTGTATGGGCCACCATCGTCCATCTGCGCCGAGAACACGCAGAACCTGTCCGACGGCGGATGTTCGGTCGCCATGTCCGTGACAACGTCCGTTCCATTCCAGAAGTCCGTGAACTTGGCGTTGGGGAGCATCGCATACTGCCCATCGCCGCCGCGCCTGAAGGGCGTGTCGAACGCCCACGTCCCCATCCATGCCACATTGCCGCCGTCGCCCATCTTCGCAACCCAGAACACAGTCCTGACGGAAACCACCGTGCTCAGCCAGAGATCCATGCCGAGATTGGAGCCCGACCATCCGTTGTCCGTCTTCGCCTCGCCGAAGTCAACTGTCGGGATGCCCCAGGTCATCGTGTCGTACTTCGGGTACGGCATGGAGGAGCCGTTGTAATGCCTGCTCTGCCTTGCGTAGTTCGAGCCGACGCGGGAGTTCCACCGCGTGACCTCGCCGCTCGCGTTTGTGGTGATCGTACCCGTCGCCGAGGCGTCGAGCCATAATACGGCGGTATCCATGAGGGTCGGCTCGTAATGCCACTTCGCCTCAAGGTACCGCGTGACCGCGATGCGCTCTTCGTCCGTCAAGACGCGATCGAACAGGATAAGTTCGGAGAGCTGCTTGCCGCCGCTGTGCAGTCCTCCACATTGTTCGGCCAGATGCTGCGCCGCGTACGTGCCGGCGTCGTCCATCTGCGCCGAATACACGCAGAACCGGTCTGCCGGCGGATGTTCAGTGGTCATGTCCGCGACAACATTCGTTCCAATCCAGAAATTCGCGAACCGGGACTGCCCCGGCTGGCCGGACCGCTTGTCGTTGTACGCGCCATATTCATCTCGCCTGAAGCAGTTGCCCGTGCCGGCGGCTGCATCCTCCTGTCCCAGCCAAGCCGCCTTGCCGTCTTTCTGGATGCGCGTCACGAAGAACACGGTCTTGACGACGACAGGCGTGTTGATGTTGAGGTCCCTGCCCGGATTGGAATTATCCCACCCGCTCTGGACTGCATTGCCGAAATCGACGGTCGGGATGCCGTATGTCGTTGCATTGTACGTCGGATACAGGAAGGCGCTCCCGGCATAATAATTCCATCCCTGCTTGGCGTAGTTGCTGCCGACACGGGAGTTCCACTGCGTGACCTCGCCGCTCGTGTTCGTGGTGATGGTGCTCACGTCGGAGGCGTCGAGCCAGAAAATGGCATCGCCTGTGACAACGCTCGGTACGGCTATCTCATCTGCATGCGATGGAAGAACCGCGCCCGCCGCGACCGCGAAAGCAGCCGCGATCTTCATCATCGTAGTCAGCATATTTTTCATCGTTTTTCTTATTAAATTACTTTAGATGGATCGAGAGACCGGACTTCAGCAGCCTCGCGCCGGAGGCGGAGATTGAAATCTTCCAGCCCGTCGGCAACGGTGAGGCAGGTTCCAGATTCCCGATGAAGGCAGCACTTCCACCCGACGTGGGCCGCATGAGCCAAATCGACCCCTTGTGCGTTTCAAGAACCTCCGGATCCTCAAACACCAGCTTCGCACCGATGAAGTTGATCGTGCCACTCGCAGTGATGCAGTTGCCCGCAATGCAGTCCGTCAGGTTCACGACGAGGCTGTCCGTGATGTCCAGAGTTCCGCCGCTGACCACGCCGGCGCCCTTCACGACAGGCTGTCTGAGAGCGTGGCCGTTGAGCACGAGCGTCCCGCCCGCAAGTTCGAGGACACGGGCGTTGCTCTCAAGTTGCTTGGCCGTTATTGCCGCGATGTCCTCCGCTGTGGCATTGGCACCCTTCTCGTAGCTCATGGCGATGGCATCGTCGCTCAACGCGGCGTTCCAGATGCGCACCTCGTCGTAGATGGCGTTGGCGTCCGAGTCGCCGCTGTAGAACGACCGCCCTATGTAGAAGTGGCCCGACGAGACGTTCGATAGCGCCCACTCGCTTGATGTCGTGTACTCGTATGTCTTCACCCACGAGGGATTATCGGCCTGGCGGAACGTCATCTTTACGTCCGTCTTGCCGTCCTCCCGTTCGGACAGCACGAACACGAAGTGGTACATCTTGTCGTTCTCGATGTTGTCCGTGTTGGTTGTGAACAACCTCTCATCTGAGGACACCTTCAGATTCGGCCTTGCCTCATTGCCCCTGTTCCACGCAAAGAACAAGGTGTTCCCTGCTGCAAGCCCGTAGTCGAACATGCGCGCCCAGAATTTCACGGCCGTGCGCTTCGCCCAGATTTCGATTGTCGCGTTGTTGCCGGTTGTAAGTTCCGTGCCAAGGTCGAGATAGCCTTTGTCGTGCCCGTCGCCGCTCAACGCCACGGCGTCGCCCGCCAAGGCGACGGCGGCATTTTCCTCTGGCATGACGGTTGCCGCAGCGCCTTCCACGGAATCGACAAGGCTGCCGCCCGTGAAACTCCAGCGGCGGGCGAGAATGTCGGACGATCTCCGGTTGTCAACGTCGGCCAAAACCGATAGCGTACCGTTGCTCACCGTCACACTGTCCACGGGCGGGAGCGCATCCACCGTGAGCGTGCCCGCGCCCTGCTTGACGAGGGCACTGCCAGCCGATGAAGCGGAAGCGGTGTTGTTCGTCATGCACACGTCATACCCCGCCGTATCGACCGTGAGGCCGCCCGCCGCGTATGTGACGTCCCCAATGCCAGAGATGAACGTCGAGGCGTTGCTCGCGTCCTTCGCCACGATCTTTCCGCCCGCGAACGTTGCTTTAGCCGTACCTGCGCCCTTCTTGATGTACGAGGTGGTGAGAACACCGCCGTCATTCAAAACAAGGTGCCCAGTGCCAGTTCGGCCACCGCCAACATTCACGCCCGCATTCGCGTTTACCGTACTGCCGATATCGAATTCACCTGTACCGCCAGTACCATTAACTGAGCCGTCCCCGCCAATGTTGATTGTCAACGACGATGTGAGCGTCCCGCCGGTCTGATTGTACGTGCCCTTGGAGTTGGTATTGTAGGCAAGGGTGAAGTTGCCGCTCGTGATATTCGCCTCGCCGCCGCTTTGGTTGAAGTGGCAAACACCGCCGCCTATCTGTCCCAAGTGGAGACTGCCGCCGGTTTGCGAGAACGTGCCTGCACCCAATTCGTATATTGCAGGTCCCCCGTTGAATCTGCCAAACCAAGACGAACCACTCAACGTCACAGTGCCACCACTCTGGACGATCCTGCTCTCCTTACCGCCGGTACCACCGAAATCTACATATCCCGTAGATGTCAGGTTGCCGGACTTGACGTTCACAATTCCTGTTGTCGATCGGTTTCCGGGGAGGTTGAGTCCCTTTTCAAACGTGACATCACCCCCGTCCACCGTGAGTTCGCCGTATCCGTTGGCGCCGATTGTCACCGCGCTGCCAGACGAAGTAAGCGCCCCGGCGCTGACAAGTCCCTCAAGATACCCCCCGGATATCCCATCGACATTGAACGCTGAGAGGTTCCATGCGCTGGAATCCCCTTTCTCTATCACAACTCTCGCCTTATCCGCTGTGATAAGATTCGCAACTCCATCGATATAATGCGACGCCTCAAAAATATCAGTGCTGTTGTCCGCAGTGAACTTCACGGCAGAAATACCGGTGCCGCTGTTCGCAAGGGCCGCGCCGCCGCCAGCGGAAAGATGGTTGAGGCGGAGGTTGTGCCCGTTGAGGTCCGCCGTGCCGGTAATGGACGGCGTGACGGAAAGCCCGCGCCAGTCGCAGTCCGCCGTGAAGGTGCAGTCGACGATGTTGAGCGAGGCGCATTGGAACGCGGAGCCGGACGGCACCTGCATGTTCACGTTCGCGCCGGCGATCGTCGCGGCGGTCGTGGCGTCGGGCAGGCCGCCTGGAATCACCATGCCCGCGCCGCTCGTCACGGACCAGTTGCCGGGCGTAAGGGGGTTGCCGTCGTTCGCGGCGCCGGACCAGATGGCGGACTTCGCGCCATACTGCACGATCGGCACGGAGGCGATGCCACTCGTCTGCGCCTGGGAGGTGGAGACGGGGCTGACCACGTAGAGCGCCGAAGCGTCGGCGGAGGTGTTCACGATCGACGCGCCGAGCGTGGAACGCCCGATGTCCGTGACGGCGAGGTTGTGTCCGTTGAGGTCGATGGTGAGGCCGCTCGAGACGTCGATCTCGCCGAGCGCGCGCCAGTCGCAGTCCCGCGTGAGCTTTACCGCGTCACTATCGCTGCCGAAGGTGAAGTTGGAGGAATCGAAGGCGATCTCGGAGCCGCCGTTGACGGAAATCACGAACGGATACTTCATCGAGCCGAGCGTCTGTTGTGCACCGTAGCCGCCGCCCGTGTCACCGGCAAGGCAGGTGAAGCGGTGCCAGCCCTCCGAGACGTAGAAGCCCGACGTGCGGGCGTAGCGGTACGTCTGGAGCGCGATGATTAAATCGCCGTCGAGGGCAAATGAAAACACGTCGTCGAAGCTGCACGTCAACTTCCAGAAGCCGGCCTTTGACGCGGGGACGTGTACCCATCCGTCGTAGCGGAGGATGGCGTTGTTCCCCAAGTCGGACGGTGAGTTGCCAGCGGACGTGGTGCGGTAGAGGTCTGATATCTCCTTGTCAACCACGCCCGTGTATTCGGAGATGGCGCGGTCGATCCACGTGTTTTTGCTGAAGACGTTGGGGTTCGCGGCGAATTTGCCCCTCTTGGTGCGGGTGTGCCCGCCAAGGATGACGCGCCCCCAGTTCAGCGTCACGCCGTCGGGAATGGAGAAGTAATTGAGACTTGTCGCGGGGATGACAACAGTCGTGTTCGAGCCCGGTACGGCATAGTCCTCCGTCCCGTCGGCAAACACGCTTTCCCAGTTATAGGGATCGGCAAGGTCTGCCACCGACTGCGGCTGTCCGCCAACCCACGTGGAGGTGTGCGGGACGGTGGACTTGAGCCGCACGAGGACGGTGTTCGCGTCCTCCATGGAGGCAACGTAGTCATCGGTGTCGGTAAGTTGAACGTAGTCGAGGACACTGCCGGATGGAACGGAGAAGCCACCGGTGGAGAACTTCATCACGGCGCCGTCGTAGTTGGCGGTGTCAAAAACGATGGACGCGCCCGCGCCGACGGAAACCGTGCCGGCCGTCCAGTGCATCCCGGACTTGCCGATGGTGAACGTCGAGCCGGCGGCGATGTCAAAGCCCGTCGCGGCGGTGGAAGTGTCCCTGCCGCCCACGGGGAAGGTGTCGGGGCCGGCCACGATGTTGGCGGCGATCTGGTCATCGTTTAGTACGCCGTTCCAGATACGCACCTCGTCGAACTCGGACGGGCAGTCCTGTGCGCCGTTCAACCACGGGTCGTGGCCGAGTGTAAGGCCCCATGTCGCCGTCGTGGCAGTCGCCGTCCAGCCCGTCGCCGTCACGGTCTTCTCGTGGACGATGGCGCCGGATATGGCGTTACGGATGACCCAGCGGACGGCCGTGTCGGAGCCATTCTTCTTGAACGTCAGCGAAATATGGTACTTGACATCGGGGATGATCGGTCCGAACTGGCCGTAGTTATGGTTGTGCTCATAGATCGTGCTGTTGTTCAAGCGCATCGTGAACTCGGGTCTGGCCATGCGGTCGTTGTCGTTTGAAGCGCCATATGCATAAGAACAGGTGAAGAAGCCCGGATCGGAAACGTCGCAGATGCCGTATGCGAACATGTACTGCCAACCACCGTCCTCATGGCGCGTCATCCATATCTCGATCGTCGCGTCGTCGGAATCCATGAGGCCCGTGCCAAGGTCAACGTAACCTGCGGAGGTTCCGCCCGCGAGGACGGCCTCGCCGTTGGAGAACGTCACGTTGCCGCCGTCCGTATGCCCGGTGTTATTGCCACCGTTCTGCTTCCGCCCGACGCCGTGCTTCGTGCCGACGGAGTCGGTGAGACCACTCGTGAACGACCAGCGATGGGTAAGCGTGGCAGCGGACGCCGAGAACGTCGCGCTTGTCGCGATTGCCGCCGCAACAACCGCGCAGATGGCGGTTATCGTGTTGCCAAAAGATATCTTTGTTACCATGAGAATCTCCTAATACAGGCGAGTGACAACTATTATATCTATTTTTTTTTGTTAGTCAATTCGCAATTTCTGGGTTTCTTGCAACCTCCTACACCTCTTCGCTCAGCACGCATTCGCCGCCGTGGAACATGAGAGCGCAACGGGCGAGACGCCCGTTGTCCCAGTTGCGGGCGAGACGCCCGCCACCCCGATATCGAGCAAGATGCCCGTTGTCCCAGCGGGAGGGGCCGCGCTTGTCGCAGCCACGTCATCATGAAGCGGCGAGAGCGCCGCTTCCCCGAACACCCCTTTCGGGGAAGCGACACTTCTGTCGCTTCCCGCTTCCACGAGCGTCACACCCTTAGAGGAAATGCAATATGATCAGAATACCCTGGCAGGACGTTAGCGGCACGGAGAAGGAGCCGTCCTGCCGGCGGGTAACAGGAATAGCACCATTGCCGCCGAACGCCTCCACGCGCTTCGCCTTGACGTTGAACACGATGTCGAATTTCGCCAGACGCACGTCCGCAGGATCGTCGGCGGCCGTCACGAATAACGCGCGTTCGCCGCATGCGGGATCGCGGGCGACCATCTCGCCGACTATGAGCGGCGCGCCGTTGGACGCCTTAACATAGCCTGGATCGACAGGTGCGCCGGCGCAGGGCAATGACGGACGCTGGGGCGAATCGGGCGCGAAACCGACAAGCCGCGTGGCAACGTTTCTGAAGCGCATGTAGTGCGGCCCAATCTGTTTCAATTCAGCGTTCACGCGCTTCAGCTTCCCGTACTGCTCAGTCTGCTTACCAGTAACATCAATCACGTTGTTCGTCCACCATCCTCCGCACCAGCACGCCCAGGTAATCGCCTCCGCGCCAAAACTGAGCGCGGCATTCGCCTGGAAACGCAGACGGTTCTCGCTCGTTGGGGGAAGTCCGTGGCGGGAGTTGACCTGCGGGACGTACCAGAAGGAGCGCTTCGTGCGGCGGCACGCCTCGGAAACGACGATGAAGTTGTCGTACATCTTTGAGAGGAAACGGTCGGTGCCATTGGATGACGCCATATAGGGATAGAAGTCGTAGGAGATGTAGTTGAGCGGCACCTCGCGGCAGTACACGTCCACGTGTTCGGCGTAGGTCTTCGTCCCGAGTTGGTTGATGGTCTGCTTCCCGTTGTTTTGCGCCACGCTCGCGTAGTTGGGGTAGAGGTTCAGGTAGAGCGGCATCCCGGGAATCGCCTTGTTGAGCTGGCGCACCACCTCGCCGTAGTAGGGGAAGTCGAGGGCGGACGGTTCGTCGCCGATGTCGATTGCCCAGATCGCGGGGTGGTTCTTGAACGCCGCCGCACCCGCCGCGTACTTCTCCGGTGGGTTCGTCTCGCGCATCTTGCCGGCGCGCTGGCCGTCGCCGCCCCACCAGCCGGGAACGACGCCGTTCACGATCGCGCCCACGCCGTGCTTCGCGAAGAGATCGAGCGTGGCGCGGTCGGACGCCGGCAGCCCTCCGATGATGAAGTCCACGCCGCAGTCGTGGATGGCCTTTATGTGTGCGTCCGTCTTCGCGTTCGCCTGCATACAGTATGCGCCGATAAGCAGCTTCGAGCGGTCCATCCGCTCCGCCGCCGGCTTCGCAGCGCAAGCCACCGCCACGTTGAGGGTGACGGCAAGCGTACAACAACATGTTTTTACTATCTTCATTGTTTTCATCTTCCTTTTATGATTCTGGTTGGTAGTAACGCACCCAGGCGTGGGGATCCTGCTGGCGGATTTTGAGTTCCTCGGCGCGGTCGATATGCAGCAGAACCGCCACATGAATACCCGCGCGCTTGCCCTTCAGCTCCGCGAAAGCGGACGTTGGATAGAGCACGCCGCAGTTGAGCGGGTAGATGTGCCGCTGCACGTGCGGCAGGAGACGGCGCACCTTCACGCCGAAGCCGTACTTGTACACCTTCTCCTTCACCGTGCATACAGCCGGGTTGCGGAAACGGTCTTCGACGGGGAGCGCCGCCGCATCCGAGATGAACAGCGCGTTCTTGCCCACCTTAACCGTGCCGCGATGCACGCAGAGACGCCACGTCTTGCCGTCCGCCCCCACCACGCGCACCATCGCGTACGCCTCATTGGCCTTCGGTACGTTCTCGTATTCAGTCACCTTCACGATGCACGCGAGCGGTACGTCCCTCGGCGGCGGATCCCCGCCCCCCGCGCGGAGCTTATCCAGATACGCGATTGCCGCGAGGTCGGCCTCCGTCTTCGGCGGCTTCTTCGGCCACTTGGGCTTTTCGGATTCGGCTGGCAGAGGGCTGCCCGCCTTACCGGAGTCGTTGGGTGCGTCCTCGGCCATTAGCGGTTGAAGCCCTTACCAGACATGAACTCCCAGATTCGTCCTAGCCAGGTATAGCTGCCTGTGCCCGGGGATGCTTTCCGCTGGAAGCAGTGCGGACGCAGACAGAGCGTGTGCAGGTCGCTCGCGATTCCCATGCGGCGCATCTGTTCCCACGCCTTCACGGAGTTCATCGCGGCCCAGCCGTCTGCGTCGCCGTGGATGAACACCATCGGACACGTATCGGGGTCGAACGCGAACTCGGGGACGAGCCGCGCGTCGTCGGCATTGCCGCCGGTCGCATTGCCCTTGTCGATGCCGTCGGTGAGCGCATACGCGGGGTAGATGCCCACGCCCCACTGGACATTGCACGGAATCTTGTCGAGCTTGTCGACGTCCCAGTACGAACGGCTGCGCGCACTGGTGACGCCCATGAGCGTGAGGTGTCCGCCGGCCGAGGAACCCATGATGCCGATGCGGTTGGGGTCGAGTCCCTTCGCCGCCGCCTTGCTGCGCACGATGCGGATGCACCGCTGCAGGTCCTGCCACGCGGTCGTGTGCTTGGCGAGCCCCTTCGGACGCGGCGTGCGGTATTTCATCGTGACGACCGCCATGCCCTTCTCGTTCAGGAAGCGGCGCGCGGGCGCGACCTCGAAGCTGTCGGGACTGTTGCCACCGTAGCCGCCGCCCGAATAGATGATCTGGATCGCCTTCGTGGTGAGGTTTGCGGGAATGTACCATTCAAGGTACGGCACGCACTGGTGCTTCTGGAAGTCGGGAATCTTCCCCCTCGGCCACAGTTCTTCCTTGGCGTACTTCGCCGGATCGTGGAAGTCCTTCGCGTAGCGCTTCATCAGGTCCTCGGCGGGGGCGAGCGGACCCGTAAAGCCGAGCTGCGTCAGGAATTCCATGGCGCGGTCGAACCAGTTGTCGTAGGCGGCCGCCTTGTCGCCCTTCCCGTCCTGGCCCCAGAACCCGTGCGGACGCCCGGCGAAGAGGTGGAGCTCGGCCGGTACCTTGTGTTTGCGCAGTTCACGGTAGACGAACGTGGAGGCCGTGGGCGAATAGACGTCCGCGCTTCCGTGGAACATGCACATGGGCGCGGTCTTCGCATCGAACTTGAAGCAGGAGTCGAGCTTTGCGTCGACGGCCTGACCGTTGCGCGTGTTGGGAACTCCGATGCCGTCGGTCATGGCGTACGCGATCGCGCCGGTGATCGCCCAGTTGATGTGGCAGGGGATGTCATCGAGCGCGTCGATCCGCGCATAGGCGGGCGTGAGCGCGCTCGTGGCGAGGAGCGTCGCGAGGTGCGAGCCGGCGGACATCGAGATCGTGCCGATCTTCTCCGGGTCGAAGCCCTTCTCCTTTGCGGACGCCCTCACCAGGCGGACGGCGCGCTGTCCGTCCTCCCACGCGCTCTGGTGGATTGGAAGGCCTTTCGGACGCGGCGTGCGGTAGACGAACGTCACGCACTGGAAGCCCTGCTCGGTGAACTTCTTGTTCCACATCCGGATGAGCCCCACGTCGCAGTAACAGTTGTAGCCGCCGCCGGAGATGAGGATCATGCAGCACCCGTTCGGCTTCGCCGGCGGTTTGCACCATTCGATGTACGGACGGCGCCATTCGTCCGCCTTGAAACCCTTTGCCCGCGCGTCCTCAGTGGAGGCCGCTATCTGGTGCGGCTGGGCGTTTGGCATCTTTCCCTCGGGCCAGAGGTATATGTGCTCGCCCGCACCCGCCGCGAATGCGGCGGCGGCCAGCATCGCGGCGATTATGCGAATCTTCATCTTCCCATCTCCTTGCGGTTGGTTGTCCTGTCGGCTAGACGGCCTCTATCACACGACCTTGAAACGGAACTCGGTGGTCGAGTAGAGCGGCACGCCGGGACGGACGATCGTCGAGGGGAACTCGGGATGGTTCGGGGAGTCGGGGAAGTGCTGCGTCTCGAGCGCCACGCCGGTGTTGGGCGCCGGGAGATAGAAGCCGTCATAGATCTGCATGCCGGGTTCGGTGGTCCAAACCTCGATCTGGCGTCCCGTGACGGGCGACGTAAGGATGCAGGCGGGCGAGAGCTCGTCGCCGGGCGTCTTGCGGAGCACCCAGTTCATGTCGTAGCCGGCGCCGTACTTGAGCTGGTCGTAGTCCCAGTCGTGCATGTCGCCGATCGCGTGCGTGGTGCGGAAGTCGAACGGCGTGCCGGTGACGTCGCGGAACTCACCGGTGGGAATCATGGCGGGGCCGTAAGCGGTGATCACGTCGGCGTTCACGTAGAGCTGGTGCCCCATAACCGTGGTGCCGGCGTCCACGCCGTCGAGGTTCCAGTAGGCGTGGTCGGTGAGGGAGATGGGCGTCGCCTGGTCGGACGTCGCCTTCCAGCCGATGTGCCACACGTTGTTGTTGTCAAAGATGAGCGTTGCACGAACTGTAACGTTGCCGGGGTAGCCGCCCTCGCCGTCAGGAGACTTGATTTCCAGAACGAGGCCCACCTTGTCCTCGTCGTGGATCTCCTCGATGACGGTCCAGTTGCGTAGCGCGAAGCCGCGCAGGCCGCCGTGCA
Organism: uncultured bacterium; assembly: GCA_902761035.1. Taxonomy (GTDB): domain Bacteria; phylum Verrucomicrobiota; class Kiritimatiellia; order RFP12; family UBA1067; genus RUG572. Next base: position 1,059 of record CACWIW010000058.1, on the reverse strand, counting down.
GCGCGCAGGGGATGCCGGCCGGCTCGTTGTTGAGCTCGAGGGTGTACTCTTTGCCGTTGAGCGTGAACTTGCCCGCGCCGATGCGGTTGCCGTAACGGCCCACGAGCGCGCCGTAGTAGGTGCCGCCGTTCTCGGCCACGTACTCGTCGAGCGTCGGCCAGCCGAGCGTGACGTTCTCGAAGTGCCCGTTGCGGTCGGGTACGATCGCCTTGACGAGGCGTCCGCCGTAGTTGGTGAACTGGAGCTCCAGGCCGTTTGCGTTCACGAGGCGCCACAGACGCACCTCTTCGCCGTCAAACGAGCCCCAGGGCATTGATTCGATCGAGTTCTTCATTTTGTTGTTCCTTTTTAGTGCTTGAAAAATTATGATAAGATTATAGCACATCTGCGCCGAATTGTGGTAAAATATACAGCGTTTTCCACGAGCCCCTGTAGCTCATCTGGACAGAGCAGCTGCCTTCTAAGCAGCGGGTAGCAGGTTCGAGTCCTGTCAGGGGCGCCAGAGGACCCGTAGCTCAGT
>CACWIW010000058.1:0-482 GCA_902761035.1 uncultured bacterium | reverse complement strand
GAGTCCTGTCAGGGGCGCCAGAGGACCCGTAGCTCAGTTGGTCAGAGCTGGCGACTCATAATCGCTAGGTCGTGGGTTCAAGTCCCGCCGGGTCCACCATTGTCCGCCGCTAAGTCGTTGCTCAACAACAACTTGCACACTTGTCGGCACGATTGCGATTGGTGCACCACGCACCATTCGCGTATTCTTTGCGCGTCACTCCCAGATTGCGTAGATGCTTATGGTCTTGCCTTCGGCCGTGGCGTTCTTGACCCACTCGCCGTCGAGCTTCCAGACCTTGCCCGCGTCGGCGTTCGCCTTGTTGGAGCCCCAGCCCCTGAACGTCTTGCCCGGACGCTCCCAGCCGAGCGCGGCGATTGAGGAGAGCTTCGTCGAAACGCCGTACTCGTACCCGAGCGTCCGCCACTTGCCCGTGCCGTCGTTCTTGTTGAAGCGGATCTGGTAGTAGCCCGGCTTCAGCTCCCAAACGGCATAGACGGTGA
>CACWIW010000057.1 GCA_902761035.1 uncultured bacterium | reverse complement strand
CGTCCATTCGCCGTCATTCCTGATTCTCGAGCGAACGAACTCCCCAAGGCGAATGGCGTCCCGGCAGTCCTTGAATTCATCGCGGTCAAGTGGCACTTCAATGATGTGATCGATAGGAACGCCGCGATCCAGAAGATAGTTCTTGAAAAGGACAGAAAGAAGATAGGACTTCCCACAGCGGCGAATGCCCGTCAAAACCTTGACGAGACCGTTGTGCATACTTGATTTCAGTTCTTCAAGATACTCGTTTCTTTGAACAATCATACTGCAAACTTCCTCCAATTCCTAGCGAACTTTGCAGTATGATACCATAAAATTTGCCGTATCGCAAGATGCCACTGCAAACTTGGCCACATTCAGCGCCAACTTTGCACCACACAATCACGCCGTCTGCGCCTTCGCCACACTCCTCTTTCGCTTGCTTTTCCTTGCCTGTAACTTCCCTATGGCTTCTCTTATTTGCTTTCGCTACTGGGAGTTTTGGAGTTTAGGAGGCTTGGAGAATCTTTATAATATCCTCCGAATCTCTGAATCTCCTAATCTCCCAGCAGCGAAAGCAAACATCAAAGTTATCCTGTCCTCATTTACATTCCTGCGCGAAGCGCGGGCGACGAGCTAAACACTTGAACCTTGAATCGCCTCTCTTATGTTTTTGCAAACGTTGCCGTCTGCGTCAAGGATAACGGTGTCTGATGTGTGGGCATTGAACCACAGGCTGCGTCGTTCGCCGTTGAACAGCAGATCAAAGCAGACAATGCCACTGTCAGACACTGCCACCTCCACCGTTTCGCCATTCTCGCGCAAGCTCTCAACATACCTTCTCACGGCACCATTGAGATCGTCGACACCGCCATCCCGCCAGGCGACATCTGGAATTATGAGAAACTCATCCGGCACGCCATGCGTGCTGGGAGAGAAGTTATATGAAGCACTCTCCTTCCCACTCACGAGCCGTCGTATCTTGATGACCTTCAACGGCCGCATGCCCAGAAATTCCACTCTGCGTTCAGCATCGTCTTTCATCTTGCAAATCTCCTTGAATAGGACACCTTCCATGCCTGCGCACATCCAACATCCTCATGCCGCATGGCGAAAGGCTGCCAATCGGCATGAACGCCAATAGCATCATCCTGCCCGCCCGCGAAGACGCCTTCGCCCATCGCGGACAACCATCGACATACACCTGCAACCGATTCATCTACTTTCCCTCCTCGGTGTTACAGTTAAGCGATGCGAACACGGGGAACCCCGGTCCATCAACGAATCCGGCCCGAGCCTGCCGTGCAATGGCTTCGAACTGCGCAACGATCATTTCCTCGGTCAGTTCGCCATCGCCGTTCGCAGTCATCAAGAACAAAGCTGGCGCAGGCTGATCGCCACAGCGCTTGCAAAGTACGCGCCAGTGGAGGTAGTCGAGGACGAGCCCGGCTTCCTGTATAAAGGCCTGGATTCGCCGCCACCGCACATCACACGCCTCCGACGTTGTCTCCCCTTTTTTCGGCTGTTCTGTCGATTCTATCTGTTGCCGCAGCTGCTCGACCTCGGATCGAAACACATCGTCTTTGGCCATTCGTTCAGTCACCTTCATTTCGGCAAAGACGACAGTCGCATGGGTTCTATTGAATGCTTTTGCAATCTCAGGCAATGACATCGCAAGGCGATTACGGGCCAAATATATTGCCACATGTCTCGCTGTAATGATCTTGTAGTCCCTGGACGGAGAGAGAATGTCCGCAACACTCGTATCGTAGCATCTGGCAACCGCTTCGATTATTTCCTTGATATCCATCTTAAAATCCTTTTCTTGTTAGTTCAGTTGTTCACGTCTACCCCATGGCAACATCCATGCCAATACAAAATCAAGCGGCGGAAGGCGCATCCTGCACCTTCCGCCGCTCAATATTTCACCAACCGATCAAATTATGATCTATCACCTATTGCCCAAAACGGTAGCGCGCGCGCCCCACGCGCGCCACAGACAAAATCAGCAAGTGCCACCAAACCGGTAGCGCGCGCGCCCCGCGCGCGCCGCAAACAACCTACAACGCAGCCAACTTCTGCCGTGCCCAACCAAATCCTTCCTTGGCCGACTCTTCCAGCAGCTTCAACGCCCTCTTGCGATTCTCGTCACCGCACAATCACGTCATTTGCGCCTCCGCCACACTCATCTTTCGTTTGCGCTTCCTAATCAACGATTTCGACCAGAACTTTGCGAACCAACCGACTGCGCCATGCGGATATGGGAACTTCTCATTCCGATCGAACTGCGCATCCGCTTCACGCATCGTCTTGAACCGCCCGTTCCACGCGAAGTTGAGATGGTGGTAGGCGTGTTCAAGCGAAGCGGCAAGGGCACCTTCCTGTAACGGCCAACGCAAAGGCTCGTCGCCGGCAGCGCCCTCCCGCCGCGTTCCGTCCCTGGCATACTGGACCGCATCCAGCAACAAGTCAAGTTCCTGCGCCGCCTCGCAGATGTGGAACTCAAGAAGATCGAGATTCAATCTCTTCTTAAATTTAATTGTCATTAACAGAATTCCTCCATACGTTCGCGAAAGAACTCGTAGTATTGCCGCACGTTCTCAAGTTCCGTCCACTTTCGAACCGGAACACCGGCAGTGTCAAGGTCATAGATTTTCGCATCGTGAATGCCGAGCAGGAACGGCGAATGTGTAGCTATTACGAACTGGCAACCCTCGAATCTCGCCATGCCTTCAAGGTAAGATGCCAGTTTCACCTGCCATGTTGCAGAAAGGCTGTTCTCTGGCTCGTCGAGAAGATAGAGCGCATTGCCCTGTACCTTCTCCATGAAAAACTCAAAGGCGTTCTCGCCATTAGAACCAGTCTTAATGTTAAACCCCACCTCTTCCTTTATGACCTTTGACATTGACTTGTCGCGCATAGAGTGTTGCATTTTCCATGCCTCGTATTCCGGTCCGTGCATCGAGGTCATGTTCGTGTGCTTGCCTTCAACGTTGTAGGCCCACCACTTCTGTGCCACCATGTCGCGCTGCCGGTCGATTTCGCGGTTTCTGCCTCTCACGGTCAAAGTCTTGTCGAACACGTCCTCGCTTGTCAGTATTCTGCTTTCGGCAGGGATGCCCTTCCATTCCTCACCCAATTCCGAATTGAAAGACAAAGGCGGAACCTTGACCTGAGATGTGCCATTCACGCACCGATCAAGACCATTCACATACCAGTCGAAGAACTGGCCCGGCTTGAATGGTATCTCTCGTAACACGTTGAGCCGTGCCGCGATTATGTTGAGCATCGTAGATTTCCCCGAACCGTTGCCCCCGTAGAATATCGTGACTGGTTCGAAATCAACCCTCCCAAGTCCTTTCTGCGGGAAAATGTCCAATGGATAGAAGGAGTTGAAACACGTCCTCTTCTCTGCCAGATAGAAATCCGATTCCTCCCTAGCGGAGCGAAACATGAAGTCACGCAGATAGATTGCCATATAGTTGTTCCTTTCTTGCACACCCCGATAAGCACCATCCGTGCCAACAACAATTGAGCGGCGAAAGGCGCATCCCGCGCCCTTTCGCCGCCCAAGATTTCATCACCTATTCAAAATATGAACCACAGCACCAGTCCTAATTGCCGCCCAAGTCATAATCCTGAATTCGGCAGTCCTTTCAGTTTCTCACCGCCTCGCAAACCCAGTAGGATTGACCAAAATCATATTCCGACATGTCATCATCGAACGTCGATGAATAATCCCCGACTTTAATCTTCGCCTTGTGGAACTCGAAGCAACTAGCCGATGTATTTTCCGACGGATCGACGCCCTCTTCCTTGAATAGGAAGAAGAGGTCTGGAATCGTGATCGCAATTGGTTCCGCCCATTCTGAACCGTCACCAAACTCCTTGCGAACTAACATCCGCCCCATGTCCTCGTCATACGAGATGAGAGAGAAGTCCTCAAGAACGCTCCCTGCCCGAACCGTTGAACTCATTCTTATTGCCATGTCGTTTTCCTTTCTGTTGTTTTTTACGCCAGCCCTATAGCTCCATCCGTGCCAACAGCATTTGAGCGGCGAAAAGCGCATCCCGCACCCTTCCACCGCTCAACATTTCACCACCTGTTCAAAATCTACACACTGGGATCTTGGATTGCCTCTCTTAGGTTTCTGCAAACGTTGCCGTCGGCGTCAAGGACAACTGTGTCGGATGTCCTTGCATTGAACCAGAGACTCCGACTCTCGCCGTCGAGCGTCAGATCAATACGGACAACACCTGTATCTGCCACCGACAATTCAACCGACTCCCCTTTCTCACGCAGCGAAGCAACATATCGACGCAATGCGCCGCTGATGGCTCCATCATCCGCGCTCCTCCACTCAATCTCGGGCAGAATGAGAAACTCCTTCGGCACACCGCCAACACTTGGTGAAAAGTGGCAGATCGTCTTGCCCTCCTTATCAATCTTCACCTGCACAAGCTTCAGGTGCTTCATCCCTAGAAGTTTCACCACTCCTGCATGTGCCGTTCGCGCACCATCTTTCACCTCAGCTGTTTGCTTCTTGTTGTCCGCATGATCTGCCATCGAATGATCCTTTCGCTGTTGATTGTTCATACCCACCCAACAGCACCATCCGTGCCAACAACATTTGAGCGGCGGAATGCACATCCAGCATCCTTCCGCCGCTCAAGATTTCACCATCCGCTCAAAAAAAACTTACATATTATTTGCAACTATCACCATTAGCTTTTTAATGTCTGATTCAAGTTCTGAAGAAGTAGGTCGTGCAGGATAACGCTTGAAGACATACCAAGGACTTTGCTCATCCGCAATTACGAAACCGTCGATTCCATCTGAACTGCTAATTCCACATACATTCTTGCGAAATTGATTATCGCCTTTTTTTATCCCCAATTCAAAAAGGGCTCTTCTATCATTGTCACTATAAGCAATAATTGCCTCTACCCCACAAAATGAAATTTCACGCGAAAGGGTAATCACATCACTGACAGTCCACATGAACTGTTCCATCAACGGATCGGGATAATTTAAGCTAATGCCCTGTCCGGTTGTAACGCCCCATGGCAATCCGCCAAGTTTCTTCCACACATCCTCAATCAGAATGCGCCTGGGATCATTTACAGGCGAAAAGTCTAACAACTTATCAATTCCAAGACCATAGAACCACGAGGAATAGATATTCTTAAGTCGTACCAATGTAAAATGGCAAAATCGCCGCGCCTTTTCGCCTGTTGGATTTTCGAAGAAATCTACATAATCTAAGCCGCCAAATACCTCATCGTCAGCATCCCTAAGCAAAAGATCCCTCTGGTATCCATCAACCCATTCCTTATCCACGTCGCCCAAGCCGATGGGATACGATTGAGTGGGAGGAACATCAGACTTTGATCTATTAATCGAAAAAGGCAACGGGCAGAGGTTCCCCAGCGAATTAATCAAGTCGACGACCAATTCACGAGCTTTGCCATCAGTCATTTTTCCAATCGGTTTGTTATTTTCGATTGATGAATGCGGAAGAATGTGATCATAATCCCATGGGCAATTTTCCTCACTCCACATTTCATGAGCAGAATCATATCCAGGGAAAACCTTGCGAATGAAAAATCGAGTTGCCTGAAGCAAAATCGCATATTGGCAACGGTTTCTACCATGCTCAATAAGATTTATCACCTCTGGAAACTGACATGTGTCAAATAGTCGCTGCAGGTCGGCACACCAATCTTTCGATTCTGTCGCGGCGATAAAGTCATCTAATTGTGACGGGAAAACCGGATGAGCCAAAGATGCCTTTGAATAATAAACATCACGAAAAGCCTCTTTTAGTCCTGTCTTTATATCTTGACTATTGGCAATACAAGCCACAACTCGATCTAAATGCTCTGCATGAAATAGCAAGAATGATGCAAGCCCCGCATAATCTATTCCAACCTCTGGTGACTCCGCCTTCATCAACAAATATTGGTAAATCCTGTCGCTATCCTTTCGACAGAAAGCCGATCTATGCCATTCCAGCAAGCGACCATTTTCTCCTATGTCTAACATTTGATCAACTTGCGCCAAGTACCATCTGAAAGAATTGCATCCAGAAGATGAATCGCCGCAAACAAAATCCTTGAATTTCTTCCGGCTATCTTCATTTTCGCAAATCTCCATCAGTTCCTTATGGCTTACGCTCCACGCCGCTTCACCTTTTTTCTTAGACAACCAAAGGCGTATCGCCAGATCTGCCATGTGCGCGGCAGAAGTAACACCCTTACGGGCAATCTCATCCATTACACCTTTTAACTCCGGCAATCTTACCTTAAGCATTGAGTATGCAATCTCTTCTGGTGACGGTTCTGACCCATTTCGCCCAATCCTCTTAAAGTATATTCCTAGGTCTCGCTTGGCATCCACCTTATGCGCATTCTGCTGAAATACAACATAATCCTCCACATCCATAAGGTCTTTTACAAACGACTCCCACCTCGACGGGGTGACCACCTGATTCTTTTTGGGGAAGAATCGAATCAACCAATTCCAAGGAGAATACGAATCTTGGGTTTTCTCTTCAAAGCTATTTTTCAGCTTATAGCAGTAATCAATAAAGCTTGAAAAATCAGGGATAGCAAATGCAGATGAGCTGTCGACGTGAATCTGTTCACGTACAAAAGCATCAACCAATTCAAATGGGACGGGGGCCTCAGCCCCGTTTGGCCACAATTCTGATGGGTATGGTCTCGCATTTTCAAGCGGTTTAACAGAATGTTTGTTCTTCCATTCTATATCGCCCTCCACCATAGCTCGTCTGGTTTTTATGTCTATAGTTTCATTGGACTTTTCATTCACGCTAATTTTGTAACCCCAAGGTTGTGCCGCAGTCGTCACACGGAAAAAGTATTTCCGTGGAAATTGTTCCTGACACTCCTTCCCTAAATCAATCCATAGGACAGGACTTGTCAGCGCACGCACCCTGCGTTGTTCTTCAGTTAAGTTGCTATCTTTCCAATAATCTTCAACATTTGGAGGAAACTGATGGTAAGCCAATTCGATAGACGTAGCGCGTTGCTGCCCATCGATCAAATCCCAACAAAGTGAATTCCGTCCAGACTGCGACGGCATGATGCTAAAAGTTCCGATAGGAATCTTTCGCATAATCGAATCCCAAAGGACCTCAACCTGAGCAGCTTTCCACACATAGCCACGCTGAACCGGAGGTATGGTCAGAACACCATTCATCATATCGTGTGCAATTTCATACGGTGTCGCCGTTCTGTATTGCACATTTTTCATCGCTTCCAGTGCAGCATTCCCCTCGGCCTTCTTCTTAGCAACGGCCATATCCACTTCAGAAGAAAGTCGAGTAATATTTATATTTGTCTTTTGGCATCTCATAGCCGAAACCAAAGCGCTAGACGCATAACCTTCCCGAGGAGAACACCCAAGAATCACTGGTTGCACTTGTCGGTACCATCCTAGATCTCGACCATCCGAATCGGTCCTTAATATGGCTTCAGACTCAATCGTATAGACATCAAAACCCCAAGGTATTGGCACGAGAACAATGTCACCAACCTGCATCTCGACGACAAATCGCCAAAGCACAGCCTTGTTGCGCGGAATCTTGCCGTTGTAGATATTCGTGTATCTACAACAAAAAGCATCCCAATCACCTCGGCTCAAGGCTTCACAAGCTTTTTCATCCGCCGCAATGTCCGAGAATCCTATTGTCAACTTCCTTTCGGAAGCAAGAATTCCAAATCCACCTTCATAACTGACACGATGTAACCAATACTTTTTCATCTAGAATCTCCTTTTAACATCGCCCTCGTGTGCCTTGTGACGGCGGCGATTCTGCCAGCGGTTTTTGGCGTGTTCGTTCATGGTGCTTTTTCTCGTTGCGCACAGTTTATCAGAATTGACCTCCTATTGCAACACGGACGCACGATTTCTCGAAATTCTCATCGGAGATGTAGGGACACTGTCCGCAACGCACATCCAACGAATCACAAAGCAGGAAATCGCCTTTGCCGTTCAGGCGGTCGACGCCATTCTCGCCAATCATCATACGCGAATCCTCTTCAAGAGCCACCTTGAATGCGATGTGCCAGCCCTGTTCGTCGCGTCCCGGCGCACCCCCCGAAAAACTCTTTGCCCATTTCGATCATTCCATTCTGTTGAAGCTCACGCCAACCCCATAGCATCATCCGTGCCAACACATTTGATCGGCGAAAGGCGACTCCCGTACCCTTCCGCCGCTCAACATTTCACCACCAGCTCAGAATCTGAACAGCCGCCGCTGATGCCATGCCATCATCACAACGTCCCCCTTATCGCCGAAGGGATTCACCCAACATTTCAACATCGTCATAGTCATGTATTCTCAAACTGTCGATCAAATGCTATAACAAATGGTTTGACCTTCTCGTCCAAAAATGTTCGCAACTTATCCCCAGACTCAAAACTTCCAACATCCCCCACAATGCCACGTGCGCGTTCGTCATCTTCCTCTTGGCGTTTGTAGTGATGTTGAGGAAATAACTCTTTAAAAAGCTTCATCAACATAGGGAACTCATTAACACTTATTTTCGTCCAGTCGTAGTCATTATTAAAAAACTGAACCCAAAACTCATTCGCGCTCTCAGCACTCGTAGATATGTCAATTTGCAATTTCATTCGAAGATTCTTCTTGCCTACCCGATGTTCGAAAAAGACACATCCATACTGCCTGCTCTTATATGGTCTATGAAAACCATTGTTGTCTGCCCATGTTTGAATTAAATTGACTTTAGCATCAAAGGCATCGTACAGATTGATTGAGTAATCTTCGTTTAAGATTTTTTCTGCATACCATAAAACACTTGTTGATAATCCCTCTGCCGCCATTCGGTCATATCTATCAACCCACTCACGGCTGTAAATAGAATCGGCAAGACATTTGAGCTGATCATACTTCTCTCGTATACTGTGTCCCATCAATTCATGCTCTAAAAAATTAATAGCATACCGTCTTTTTCGATCCTCAATAATAGCAAATCGGTTCTCAAGATAATCAATATACTGTTGCAACATAGACAAAAGAATGTGCTCACCATATCGGCAATTAACAATTACCGACTCTTTAAGCCATGGAAGAATATCATCTCTATAGTTCATCTCAATGAATCTCCCTGGATCCTTTTTATCTTTGTATCCTAGTAATGTTTTTGCTTTCTTAGTAAGACTCCAATCACCAACCTTTTTACGACCATCAGCAGTAAGGTACACAACAAAAATACAGTTACTCTCTTCAGATATTTCACACAATTCTCCTGCGGCTTCAATATATCGCTCTATCTGTTTAATCTGATCTTGCGCCCGATCGATTTTATTTTCTATTACCACGGCATACTTCCCTTTTTCCCAAATCAGAGCATCGATATACTGTCGTTGAGTTTCCACCATAGGATCATTAATCACAATTTTATTATCTGAGTCACGCCAACATAATTCCAAGAATGATTTGAGAAACGGGTATGAGTTATCCTGGCGAAATCTAAGAATCTCAGAAAGAATCGTTGTGTGGGCATTCTCGTTCGAGCCTAGGATTTCCACCAAGTTAACTCGACAAGGAAAATGTGATTCAACTTCTTTGCGGAACCGCCTAACAATCGCCAACAGTCTCTCCTTGTTCCAACTCATTTTCATTTTCTTAGTTCCTTTCTTGATTAAACAGGACCGTTGGCTCATTGCAACGTCCCCTTTTGTCCAATCCTCTTTCGCGCGGCATTCTTCTTACGTTTGCATGGCTCCACCATTCCCCGTCAAGTGTCGACTAATGCCTGCTGCACGATGGGAAATCCACACCAAACTTCTTGAATCGCTCATGCGGATTGTCTGCGGTTTCATAGCTACAATAACTCGGATGATAAACACTCAACAATTTAAAAGTAAAGTCGTTCACGCGAACATCTGCTGTCCAACCTCGCTTTGCAAGTTGATAATCCATTTCTGCTTCGTTGTTCCATTCACATATTGAATCATGAATAGCCCTCCACACCCTATCGCCCCAAACGATTACCACGTCAGGCCGATAACGTAAGACGACATTGCAGAATGCGAGGAAATGACACGGCTCTTTAAAGTACTCATTATGTTTTTCACCGGAACCACTCCCCTCGACACGCTGTAAGTAATTCATAAACACGACATGATCTAACACCACCTCTCTCTCTGCCAGAGTTGTCTCTCGCCCATACAGTGAGTTGATAAACTTAGTGTATGTCTTCACCCATCCAGTACGGTCTTCACTTGTCAGGTAACAATGAATTACCTTTCTTGTCATACCCCGACATCGAACACTGGACTTACCACAACCACATGGGCACTTGTCAACTGCAGCCCCTGACTCTTCGCAATAATGGGACGCACCGACAATCATAACCTTCTTAATGCCATCGCAGCCATAATTCAATCCCACCCAAGGATCAAAGAATGGTTCCTGGAATTGAAAGCCATTACATGCTTTTTTCATAAATACTTTTCGACCTCTTTCGGTTGTTTTTACCTCTCCAGGCTGTACTCGTCGACGCGAGCCGTATTCTCATTCTCCATGCAGAAACTCAGCACCATCGTGTGAATGCCCTTAAACACCCTTCCACCGATATTGCAGATGCCGAAGGCATCGCCGTCATGTGCCTCGTGACGGCAGCGTTTCTGCCAGCGGTTTTTGGTGTGTTCGCTCATGGTGCTTTTTCTCGTTGCGCACAGTTTATCAGAACTGACCTCTAGTTGCAACAGGGCCGCACGATTTTTCAAAATCCCCATGGGAGGTGTACGTGCACTGTCCGCGATACCGGCCCGCCGAATCACGAAGTTGGAAATCGCCTTTGCCGTTCAGGTGGTCGACGCCATTCTCGCCAATGATCATACGCGAATCCTCTTCAACAACTTCTCAATCCCCTTCAAGATGCCAGTTCTTGACTACAAAATCTACTATCCGCTTGCGGCGTGCTTCTATCTCCGCTTCTCCCCAATTCCCCGTACAGAGGACGTCGAAAACCTCTTTCTGTGACCATTGCGGCGTGTTATAGCGTTCTCTGACCTCTGGAAGAGTCGGATTGCGGTTGCTCTTGGAAGCATTACCGCACCATGTCAACAGGGACAAGTTGCCGAGACTGGAGATGAAATCGCGGCGGAATTCGTCGGTGTATACCGTGTAGTCCGGGTTCTGCGGCGCGATGTGGTCGAGGGTGTTCTCGACCCTTTTGTCCCCACAGAATATTGCCTTGCAGGAGCTAATGTCAAGCGGCTTCTCACCACGCTCTTCGCGCAGATGATTCTCGTATTTATACAGAACGTATTTGATCTCTCTGATATAGTGGTAGCGATTCTCGGTAAAATACCGAAGGCAATTGCCCTTGAAATCCCAATACCATTGGAATCCGTGTTCAGCGGCATTTTCAAGTGCAGAGATGAGGTAGGATTCATAGTTCTCACCGTTGAAGGCCAAAGCGATCTGTCCAAGATTATTGGTGCGATAGCCGGCATTTTGGAACGTCAGCTTGAAAAGTATGTTTTCAATAAGCCCAAGTGCCTTCTGCGACTCATCCGATTCCGGTTTCAACCCAAAGTGCCGCATCTTGATTAGCAACGGCATCGCACTTGTCTTTCCCAAGTAGCAAATGTCGGCCACAAGACCATCGCACCGCTCTGAGATTTGCTCAAGCTCGTGAACATAGCGAAATGTCTGTGCCAATCGTGAGGCAAAATTGAGAAGCCATGCGAGCTTTTCGGACGCTTCGCCAAATGCTCGTTTGACAGCATCAAGCGCCCCATCTCCCCTGCAGTCAATGAACGCCTGACGATGCCATCCAAGTATCATGTCTTCAGACGCAACGAGACATTCGGTCAATCCATATATCTCGGCAAAGTAACCCTCAAGCGCCTCAATGAGATAATGCATATCCTCTGGCACCGCGTTACGATACGCCTGAAACATCAGCCACGCCTTCGTCTTTTCAAGTGTCGTGAGACTCTTGCCACGGTCGTTCTGAAAGGCGAACACCTGGGCGGATATCGACTTCGACTCCATCCCTTCAACCGTATATGTCGTTATTCGTGCACTGGAAAGAACACGATACCATCTAATTAGTTCATCAGTCGATGCCCTTGCCATTTCTGCCGCGAAGAAATCTGCGGCCTCTTGGATACAAGCTTCCGATCTGCGCTCTGTGGTACGTGTAGCACCTACATCGCGCTTGATGATGCGATTCAGGAAATATGCGGCATCCTCTTTTACGGTCAAGAACTTTTGCCCATAGTGCTCAAGATAGGTCTCGGCTATCTCGACCATTTCCACATCGTTCAACCGCTCAATACCCCGCCTTTCACATTCAGCCATAAGGCAACTCATGAAAATGACGGTCGTCGTAAGCCTCTGCTGCCCATCAACCACAAGAAGCGGCTCGTCGCATGAATCATGCTCAAAGAGGAAATGCCCGAGATAATATCGCCTTCCCGGTTCCTGTTCGCGGATATCTCGCAGGAATTGTCCGACCTGATCACCATGTTCGACCTGCCAAGAATAGGCACGCTGGTAAGACGGAACGGCGAATCGCCGTTTCCCTCCAAAAAGGTCGTCTATCGTTGTTGTTTGATTGGGTGCGTCCATCGTCGTTATCCTTTCGTTTGCTATTATCTTGCCTACCACCACTTACCACCGCGAGTCAGATTCTCCTCGCAGGGATTCAGCACCATCGTGCGAATGTCCTTAAACGTCATTCCGCAGCATGCAGCAGAAATGTCGCCATCTTGTGCCTTGTGACAACGGCGATTCTGCCAGCGGGTTTTGGTGTATTCGCTCATGGTGCCCTTCATGCCTTTGGCGGTAGTTTAGCAGATTCGGTTTTCCGCGTCAACGCGTGCACAAGCTTTCGAAATCCTCGTCGGAAATGTACGGGGCCTGGCCGCGATGCAGGCCCGTCGAATCGCGGAACAGGAAATCGCCTTTGCCGTTCAGGCGGTCGGCGCCGTTCTCGTCAATGATCATGCGCGAATCCTCTTCAAAAGCCACCTTGAATGCAATACGTCCGGGGAAGCCGCAGCGTAAGGGTGCCGACATGACCACTTCATCTGGCCTCTGCGTAGCAAAAATGAAATGAACGCCAGCAGCCCTTCCTAACACAAGCATTTTGGCAAGCAGCGGCTCGGCCCTCTCGCTATGGCTTACCATCAACCCGGCATACTCGTCCGCAACCACCACGATACGCGGCACCGGGTCCCCGTTCCTGATTGCCTGCGTACGATCCTCAAGCTCATCTCGCACCGCCTCAAGCATCGATAGAAATGCTTGTGGATCGGTGATCACCGGCTTGAACAGATAAGGACAATTCCCCGTCCGTCTGAACTCGATGCACTTCTCGTCGTAGATGATGAACTTGACCTCATCAGGCGACTTCGTGCACATCAACTGCGACAGGATCGATTTGATACACACGGACTTGCCCGATCCGGTTGAGCCGCCAATCAGCAGATGCGGCAGTGTCGCCAAATCCATGGCCAGATCCCTGCCCTGTCCATCACGCCCCACTACGACCATGAGCCCCTGGTTCTTCACCAGAGTGGTTTGAAGAGATAGACCGATCCGATCCACCCGTTCCACTTGATTTTGCATGTCAGTTTTCATGCCACGCATATAGCAATCTCCGTGCCAAGGCGAAACAAGGCCGGAAACACATCGTTCCCGGCCTCTCTCTGCTCATTTTTTTTGCAGGTGGTCAGATTATGAACGCTATTTTCGCGGGGCGATCTCCTGCCCGTAGAGTTCACACAGCTCCGCAGGGCCGAACCACCAGTACTTGGTCGATTCATCCTGCGACATGAGTAGGGGCGATCATTGCATCATGTTGCTCTTCACACAGCATCCCGTAAAGGAATAACGGGCCCTCACGATAGAGTCCCGTCTCTGGGTCGTTGACCTGGCCAAAGAGCTTGGAATCGTAAACCTTGCGCAGCGCATCGGCGAGAGGCAGTTCTTCTTCCTTCATGACCTTCTCGACGAGCCGGGAAATCGCGGATCGCGTCAGCTGGCGTACAATGGCATCGTCGCTCATTGGAGTACCCCTTTAAACGTTAGCATTGCCAATGCCTCCGGTGTGTGAAATGAATACTGAAAAGCCCGAAACGGCGCATTGGCCAATCTGCGCTCAACCTCTGCAATCGTCAAATCACCATTTTCGTAGTCGTCAATGATCTGCATCAGCCGATCGTCAGCGACATACCCATGGACGATGGGATGGCGGGCGTCAAGGTTATGCTCTACGGCAGATTCGTCTCCTGTGCGGTTGGCAATGATGAACTCGACCCATTTGCGATCCATGACATCGAAATCAAGCACCATATTAGCCTGCCGCGCAGCCATGTCGTCAAACGAGAAGACAAGGACAATGGGATCGCCAAATCCACGAATGCGCGTCACGCGTTCTGCCATCTTTTGTGCCGTGCCACTGTTCGGCGTAAGATAGAACCCCTTGCCGAAATCCATTCCCTGCCTTCCCACCGAGAGATCAGGAACCGAAAATGCCATGTTAGAACCGTGATAAAGCGTGATCATGCAAAGGCTCCGCCATTGTTCCTGCAGACGGCCATGAGATCCTCGACGACAACACGAGGCGAGAACGTACTCTCCACTTCGTACGACTTGTCAAGGAAATCAAGTCCCTTATGGTCATAGAGGAATCTGCATGCCTGCTGAGGCGACATTGAAGCCGCCTTGGCAAACTTCGCTATGCAAAGCATGGTGTACTCTATCTGGTCTTTAAGCTTTCCAGCCATCTGCCACCTCACTAAAGTTTCAATCTATAGTTATCGTTTCTCCTGTTTTCCGCTGGGGATAGTATAGCATATTTTCGTGGTTGGTGGTGGTGAACCTCATCCTCGGACCTCCGGCCTCACCACATGCCGGGTGACGTCGTTCCAGCAGAGGCCGAGGTTGTTGCGGCGGGACGGATCAACACCGCGTTCCAGCAACGCGGCAACGGTTTTCGGACAGGCGAAACCGCCAGCGGCGTTTTGGTCGTCGCGATAGGTGAGATACCAGAGCAGGTTGTTGCCGTGGCAATCGACAAACGCCAATTCTTTTTCAGTCAGCCAGTCCAGGCATTTTGTCGCGAGGAATTCATCGTCGTATGAAGTCAGCGCGTAGATCAGCATCTGCAAGGGGGAATATCGCGAGAAATCAAAGCCAATCCCGACATGGAAATCAACAGTCATCTGCGTAATCTCCCAGCCCGGCATCCGGTTCGTGACAACCCACTGGCGCATCGGCACGGCATCCGCGAACGCCTGCTGGATGATGGGATTCTCCATCACCGGCCCCTGCAGCACCGCGTCCACGCCCCACCAGATGTGCGAGTAGCGGACGGCATCCCACACCGCTACCTTGATCGGATGCGGCAGCTCCGCCGTCATCACCCTGGCGAAACAGGCAAGCGCCATCTCCCCCGGTATCCTCTTGAACGCCAGCTTCACCATCCGCGCGATCTCCACCGGATCTTTACACGTCTCAATCGACTGCTGGAATGCCGCTATTTCATTCTGATCCATACACCACCTGGTCCACTTGATTTTGCATGTCTGTTTTCATGCCACGAATATAGCAATCTCCGTGCCAAGACGAAACAAGGTCGGAAACACATCGTTCCCGGCCTCTCTCTGTTCAAATTATTTGCAGTTGGTCAGATTATGAACGCTGTTCCTTCTGGGCGATCTCCAGCCCATAGAGTTCACACAGCTCCGCAGGGCCGAGTCACCAGTACTTGGTCGATTCATCCTGAAATTGTGGAGCCCGCCGCCTACGCTTCACGTAGTAATGGACATGAGAATAACTTTGATTGCTTTCGCTATTGGGAGAATAGGAGTCACGGAGTTTAGGAGAAATAAGAGAAGTCAAAAGAAAGTTACAGGCAAGAACGTGTAGATCATGCTGCCGCATTGTGAACGGTTTGCGGCAATAAACATCCCTTTTGCCAAAATTGGCCGTTCCGCACCGTAATATTACGGCGCGGAACGGGTGGATGCGGCGGCGGAATGACTACTTGACGATCATCGTGAAGCCACGGCCAATGCGAATGTAGCCGTCGGCGTCCTGACTTGCACGGGCTCCGTTGAACCTGATTCTCCTGAGCGTCTCCCTGTCGAGCGCGGTGGTCACGCGCAATCCCGTGTGTTTGAGATCGCCCGTGAGGTTCAGCTTCGAACCGTCGGGAATGGTGAGGCTTGCGCAGGAGAACGACGCGCCGTCACCGAACGTCATGGCGGAGGATGCGGTCAGCGTCACCGAGGCGACATTATTCGACGTTCCCGCCGCGAGCGCGAGCGTTCCGCCCTGAAGCGAAATCTGGTTGGCCGCCGCCATCGACCCTTCCGCCCGGTTGAGGAGGAGCGTCCCTTCCCTCACCTGGATCGGCTGGTTCAACGTCGCGACACCGTCAAGGCGCATCGTCCCCGTGCCGGTCTTGATGAAGGACGAGGACTTGTAGCTACCGTCCGAGGAGATGTTTCCAGCCATCACGAAGTCCACTCCCTCGCCCGCGACGGTATCCTCAACGTCGATCGTGACGTTGTTGACGCCAGTTGACTTGTTCGTTCCCAGTACGCTGAAATACCCGTTAAAGGTCGATGCTCCCGTCCCCGAAACCTTCAAGACAGGATTGGCCGCCGTATAACCGAACTGGAAATAGCCGCCCGTTACGGAGGCCGACGCCGCATTGGAGAGCGTCAGGTAGTAGATGTAGGTGGATCCATCAGAGTGCGTCAGCGTCGCGCCATCCAGAACGACCTCGCCGCTCGCGTAGTGGTACGGATATGCCATTGCGCTCGTCGCCGTCGTTCCCGGATGCATCGTGATGGTGTCCGTTCCCTTCGTCATGCCGTCGTTGTACGCGCCCGCACCCGAGAAGGTGAGCGTGGCATTGCCCCAGAAGTCGATCACCTTGGGAAGCGCATACTTCACGGCGACGTCATACACGATCGGGTGCGCCGCGTCGCCCCGGACGACGAACGCGCTGTCGGTCATCGTGATCGCGCCGTTGGCCTTCACCGTCGCCGTGGACGCGGCGGCCCCGTCCGTCGGCTCGCCGAATGCGTTGGCGTCGAACGTCACCTCCACGCCTTGGCCCGAAAGCGCGGGGAGCGTCAGCGTCCCCGTGGCGGCGAACGTCAGCTTGCTCATGTCCTCGGCGGCCAGCGGCGTCACGTTCGTCACGCCAAGGATCTCAAGGGCTCCGGCCGTCGTGAAGGCGCTCGCGATGACGGACCGTCCGCCAAGCTCTCCGCCCGCGCCGGGGAATATCTTCGCGTCTGCCGCGAAGTTGAGGACGCCGTCGGAAAGCACGAGCGTTTCGCCCTGGGCGGGCGTCATGTGCAGTTCCTTTATCAGGAAGCCGGTGGAGGTGTACTCGTAGATAATCTTGCCGTTGGATGTGCTCACAAGATGCCGTGTGCCGGAAGCTGTCTCGATCGACTCGACGCGATACGTATGCGCGCCGCGCACGATGGTGAGAACGCCGCTGCCGACGACGCGGAGAGAGCCGAGGTCGATGTCCTCGTCGAGCGTCAACGTCGCGTCGCCGTCCGTCAGGTTGACGACCGCGCTGCCACTTGTCGGCGCCGCGATGGAGGTCTCTCCAATCTGCCAAGTGGCCGCACCCCACACGGCGGACCCGGACAAGTCGAGCGTCGGCACTCCGGTGGATATGTCGCACGGACGCGACGGCGTGAACGTGACGCTGTTGCCCGAAACGCTTGCGCCGTCGGGAAGTCTCGTGAACGGAACCGTCACCGTAGGATCGGCAACATACCGCCCGGTGAGCGTCAGTGCCACGTTGATCGGCACCCACACCTCCTCATCCGTCCAGGTCGTTCCACCGTCCGTGGAGAACTCGAAACCGGGAATGCCCTTCGTCACGCGCACTTCGACGGCTCCATCGGCGAACCGATAGCCGTCGGGCGATTCCGACAAGTTGAAGCGCTGGCTGTCAACGTACCAGTTGCGCAGCCTTTCATCAGCGGTCAACACACGCGACGTCATACGCACGGCACAGATTTCCGAGCCGTTGTAGAGCGGAGAGCCACCACCATTTGACGAACCAATAGATATCGCTTCTTGGGTCGGAGTCACACTTCCGCCCGCCGTCTTGTGAACCTGATTCGTTCCGTTGCAGTATGTCGTAGCCCCAGTCGAGTCGCACACCACCGCGATGTACTGGCGAGTTCCCCATTTCGTTATGGTCCCCTTGGAAAATTGACTTCTTTTGTTCCATCCGCTTTCACGGTACTGGACACCTTGAATGAGTGGATTGCTGCTGTTAGCCGTACGCAGATCAACCACAAGCTGACGATGAGAACTGTCGGCTCCGAAATACGTCCAATATTCGTAGCTGTTCTGCGAAGACGGGTGGGAAATCACCAGCTCCAGCGTGAACGCCTTGGAGGCGAGGGCATCCTTGGCGGCGGTGGACGAAGTCTGGAAATAGCTGCTGCCGTCCGTCTTCCATGCGTCGTCGATGAATCCGGCCGCGCCGGTCTTGGTCAGCGTCAGATTGCCCATGAGGTCAATCCATGTCGGCGCCGCAGCCTGGTGCATTCCCACGCCCACGTTATCGATTGCGTCAAGGTGGGCGATCAGCGCGGCGGTTCCAGACTGCGCGTAGGCGGAAACCGGTTTCGTCGAACGCACGAAGTTGGCGCGAAGCTGCGCCACTCGGTCGAGAGAGATTGTGATGATCGCATCGGACGCGCTCCCGCCCGTTATCGCACGGGTGTCGCCCGCCCAGCCAGTGAACATGTAACCCGACGCAGGCGTCGCCGTCAGCGTCACGTTCGTTCCGTAGGGGATCCAACAGCAGCCGTCTGCCTCCGGCGTGATGACGACACCCTCTCCGTCGCGCACGGCAACGCTCCCCTTCGCCGTGCTGTCAGGCGCCGCGTAAACCTTGGCGTAGAGCGTGCCGCCCTCGTACTTGTAGTCATCAGCAGACCCGAAACCGTCCGTATAGGTAAGCGCGGTCGAGGGGCTCGGCATGGACTCGCCCTTGAATTCGCCGGTAATCACGTCCCTGAACCCGGCCGCGCCAGTTGCGTTCGTCGTCGGCGCGAAGAAGTGGAGGTGTGTTCCGTTCTCCTGGATGTCGATTGAGTAGATCAACGCCTTTGACCATCTCTGCGTAACCGTTGCGGTATAATCCGCGAAAAGCGGCAGGGTGATGCTCGTTTCCGCATCAGCGGCACAGGTTCCGCCCAGCGTCTCGCCGATGTTCCTGCTTGGAGTGCGCTGCCAGAGGTTGGCCTTGCCGGTCTGCCTGTTGATCCACACATAAGCGCGGCTGGTGTTCGCGCTGCCAGTGCCTCCGCTCCCGAACGCCGAGCCGGAATAAGTGGCGCTGTCATTGATGAGGCACGCAAATTCCTTGTAGGTGCCGTTGATGTACAGATGGCAGCCCAACGCCCCTTGCTCGCCGAAAATGCGCGCCTGTTCTGCAATCTCCGTGTACTGAAAGTCCGCCGCGATACGCGTGGTGGGCTTGACGAGATACCCCGTGTCGATGCAGTTCACGCCGTATGCGCGGATGGACGCGCTCGGGCGGAACGTGTCGGCGGGATAGAGCGCGGCGTACGCCTGCGCATCTTCCGCCGTGAACGCCGTCTGGTAGAAGCGCATGTCGCGGAACGCAACGTTGAGATCGTTTACAGTCCCCACCTCGCCGGACGTGTTCCCGGAGACAGTGCTGCAGAACTGAATCCCGCCGCCGAAAGCATAGTTAACCGACGTATGGCTCTTCTGGTAAACGCCGTCCACGTAGAAGTCAAATGTCCCGGCATAGCCAGAGGTCGGCTTCTTGTACACGACGACAACGGTATGGAATCCCTTCGCCACATCGACATTCTGGTCAAGGAGTATCTGCGCCTTGCGACTTGTCGTGCCAGATGCCCGCTGGTTTTCGTCAACGAGCAACTTTGTCGTATCTGACGACGCACAAATGGAGATGTTCTTGCGCGAGTTGGTGTTTTTCCTGCCGATTGAGAAGATGACGCCGTTGTTAGTGGTGCCGGGGCGAACAGACATCACAAACGTCCAGTCATTTCCGTTCAAGAAATTGTACATCGTCAAGGGCCGGGAAGACGAGTCGCCCGCTGACCATCCGGTACTCATCGGGTGGGCGGCGGAGTTCTCGCCGTCAGGTCCATAAACGGGAAGTTCCGTCATGTCTCCCCTGCTACTGCTGCCGATCGTCGTATCCGAAAGCGGATCGACCGGCACCACGTCGCTGCCGCAGAACACCCTCTTGCCCGACGAAAAGTCGTAGCGGAAGTTGTAGACGTCAAGGTCGGCCGCATACGCCGACGAGACCGCCTGTGCCGCACAGAGTGTGGCAGCAAGCGTACAAAAGCAAGTTTTTACAATCTTCATCGTTTTCATCCTTTCACTTCATCATTTTCAAATTTACACATTACATTTTACACTCATCACTTCGCGATGGCGGCGCGCTTGGCGAAGAACGCGATGCCGAACTTCATGATGTCGGTGACGCCCTCCGCGACGAGCGACGCGGCGTAGTTCTTCTCGTCGATCTGGCGGCGCGCCTCGGCGGCGAGCGCGTCGAGGTCGTCCGCCTCTGTTTTCGCCGCCTTCACCTCGATGAGGACGGCCGGGAAGTCGCGGTGTTCCGCGCGCGGCTTCAGCATGATGTCGAAGCGTCCGTAGCCTGATTCGCGGTTGGACGTGATCACGTACACGTCGTGCATGAACGAGATCATACCCAGCACGAGCCCGTGGTAGAAACCTTCGGCAGATGAATCGAAATAGCTTGCGGACTCCAGAAGGAATTCCTCGACGCATCGCTTGAACGCCTCCGGTGAGCGACGATAGAACGCCGTCTCCACGGCCCGCAGACGCCTGCTCTGCCCGCTGTCCTTTCTGAACTTGCTCAGGATGTCCATCGTGAAGACGCCTTGCACTTCCCTGTTGGGGATGGCCACTTCGCAACACCCGGAGATGATCGGCCCCACGGGTTTCAGATATCCGGCGGAGACGAGAAGCGCATAGAGCGTTTGCGGCGTATTGCGAATGTACTGGTAGGGACCCAGTTCCTCAGCCATTGGAACAACTGGATGCTCTTCCGAATCGGAAAGAAGCTCCTCCAGTATATCGACCATGTCGAACGGCAGTTCCTCAACCAGCTCGGCGATTATGTCGTTCGAGCTGGTGTCGAGCCAGTACGGCTTCGCCACGCAGCCCGCATTGAAGTAATAGAGGACACTCCACGGATTGTACACCTCGCGCCCGCCGAACACGTACCCGTCATACCACGAACGGATTTCGGGAAGCTTGTCCTCACGTCCGTAGTACCGCGTCATCTCTTCGACCTCGTCTTCCGTGAAGCCGAAGTACTCGCTAAACGGCTCGTCGAACACGGTGAACACGTTGAGGTTGTTGAGCCCCGATAGCATCCCCTCCTTCGCGACGCGCAGCACGCCCGTCATCACGCCCATCTTCACGTGTTCGTTGTCTTTCAGCGCACCGGGCAGGAACGCACGCATGAACGAGACCATCTCCTCGTAGTAGCCGTTCGCCGAAGCCGTCGTCACGGGCGTGTCGTACTCGTCGATCAGTACGACGACATCCTCATTGTAGTGGCTGTGAAGCGCATCCACGAGAACCTTCAGCGAGTTTTCAAGCAGGGTGGGATCGGCCCTTCTCTCGCAGATATCGACATAGTCCTCGCGCTCCTTGCCGGGTGGAAGCGACTCCATGCACGCGGCGTGCCTCTTGAATTCTTTGCCGATGTCGATTGCGAGCGCCCCGTAAGCCTCTTTCCATCTCAGCGACTTGTGGTCCTTGAAGGTGAGGTAGATGACGGGGTACTTCCCCTGCTCGGCCATCCATTCGTCCGCATCCTCGCAGTGCGCAATCGCACGCGACTCGAAGAGGTGACGCACGTCCGGCTCGTCCGCGCCGCGCTTCTCGAAGAAGCACTTGAGCATCTGCATCGCGGTGGTCTTGCCGAAGCGGCGCGGACGCGTAAACAGCACCGTGCCTGCGCGCGTCGCAATGAGGTCGCGGATGAGGAGGGTCTTATCGACGCAGTAACAATGCGCGGCTACTTCCTCCCAGATGCTCTTTCCGACCGGGAGCGGAAGCAGCCTACGCCGTGCACCTATCGCTTCTCTTTTCATGTGGAAAATTATACCAAAAACACGCGCCCATGTGCGGGAAAAATTGAAAACGGCCCATCCGCGCGGTAGGGGCCGACCACCGGGCGGCCCGCATTGGAACGCCGTCAGCGGACCAGAATCATGACGCCCATGAAACGCTTGAGACGCAGACCGCCCGCTTCAGGGTAGATCCTGTAGCCGTCTGCGTGGCTCTGCGCGTCGAGGACGAAGTCCACGTTCGCTGGCTGCGACGGCCAGGTGACGACATACGGGCTCTCGCTGTTCTTTATGGCGATCAGGTCGGTCCGCCCCGCAAGGTTCACGTTGATGATCGACGGCGCCTCCGCCGTACCGGACTGGAAGATCATGTCGCCGATCACGCCGCTGCACGCGGAGGTCGTATTTGCGACCGCGTTCGTGAGGTCGAACGACCCCGTAATCTTGCTCAGGTCGAGCGTCGAGCCGTTGCGCATCTGTATCGGCAGATGACACGGTCCCGCAACATACTTTCCGAGTACGAGAAGATGCGAGACGACTTGATTCTTCTGCCAGGACGTCCCCTCGTAAACAAGTCCACCCACGTCGGCATTGCCCTTCAACTTGAACAAAGCTGGTGCATGCACTTCCACGTCCACGTTGTTTGGTCCGTAGCCGTTGAGCCATTCGTAGATGCAGCTGCCGCCTGTGAAGACCCACTTGCCAGAGTCGTTCGAACGGAACGCACCAAGTCCGACATAGCCCGTGCCGTCGAACGTCAGCGTGTGCCCGTTCATCGTGAACCACGTAGGCGCAGTGTCCGGACAGGCGAAATAGACACTGCCCAGCTCGAGCCGCGCGTCGTCTCCCGAAACGACGAACGTCCCGCCCAGGATCCTATAGGCGGTGTTGTAGCCGTTGGCCTGCGAGGCAGTTTGACTGCGCATGGTGCCCGCGAGGTCGTAGGCGTAGATGCAGGACGACGTGCTGATGAAGCCGTTCATGTCGTACACCGCGCCCGCGCAAATCTTCACGGACGCATTCTTTGCACCAAGCGGCAAATTGCTCGTGCCAAGCATCAACGTCCCGTCCGCAATCTCCGTCCCGCCCGTGTAGGCCTGCTTCGCACATGCGGCGGTGAACGTTCCGTCGCCGTCCTTGACGAGTTTGAGGGAACCCGTGAACGCAACGGTCGCGTTTGTCGTCGACGATCCCTCCGGCACGTCGATATGCAGTTCGCCTCCGGCGACAGAAGAGGTGATCGTTCCCTTGCCATCAAGTTGGCCGTTCAGGTGCAGCTCCTTGCCGTTGAGATCCACCGTCACGCCTTCGGGGACGCACAGTACGGGGATCCCGCGCCAATCAACGGAATCCGCCGCGAGCGTCGCGTTCCCCGCCTCGATGCGGAGATACTGCCACGGAATCGTCGTTCCGGCGGGAATGTCACGCACACCGAGGGCGCTGCACACAATCACGCGAGTGAGCTCGCAGGGCAGGAGGTTCGGCAGAACCGTCCCGGCGCTGTTGCGGCACTCCCAGTTGTCGGAGGAATTGAGGCTCGTGCCGTCGCCTGCACCGGTCCACGTCGCCGTCACGGCAACGTTGTTGAGCTTTGCATAGACGATCTTCCCATCGGCAGAGAGCGAAAGCTCGAAGCGGTTGTCCGTCACGCCGAAGTGAGCAAGCACATCCGTTTCGCCGGCAGGAAGCGCGATGCCGCCCGCCGTGAGCGCAACCTCGCCGATACCGTCGTAGTTGGAGACGTTGAACGTGATCTTCGAGCCCGTGCCGAGCGTGAGCGTCCCGACCACGTTCACGGCGTAGAGCGGCACGGTGAGCTGAAGCCCCTCGCCAATCTCAAGTGCCTCGGGCGCAAAGCGGGAATCCGCCGTGGCCTTGAGGGTGGCACTCACCGGTAGAACGGGCGGCTCGCCCGTTCCTGCAGCAAACAGAAGCTTCTTCGGCGTAACGAAGGTGTCGTTGGTGAGTTCCACGCCGTCCGCGAGCGACACTGCCACTTCGACTTCCGTATCTTCGAGCGCGGGATAGATCGTAGTGCGCGTCGTGTTCTCCCACGCCTCGTTTGCGTCATCCCATTCCCTCACCGTCCACGAGGCGAGTCCGCCCGCCCACGCGCCATTCGCCGACACCGTGCGCACGAGGTTCGTCGTGTCGAACGGCGGCAGGCACGGCACGTTGTTCGCAAGCCACAAAGCCTGCGCCGGAGAAACCGAGTAGTTGAAGATGGCAACCTCGTCAATGAACGTATTCGCACTGCCGGAGGTCGTTCTGGTCGCACCTTTTGCATCGAATACCTGACCACCCACGGTAAACGATTTGAGAGCTTCGGTGGCGGACGGCGACGAAAACGACAGGTAAGCCGCGTTTTTTTGTCCGTCAAGATAGAAATCAAACCTGGAGGTCTCCGCATTCCATACCATGCAGACGTTCTGCCAGGTATTTTCTCCGAGCTTGATGTCGGCAGAAGAGTTGGATGTACCGTAAAAATAGATTCCCACAGGGTTGTTTGAGTTCCACTCGAAACGTTCGTAGCGGTTTCCAAGGTGGAAAGACATGAAATCGCGCCAAAGAGGGTTAAGGCTTTTCGGAGCCTTGATCCAGAATGAGAGCGTCATGCCTGAACCGAGCGTCGCGCCCAGTCCATCAACAGCCGACGCCCCATCCACACGGAACGTGGCCTTGCTGTTCATGTGAAACGCCCTGGTTGACCCAAACGCACCAACGCTCACCCAGTTGGCGTAACTAGTCTCCCATTTGTACGCTACGTCAGTGCCGGTACCGTAGTTGGTGGCTTGAATACCGCCCGTCGAATCGTCACCCGTATCGAGCAGCCAGCAGATCGGCATGGCGCGGCCAGGGCCGCTCGCGGGTTGGGCGGGCTTGTACTTCGCGAGCCACTTTACCTGTTCCGCAGTCACGGGGTAGTCGAACACGGCAAGTTCGTCGATGCCCGTGTT